>NZ_JBFAAE010000035.1:0-94305 GCF_040639575.1 Streptosporangium sp. NPDC023825 | reverse complement strand
TTCAAGGTCCTCATCAAGGAAATGCAGTCGCTGTGCCTGAACGTCGAGGTGCTCTCCAGCGACGGCATGTCCATCGAGATGCGCGACACCGACGACGACGTCTTCCGCGCCGCGGAAGAGCTCGGCATCGACCTGTCCCGGCGTCCCAATGAGGGCGCGATGTCCGTGGACGAGATCTGACGGTTTCCGCGCGACGTGCGGGTGCCGGCCCGCGCCGGGAGGAAGGCGGTCGTCTTCCGGCGCGGGTGGGGCACGCTGCGCGGGACCGGAACCGGCCTGCCCGGACACGGCGCGCTCGCCCGGGTCCGGGTCGAAGTACCGACCGCGCGCCGCTCCAGAGGGTTCCTCGAGCCGCGCGTTCCAGTCAGGACAATCCGCCCGGCTCTCCGAGGTCGCTCCGGCCACGGCGGAATCCGGTACCGCAAGCTTTGGAGGACACGATGAACGCCGAGACGGCCGCACTGCTCTTCGACGTGGTCGAGCGTCTCCAGAAGAACATCGTCGCCCGCGACCGCCCCGCGATCGTCGCTCTCGAAGGAGAGCGGAGGCTCGTGCTCATCGACTACGACTATCTCCGCGATCCGCGGTCCGCCACCTCGTTCGAGACGCGAGCGGCCGTCAGAGCACGGGAGATCCAGGCGACGCGATGGGTCTTCGCCGTCCCTTTGGTATGGGTCACCGCACCTGACGTCGTCTACAGCCGCGCCGTGTCCAACCTCCCTCTACGCGAAGGGGAGCAGGAGACGATCACCTGGATGAGTTTCGACGAGAGCGAGGGCGTGGACTACGGGCGCGTCCCCTACGCGCGCCGCCCCGGCGGGGAACCGGTGTTCGACGACCCGGAGATGTTCGCCGTGGGCGTGCGTCCTGCCCCGACCATGCCGGGCCACATGCTCCTCCAGGAACTCTTCCAGAACAGCTGATCCAGCCCGGCGATCACGGTCGCCTCCTCGATGGCCTTCTCCGCTCCACCGGCGACGCGGCGACGCGGCGACACAGCGTCGCAGCGACACGGCGTCGCCGGGTGTGGCGCGTCCACGCCGCCCGTGCCACACCCGGCGACGCCGCAGCCGCGAATTCGTCCACGGGGTGTCGCTGACGGGCACCACCGGTGAGCGGGCCGTCCTCGCCGCCTCTGCGGCGGAGCCCGCCGGGCGGATCAGGCACGTCACCGGCCGGCCTTGCTAGGATTTGGCATTTCCACCCCGGACCGGGCACGCGAAGCCCGCCGGCACGCCGACGGCGTGGTGGTCGGCGCCGCGGCCGTGCGGCGGGTGCTCGACGGGGCTGGGCCGGACGACCTGCGGGCCTTCCTCGCGACCCTGCGGCAAGCCCTCGACCAGGAGTGTGACCGACCACGATGAACCCCGACGCCGGGCACGAGGCGAGATACCGCGCCATCGCCGCCGACCTCGCCGCGAAGATCCGGTCGGGGCACTACGCCCCCGGTGAGGCGCTGCCGCCGCAACGGGAGCTGAGCGCCTCCTACGGGGTGACCCTCATGACACTGCGCCAGGCGTTGCGGCAGCTCAGCGACGAGATGCTGATCGTGCAGCAGCCCGGCAAGGGCACGTTCGTCGCCCCGCCCCACCTGGCGTACCAGCTCGACTCGCTCCGCAGCCTGGTCGACGACCTGCGTAAACAGGGTCACGACGTGCGTACCGCGGTGGCCGGGCGGGCGGTGCGCCGGGCCCCCGCCCGGATCGCCGCGGAGCTGCGGCTGCGTCCCGGCGACACCGCCCTGCGGCTGGAGCGGGTCCGCGAGTTCGCGGGACGCCCCGCCGTGCACCAGGTGTCCTGGGTCCGCCGGCCGGTGGCCGACCGGATCCGCGACCGCGACTTCACCGCCGTCTCCCTCTACACGGCCCTCGCCGACGCGGGAGTGACGGTCGCCCGGGCGACCGAGGTGGTCCGGCCCGGCTCGCTCGACCCCGCCGCCGCTCGCCACCTCCACGAGCCGCAGGGCAGCCCGGTGCTCGTCAGCAACCGGATCACCTACACGCTCGACGCCACGCCCGTGGTGTCCGACCATGCCACCATCCTCGGCAGCATGATGGAGATCCGCACCGAACGCGCCGCCACCGGTCTCTCTCTCACCTGGGGCGCCACCAGCTGAGGACCTGTGTGCGGGTCCATCCCACCGCGGTCCCGCCCGCGGCGCCGTGCGCATCGGCAGCCGTACGCCGCCCTGGCCCGGACCTGCGCAGGCCGGTCGCCACGCGGTTCGTCCGGGAGCGCGCACCCTGTCGAAAACGGACACGAACTCCAGGTTTATCGACAGGAGCGTGCCCGGTCGTGGTCCGTGCGAGCGGCCGTGCCGTAGATCTGACGGAGGCAAGGAGACCCACGCGGACGCCGAGGCCGGGGCGCACGCGTGGTGCGAACGCACGTCACCGGCAGTCGAAACGGAGAGTGCACACGAATGCGAGTCGAAGAGAGCTCCCGCAGGCGGCGGAAGGGCACCGACATGCGCACCTGGCGGAAACCGTCGAAGCTCGCGGCCGCGGCCATGATGGCCGGATGTCTCGCGTTGACCGGAACCTCGGCGGCGGTCGCCGATGCGAATCCGGCCCGGGAGAAGGCCGCGCTCACCTGTGGCGCCGGCGTGTTCCTCGACGGCCTCCGGGCCCTCACGGTCACCGAGAACGGCCGCGACGAGGTGTACATCACGAGCGGTGGCACGAAGATCTGGCCGGTGACCTCGACATACGTGTCGATGGCCGCCGGTCAGCGGGTCGAGGTCGACAAGTGCGTCCCCGTCGGCGCCCAGCTCCGCCTCATGGAGTACGACGACCTCGATTTCAACGACCTCATCGGCGGCGTCACCATCAACCGGGACGCGACCTGGGACTACGAGTTCTGCTGTGGCGACAACGGCCGGTACCGGCTCGGGGCCGTCCAGTAGTGCCCCGGCACGGCACCGCCTCCGGCGCCCTTCGGCCGGCCGGAGGCGGTGCCGTGCTCTCTCGGTGCTCCGAGGAGGTTTCGTCGGAGGCGCCGAGAAGCGCCGTCGTGTTCGGGCGGGACCGGCCTCCCCGGCAGGTCCCGCTGCCGGACGCCTCAGCGGTCGGGGGACTGGCTGCCCTGGATGAGGCCCAGCACCGCGTCCCGGAGCTCGCGGAAGACCGCGAGGGTCTGCTCGGCGGCCGCGGCGACGGCCGCCCGGCCGGGGGCGGCGGAGGGCTCCAGCAGCACGGCCACGGTGTCGGCCAGCACCTCGTCGGGGTCGTCGACGCCGGACGGGGCGGTGGCCGGCTCGGAGACGGTGGTGAGGAATCCGGTGAGCACGGCGTGCAGGGCGTAGGCCTGGGCGGGCAGGGGACGGTCGTGGCGGACCAGGTCGTGGCGGCGCAGGATCGGCAGGACCGCCTCGCACATGGCGGCCGGCCGGGTGCGGTCGTACAGCTCACGGTCGCCGGGTTCCTGGCCGAGCAGCCGCCGCAACTCCGCGTCGTCGCTCTGCAGGCGGCGTGCCAGCGGGAGCGTGCTCGAGGTGCGCACCAGCAGCGGGGCCAGGCGGCGGGGCCGGACGGTGGCGGGGTCGGCGCCGATGCGGCCGATGACCTCCTCCAGGAAGCTCAGCCGGTCGCGGGCGAACAGGCCGCGGATCAGGTCCTCCTTGCTGGACCAGTACAGGTAGACGGTGCCCTTGCCCACGCCGGCCGCCCGGCTGATCTCGGACACGGTGACCTTGCCCGCGCCGTGGTCGCGCACCAGCTCGCGCGCGCTGTCCAGGATGCGGGCGGCTTTGCGCGAGTGGAGTTCGACCAACGGGCTCACCGGAGCTGTCCTCCTTGTCGGCGGTTCGGATCTGGTCAGGGGGCGGCGACGTCGACGTTCTTGGCCCGCATGTTCTTGTCGTTGAGCATTATCCTGCCCACGGCCCTTCCGACGCCCGGCGCGCGCATCAGGCGCATCATCCCGGCACGCAGGAGGAGCTCTTTGCGATCCTGCGGCGTGAACATCCGGCGCCCGGCCAGGACGCCTTCCTGCTGGGCGCGGATGAAGGGCCTCATCCGCGTCTCCCAGGCCCGCAGCGCTCCCGGCAGATCATCCGGGTGGCGTTGCAGCATGGTGCCCAGCAGCTCGGCGCCGGCGATGCCGCTGGAGGCGCCCATGCCCGTGTACAGGGTCAGGCACCAGGCCGCGTCCCCGAGCAGGACGACCCGGCCGCGGTGCCAGCTCGGCATCCTGACCTGCTGCACCGAGTCGAACAGGGTGTCGGAGGCCTGCTCGTAGCGGGTGAACAGGCCCTCCAGCAGGGGGCCGGTGGGCTCGGGCCCGAACGCGGCGCGGATGGACTCGATCGGCGGACGGGCGAACTCGGCGTCGACGTCGCCGGTGCGGTAGGAGAACAGCAGGCTCGGGGCGTGATCGGCGAAGGGGAAGGCCCACGCCGAGCGGCCGGGCTCGGCCAGGACCACCCCGTCGGACGGGCCGAAGCCGTCGACCGGCCCGTCCAGGAGGACCGCGCCGACCATGTGGTTCAGCGGACGCAGGTGGTCCCCGGGGCCGAAGACCAGCCCGCGCACCGTGGAGCGCGTCCCGTCGGCGCCCACCACCAGGTCGAAACGCTCGGTGACGACGGCATCGGCCGCGGTGTCGTGCAGCGACACCTCCACCCCGGACCCGTCCTGGACGATGCGGACGGGCACGGTGGAGTAGCGGATCTCCACGTCCGCCGGCAACGCCGAGAACAGTCCCCGCTCCACGTCGCCCCGCAGCAGCCGGCGGGGCCCTCCCCGCAGCGCGGCCGGATCCAGCCCGGGACGGCGACGCCCCGCCCGGTCGACGTCGTACATGGCTATCCGCGACCCGCCCCGGGTGCCGATCCGGTCCAGTACGCCCAGCCGCCGGGCGGAGGCGACACCGGCACCGAACAGCATGATGAAGTACCCGCCCGAGCGGCGGGTGGGTGCCCGCTCCACCACCACCGGTTCCCAGCCGATCTGACGCAGTCGCAGCGCGGTGGTGATGCCGGCGATGCCGAGCCCGACCACCAGGGCGCGCCGGCCGGTGGGGGTGTTCTTCATGAGGACTCCTTTGGCGTGCTTGCCTGTCACCGTACTGAACGAACTGACCAAATTGGTTATTCCGGTCAGTTCCAGTTCGGTGGGCACCCCTTGGATCGCCGTGGTCATGCCGGCCGGCCAGTGCGCGGAGTTTCGGGTCGAGCGGGCCGGGGGAGCGGCGGGCGGCCGTGGCCAACTGAACAACGGCTGCCGGGTCGTCGGTGAGGCAGGCGATGTTGGATTCACGGACGAGTAGGTAAGCGGCCATCTGGAGGTCACCGGCGCACTGTGCCCATTCGGCCGCGAGACGCGACCAGTGCCGTGCCGCGTCAAGATTGCCGATGTCCTGGTGCAGCCAACCGGCCATCTCCCCGTACTGGGCGAGGATCTGGAAGAGCGGCTCCACGTTCGCTGACCGTGCGCCGCGTCGCAGCTCGTTCAGCACCTCGACGTGTGCCATCAACGGCCGGAGCAGCAGCCGGGGGCCGAGTATCTTGTCGGCGGTGCAGTGCTCTGCCAGCAGGCAGCGGAAGTAGTCGATGACGTCAGCGTCAACCCGGGTGGGTTGCTCAATCGCGCGGGCGATCCGTTCGGTCTGGGCAATGTCGACGGTCCCGGGAAGGACTGAAGAGAGCGCACCGGTGGCGAGCGGCTGGGCGAACTCGCGTCGCGACATGGTCACGTGGACGCTCCCTCCGTATGGTCCGCTGTACTTCGGAACACGTTCCGAAGTATCATGTGGCATGGTTACGCCGACCGTTCCGTTCTCCGATCTGTCGAAGCACTCCAAGCGAGTCGCCGAGACCCTCGATCGCGTTCACCGGGTGCATGTGAAGCGCCGAGACGGAGAAGACCTGTTCATCTCCACCGCGCGGCATGACCGGCAGCGGGAGGAGACCGCGGACATCGCGGCCCGCATGGTCGCGGCACTCCTCGCAAGCGACGAGGGCACCCGCGCCGTCCTGCACGCCCTGCCCACGGTCTTCCCCTGGGTAAGGCACCTTTCCCTGGACGAGAAGAGGGAATTCGTCCAGGGACTGGTCGACGCCACGCGCGACGCGGTCGAGCTGGACGTCCATGCCACCCTGCATCGGCTCATCGTCGAATGGCGTGCCACCGCCCGCGTCCTCGCCGACCCCTCACTGACCGCACAGCTCACCCGCGCGCTGCCCGATGACGATCACGGTGAGGTGATCGCGCCGTGAGTCCCAAGCGCGGCGACGCGGTGGCCCCGCCGCCGATCGGTGACGAGTGGCACCTGCGGTTCGCCACCAGTGAGGCGGCCAAGGGGTGGGCCGATCTGTGCGCCGAGGCCGCGGGCAACACCCGGCGCTGTTTCGAGGCGCTGCGCGACGCCCCGCTGTCGCAGGACGACCCCGATCGGCAGCACCGCCTGCGAGGCCGTCTCGCCGCCGGGACTCTGGGCGGTCGCGAATACCCGCAGTGGGAGTACGAGGTCACCGCGGGCGGTCGCGTGCGTTACCTCGTCGACGAGTCCCGGAGAACCGTCCACCTCGTCTACGCCTCGACGCGCCACCCCAAGGACACCGACGCCTGACTGCCGGGAGGCCGCAGAGGCCCTCAGTCGCCGGCTTCCAGGCCGGTGTGGGCGGCGAGGAAGGCGAGCATGTCGGCGGCCAGGTCGACGGCGCGGCCCGCCGAGCGGGAGCCGTGGCCGACGTCGCCCTCGTGGCGCAGCAGGATCGGCCGCGAGCCCGACGTCGCCGCCTGCAGCGCCGCGCACATCTTGCGCGCGTGCATGGGGTCGACACGGGAGTCGCCGCCGAACGTGGTCAGCAGCGTCGCCGGGTAGTCGACGCCGCCGGTGACCCGGTGGTAGGGGGAGTAGCCCAGCAGCCAGCCCAGCTGCTCGGGGTCGTCGGCCGAACCGTACTCCGAACGCCACACCGGGCCGAGCCCCGACCGCTCGTACCTGACCATGTCGAGCAGCGGCGCCGAGCAGACGGCGGCGGCGAACAGGTCGGGGCGCTGCGTCAGCGCGGCGCCCACCAGCAGCCCGCCGTTCGACTCGCCGCACGCGCCCAGCCGCGCGGGGGTGGTCCAGCCGTCCGCGACGAGCTTCTCGGCCGCCGCCGCGAAGTCGTCGAAGACGTTCTGCTTGCGCTCCAGCATGCCGTCGCGGTGCCAGGCCGCCCCCTCCTCGCCGCCGCCGCGCAGCTGGGCGAGGGCGAAGACCCCGCCCGCCTCGACCCAGGGCAGGATGTAGCTGGAGTACGACGGCGCGAGCGAGAGCCCGAACCCGCCGTAGCCGTACAGGATCGTGGGCCTGGGACCCGAGCCGGGGCGGGCCAGCACGACCATCCGCACCGGGGTGCCGTCCGCCGAGGCGAAGACCAGCTGGCGGGCCTCCAGCTCCGGCACCTCCACGGCGCCGGGCGCGGCGCTCCACAGCGACGTCTCCCCGGTGCGCGTGTCGTAGCGGTGCACCCCCGCGGGCGTGACGCTGTCGGTGTAGGTGAACCAGACCTCGTGGCCGCCCTCGGGGCGGGTGGTCATCCCCCCGGCGGAACCGAGGCCGGGCAGCGGCACCGAACCGCGCCGCCTCCCGGTCGCCAGGTCGTGGACGCTGATCTCGCCGACCGCGTGGCGGGTCCAGCCGACGAGGAGCGTCTGCCCGGCGATCGCGAACTCGCCGATCACCGCCTCCGGATCCTCGTCGACCAGGCCGATCCAGTGCTCGGGGCCCGGCCGCGCCGGGTCGGCCACGCACAATCGCCCCCGTGGCGCGTCCAGGGTGGTGAGCAGGTACAGGCGCCCGTCGCGGCCGACGGCGGGCGCCGTCACCGCGCCCGCCCCCCGCTGGATCACCCGCAGGTCGGGGCGCTCGGGGGAGGAGGACGACAGGTCGGCCAGCCAGAGGTCGTTGCCGTCGCCCGCCATCGCCGAGACCGTCAGCCAGCGCCCGTTGTAGCTGATCCCCAGCCCGTACGAGCGCTCCTCATCCATGATCACGGCGTCGTCCCCGGCGGGGGTGCCGAGACGGTGCAGGCATACCCGGCGGCCGCGGACGTAGAAGAACGCCTTCCCGTCGGGCAGCCACGCCACGGGCGCGTACCGGCAGCGGTCGATCGGGCCGTCCACCACCCGGCGGGTGGCGACGTCCATGACCCGCAGTTTCGACCGCTCGTCCCCGCTCCTGGACAGCTGGTACGCCACCAGCCTGCCGTCCAGGTCGGGCTGCCAGTGGTCGAGCGTGGTCAGCCCGCTCGGGTCGAGCTCCATCGGGTCGAGCAGCGTCTCCTCCACCCCGTCGGGGCCGGTGCGGTAGAGGACCGCGTGCTCCTGCGAGGCGGTACGGCGCAGGAAGAACCGGCTGCCGCCGCGCCACATCGGCGTGCCGACCGTCCCGGCCCCGGTCAGCGCGGCCACCCGCGAGTGCCACAGGTCGCGGCCCGGCAGCGTGCCCGCGTGCTCGCGCCAGAGCTCCTCCTGGGCGGCCGTCCAGCTCCGGGTCTCCGGGCTGTCCGGATCCTCCAGCCACCGGTATGGGTCGGGCACGGCGTGGCCGTGGAGGTGGTCGACGACCGGTTGCCGCTCGGCGGGAGGGTAGATCATCGGCTTCCTCCGATGGGGAGACCTCGGGTTCTGGACGGGAGACGCGGTGAGGACGTCAAGGCACCAGCTCCTGCGTGCTCGACGGGTTCCACTGCCCGGCCAGGTCGGCGTAGAGCGGGGAGGCGGCGAGCATCTCCTCGTGCGTGCCCAGCCGGACGCTGGTGCCGTCCATGACGAGGATCCGCCGGGCCCGCAGGGCGGAGGTCAGCCGGTGGGCGATGACGAGGAGCGTGCCGCCCCGGCGGGCGAACGCCTCCTCGGCGCGGGCCTCGGCCGCCGGGTCCAGGTGACACGTCGCCTCGTCGAGGATCACCAGCCGGGCCGGGGCGAGATAGGCGCGGGCCAGGGCGACCAGTTGCCGTTCGGCGGGCGACAGCAGCCCCGAGTGGATCTCGGTGGAGTAACCGCCCAGCCGCGCCACCAGGTTCGTCAGGCCGACCGCGGCCACCGCGTCGTCCACCGCCTCCTGCGAGGCGTCGGCCAGGTAGGTCAGGTTCTCCAGCAGGGAGCCGCGGAAGACGTACGCCTCCTGCGGGATGAGCACCCGGTCGGCGGGGTCGAGCCGGTCGGCGGGCACCCCGCACACCAGGACACGGCCCGCCCCCGGCGGGAGCACGCCGGTCAGGAGCGCGGCGAGCGTGGACTTGCCGATGCCGCTGGGACCCACGACCGCGACGTGGTCCCCCTCGGGGACCGACAGGTCCAGGCCGTCGATCACCGGTTCCGCGTGCGGGCCGTACGCGAACGTCACGCCGCGCAGCTCGGCCGCCCCGGCCCCGCCGTCACCGTCCCGTGCCGCGATCCGCCCGCGCGCCCGTACGGGCGGGTCGCCGTCGCGCAGCAGCCGGCCGAGCGCCACCCGCAGCCGGACCCCGTTGATGCCCAGCCCCTCCACGAGGTTGCCGAGCGCGGGCGTCAGCGACTGCGTGACGTAGGCCAGGGCGCCCAGGATCACCCCGGCGCCCGCACCCTCACCCACCAGCCAGGGGGTCCCGGCCAGCACCAGCAGGACCGGCAGCCAGCCGCCCACCGCCAGCGACAGCGTGCGCAGCGCGGTCACCCGCGCCAGCGACCGGGCCGCGCGGGCCTGTTCGGCCACCCGCAGGCCGACGTCGCCCGCCACCCGCTCCTCGGCGCGGCAGGCGGTGATGTCGCGCAGCCCGCCCACCATGGTGGCCAGCGATCCGGCGGTGCGCTCGTCGGCCAGGATGAAGTCCCGCTGCCGCCTGGCCAGGGCGCGCAGCGACAGCAGGAAGATGACGAGGCCCGCGACGAAGGGGGGCAGCACCAGCGCGAGCACCTCGGGCACGAGGGTCGCCAGCCCGAGCATGACGCTCACCACGGTGAACGCGAACGACCTGACCACCGTGATGACCGAGGCGAAGGCGTCGCGGGCCAGCTCGACCTGCAGGTTGGAGCGGGCCACCGCGGCCGCCCCCGGTCCCCGTCCGGACATGACCGAGTGACGCAGCGCGTCGTCGACGACGTGCGCGAGCAGTTCCTCGCGGAACGGCTCCACGATCGCGGCGACGGCCATCACCACCTGCCGCGCGCCGACCGCGGCCAGCAGCCACGCGCCGCCGAGCAGCGCCAGCCAGGCGAACCCGGTCGCGGGCTGTCCCGCGCCGAAGCCGTCGTCGATCGCCCGCGCGATGGCCAGGCCGATGACCAGGGAGGGCGCCGTCTCCGCGACGGACCAGCCCGCGAGCCTGACCAGCTGGTACGGGTCCCTCCTGAGCGCCCGCCGGAGGGGCCTGTCGACGACGTGCGCGTCCGGAGGGTTCACGACGCGCCCGCCCGGAAGGAGGCGCCCGCCTGGAACGACGTGCCCGCAGGGGAGGAGGCGTCCGGCGGGAACGACGCGTCGGCCGGGAAGGACGTGTCCGCCTGGAAGACGGCGCGGTAGGCCGGGTCGGCCCACAGCGCGCGGTGTCCGCCGCACCCGCGCACCCGGCCGTCGTCCAGCCAGATCACCCGGTCGGCCGCCGCGGCGGTCGCCACCCGGTGGGTCACGATCAGGCGCGTGCGGTCGCGCAGCTCCCTGGACAGCGCGCGGGCGACCTGGCGCTCGGTGACGGTGTCCAGGCTGGAGGTGGCGTCGTCCAGGACGAGCAGGCGCCATCCCTGCGCGAAGGCGCGGGCCAGGCCGAGCCGCTGCCGCTCACCGCCGGACATGGGCGCCTCCTCCAGCGGCGTGTCGTACCCCAGGGGAAGCCGCCGGACGAAGGTGTCGGCGCGGGCCGCCCGCGCCGCCGCCCGCACGACCTCGCCCCTCCCGCCCGCCCGGTCGTCCCGGTCCTCGTGGTGGCCGGACCCGGTACGGGTGCGACGGCCACGGCCGGTGCCGGGGGCGGGAGCGTCGAGCCCCAGGGCGACGGCGTCGCCGACGGTGTCGCCGAGCAGCGCGGGGCGCTCGAAGGCGTATCCGACGGCATGGCGCAGCGCCTCGCGGGAGAGGTCGGGCAACGGCACGCCGTCGAGGAGGACCGTGCCGTGCCGCGGGTCCACCAGCCGTCCGGCGACCGCGGCGAGCAGGGACTTGCCCGCCCCCGAGCGGCCGACCACGGCCACCGCCTGCCCGCCGGGGATGACGAGATCGACGTCGCGCAGGCCGCCCGCGTCGACGCCGCGAAGCTCGAGCGTGCCGGGGCCGGGGGGCAGCGGGCGCGTACCGTAGGCCCGCGGGCTCTCGGCGGTCAGCTCCTCCACCCTGGCCGCGGCGGCCCGCGCCCTGGCCAGGCGGCTGACATAGCCCAGCGCCGAGCCGAGACCGGCGCCGAGCACGACGTAGCGGGCGGCGGCGTACAGCTCTCCGGCCGTGAGGTCGCCGGCGGCCAGGCGCAGCCCGCCCACCCCGAGCACGGCCACCTCCAGCAGCGGGACCACCGCTCCCGCCTGCACGCCGGCCCGCGCGTTGGCCCGCCACATGTCCATGGCGTGCCCGCGCAGCCGGGGCAGGGCGGTGAGCACCCGCGCCCGCTCCTGGTCGGCGGTGCCGGCCGCGGCGATCGTACGGGCCCCGGCGAGGGCGTCGACCAGGCGGGCGGCGATGTCGCTCTGCGCCGCCTGGTAGTCGCCCGCTATGGAGGTGCTCACGGTGAGGAAGGCCCGCAGGACGAGCGCGATGAGGACGAGCCCGGCGACCAGCGTCACGGTCAGCAGGGGGTCGATGAGGGTGAGGGCCACCACGCCACCGGCGGTGGGGATGACCAGCGCGGCCCCGGTGACGATCGACTCGGGGGCGCGCCCGATCTCCTCGGTGTTCAGGCCCATCCGGGTGACCAGGTCTCCCTCGGGGAACCGGCGGGTGATCACCGGCCCGACACCGAGCACGTTCCGTACGACCCGGTTCCTGAGCCAGGCCGAGGAGCGCGCGCCGCTCGATCCGGCGGCCCAGACGCCGAGGGTGTCGCAGAGGACGGTCAGGGTCACGGCGGCGGCGCAGGCACCGAGCCAGGTCGCCGCGCCGGTGCCGCCACCCGTACCGGCCACGAGCTCGTCGACCGTCCTGCCCAGCACGAGCGGGAGCGCGAGCTGCGCGAACGCGCCCAGGACGGAGGTGACCGCGAGGACGGCCAGCCAGGGTCCGCTACGCCGTACGGTGTCGGCCACCAGCCGGTCCGCTGCCCGCACGTTGGCTCCTCCTCGGACTTCCCGAACTTCTCCGACTTCGCGAACTTCCACGACTTCCCGGACTTCTCCGGCTTCGCGAACCTCCCCGATGGTCCCGGCGCCCCGGACGTCCTCGACGCCGCGGACCTCCCCGGTCTCCCGGCGTCCTCTGCGTCCTCGGCGTACCGGATGTGTTCTCGGCGTACCGGACCCTCCCGGAACGGGAGTGCCCGGGACGGCCGCCGTCGCTGGCCGTCCCGGGCACGAGGTCTCACTAGTGGCAGAGCACGACGCTCAGGTTGCTGGGCTTGCCGGACTCGCAGCCCAGGACCGTGAGGGTGCTACCGCCGCCGCCGCCGTGGCCGCCGGTGGGGGACTCCAGGGACTGCAGGTCGAGAAGGACCATGGGATTGCCTCACTTCTGATGAGAACTGATGAGAACTGGTGAGAAATCGGTGGGAACCGAGCCGATATCGGGGAAAATCCGGAAAACCAGGTGCCTAGTGGCAGAGCAGGAGGCTCAGGTTGCTGGGCTTGCCGGACTGGCAGCCCAGGACCGTGAGGGTGCTGCCACCGCCGCCGCCGTGGCCGCCGGTGGGGGACTCCAGGGACTGCAGGTCGAGAAGGACCATGGGAGGTGCTCCGTTTCTACGGGGTTCTACGGGTTCTGGATGTGTGGAACGGGAGGACTAGTGGCAGAGCAGGAGGCTCAGGTTGCTGGGCTTGCCGGACTGGCAGCCCAGGACCGTGAGGGTGCTGCCACCGCCGCCGCCGTGGCCGCCGCCGTCGGGGGTCTCCAGGGACTGCAGGTCGAGAAGGACCATGGGATTGCCTCACTTCTGATGAGAACTGATGAGAACTGGTGAGAACTCGGTGGGAACCGAGCCGATATCGGGGAAAATCCGGAAAACCAGGTGCCTAGTGGCAGAGGACGACGCTCAGGTTGCTGGGCTTGCCGGAGTTGCAGCCGAGAACCGTCAGGGTGCTGCCACCGCCGCCGCCACCGCCACCGGTGGGGGCCTCCAGGGACTGCAGGTCGAGAAGAACCATGTCGTTACACCTCCTTTGATGTCGATGTGCCGTGGGGGCCAAACCACCCGGCGGATCCGTGCGCGGACACCCCTGATGGGGTGCTCGTGCCGCCGGGCGGCTCGATGAAGGGGAGGAACACCGGCCGGTCGTGCAGCACGGCGCTCATCGCGAACAGGACTCCGGCCGTACCGGTCGCGAAGTCCATGGAAAGCCTGAGTAGCTGGTTGCCGGGGAAGGCCAGCCCGCCGCCGTAGGGCAGCGCGTGCCAGTCCAGCCCGCGGAGTTGCTCGGCCAGGTCGGTGTGGCCGGTGTGGAGGGCGTGCGGCTCGGGGCCCAGGCCCCAGCCGAGACCGCCGATCATGCCGCTCCGGCCGGTGAACAGGCCGGACTGCACGAAGTAGCGTCCTCGCGTGACGCGCCGGCAGCCGTCGAGCGCGGCGCGGAAGTCCTCGTCCTCGCGATGGGCCAGGTAGCGGGCGAGGACCAGGCCGATGCCCACCGACCCCTCGTCCAGGTAGGGCAGCGTGCGCCAGCCCTGGTCGACCTGGAGGGTGCCGTCCTCGCCGGTGACGCAGCGCCGCAGGTCCTGGCGGAGCGCCACGGCCGCCCGCTCGAGCAGCGACGCGTCGCCGGTGCGCTCGTAGGCGTGCAGGAAGAGGAGGGCGGGCCCGGAGGAGCCGTACATCAGCCCGGCCCGGGGGTTGGCGCCGCCGCTGACCTCCGGCACGTCGTCGGGCCCGCCCAGCCTGTCGGAGCAGATGCCGGTGATCTGCAGGGCCACCTCGGTGAAGGTCCGCTCGCCGGTGGCGTCGCCCAGATGGAGAAGGTTCAGGCCCATCCCGGCCAGGCCGCTGAACAGCCCGAGCTCCAGCGCCTCCCACTTCTGGCGCAGGCACAGGTCGGCGGTGTCGATCGCGTCCTGGCGGTGGCCGAGCAGGTCGAGGACGTAGGCCACGCCGTGCAGGCCGTCGTAGAACCCGATCCCCGTCCCCGGGTCGGGGGCCAGCGCCTTGGCGCGCAGCCAGTCCTCGTACTCGGGACGGCGCTCGGCGCCGGTGGCGGCCAGCGCGTAGAGCACGCCCGCCGCGCCGTACGCGAGGTTGACGCCCCCGCCGGGCTGGAACTGGGCGACGTCGCCGGGGAAGAGCCGGTCCTCGCGCTCGGGGGTGGCGCTCGCCAGGATGGCCCGGGTCATCGCCTCCCTGAGCCGGGGCCAGTCGTCGAGCCCCGGCTTCGGGTACGGGGTGGCCGCCGCGGGCTCGGGACCCGTGACGGTCAGGACCGCCTCGTCGAGCACCTCGCGCGGTACGGGGAAGGTCTCGCCGATGAGCCTGGCCAGCTCGGTCACCTTGGCGCGGTCGAGCGGCAGCATGATCGTGAGCTGCGGGGCGAACAGTCCGAGGCAGAGGCAGGCGAGGGCGTACAGGTCGACGTCGACGCCCTGCCGGTCGGCCGGCGCGCCGAACGCCGGGTGGGCGAGAGCCGCGCGGCCGCGGTCCTCGGTGAGGGTCGCCACCTCGTAGTCGATCAGTGCCAGGCGGCCGTCCTCGGTCACGAGGATGTTGTTCGGGTGCAGGTCTCCGAAGACCACCCCGCGCCCGTGCAGGGACGCAACCGCCCGGCGCACCTTGGGGAGCATGTCGAGCACCCAGCCGGTGTACTCGGCGACGGCCTCGTCGTCGCAGGTCGCCCTGGTCAGCGGGTACTTGTGCACGAGCTGCCGCTGGAGCGGGTTGCCGTCGACGAACTCCTCGACCAGGAAGTGGTGCCCGCCCAGGGTGAAGTAGTCGATCAGCGCGGGCACCGCGTCCAGCCCGGACAGGCGCTCCAGCATGTCGCGCTCGTGCGCCAGCCGTGCCACCGCGTCCCGGCCGGCGGCGTCCAGGCCGGCGTGCGGGCGGGCCTCCTTCAGCACGACGCGCTCCCCGGTGCGCAGGTCCTCTCCCAGGTAGACGCCGCCGCCGTTGGAGAACTGCATGACGCTCTCGACCCGGTACGGCAGTCCCTCGGTGGTGACGGCGTTGCGGGCGGCCACGTGGGGCTCGAGGAAGGCGGGCAGCGTCACCCAGGACGGCACGCCGAAGGCGGGCTCCCGCACGTCGGGGACGAGCCGCCCCTCACCGTCCTCGATGGCCAGCACCAGCTCGCCGTTGTCGGCCAGGCAGCGCCGTCCGGCGAAACCGCCGTACCGCACGAAGAGCGGGCCCTGGCCGTAGCGCAGGTCGCTGAGGATGTACGGCCCCTCGACGCCCCGCAGCAGCTCGTCGAGCTCCTTGAGCGTGAGCTCCAGCTGCGCCTCGTCCACCGGGTAGATCGTCACGAGCTTCCCGCTGGCGCCGCGGGGGGCGGCCTTGGAGTTCAGCATGGTCATGACCGGCAGGCTGCGCAGGAACTTGAACGCGATGTCGCGGGGGACGCAGTAGTCCCAGACCGCCTCTATGGCGCGGTCGGCGTCCTCGGCGCGGGCGGAGACGTGGATCTTCCAGCCCTGGGCGGGAGTGCGGCCGGCGAGCGGCGCGTAGTGCATCCAGGTGTCGGTCGCCTGGTGCTGCCAGCCGTCCGGGACGTCCCGGGCGGCGAGCGCGAAATCGGGGTGATCTCCCCGGCGGCCGTCAAGCGTGTCGTAAAAAAGCGGGTCCGCCAGGCAATAAAGTTCATACTGGTCATCCACGGCATTCTCCCCTGCTGTCTTCCAGAAGAGAGAATTACGGATAACCCGAGAAACCACTAGTTACAAATTAAACCACTCGTATATGCGAAACTCACAGTGCCGACCGTGAAGGTGTACGCTACCTGCGCTTTCGCGGCGGACGTGAAGGTTATTCGGAAAAATTACCAGGAACCTCGGCTATCAGGGTGAACCACCCGTCCGCGCCGCCGACCGCCCGCACCGTACCGCCCAGCTCGCCCACGCGGTGGGTCAGGTTGTCCACGCCGCTGCCGGTGGAGTGCGCCTCCAGCCGGGGAGCCCCGTCGTTGACGACGGTCAGGCGCAGTCGGCCGCCGTGCTCGACCAGCTCGATCGCGCACCGCTTCACCTGGCTGTGCCGCAGCATGTTCGTCACGCCCTCGCGGACCACGGCGCCCAGCGTGGCGCTCACGACCTCGGGAAGCTCGTCCACGTCCACCCGGACCGAGCAGTAGGCCCCGAAGCCCTCCATCAGGGTCCTGGCCCGCGCGGCCTCGCCGGAGAACGACAGCCGGTGACGGGCCTCCGACACGTTCCGCACGGCGTGCGCGGCCTGCCGCACCGCCCGCAGCACCTCTTCCAGGTCCTTGCTCATGCGCGCGTCGCCGTTCGCCCTGCGGTGGGCCAGCTCTCCCTTGATGGACGCCAGCCAGAGCCAGTGCCCCACGATGTCGTGCATGTCGCGGGCGAACCCCTCGTACGCCCTGGTGAGCGCACTCTCCCGCTCGGCGCGAAGCCGCCTGAGCCGCCGGAGGAGCACGAACGTCACGCCCAGCGAGACCGCCAGGACGCCCGCCCCTGCCGCTCCGACGAGGTAAGCGGGGTGGGGCATGGAACGCCTCTCGCAGGAGAAATGATATTCCCGATAATAAAATTCAAAGATTACCCGAATCGCCGAACGAGAAGCGCGGTTACGGGGTGTAGCGATATGAAGGTTAAGTGTCGGATGATTACCCCGACATCATGATATGAATCGCGTAATTAGCCGGATTCCGGGGAGGCGGGCGGGCCGCGGTGTCGCGCCGCCGTTCCGGGTGCCGCCCGGTGGTCACCCGCGGTGGCCCCCCAGGGGCGCCGCCCCCGGTGCGCGGCTCCCGGCGCGTCGCTCCGGGTACGGCCGCCTCCGGGGGGTCGTTCCGGCCGCCGTCCCGGTGAGCCGCCTGACACGCCGTCCCGGCGGCCCGCGCACGCCGGGACGACCGGCCATCGCGACCGGAGGCGACCGGACCTTTCGAGGCCACGGCATGGCGACGACCCGTTACGGCGAGTGACCGTCGAACGGTCTTCCGCGCCGTCGTCGATTTCGCTCCCTGCCGTGTGCCGTCGTGACGAGAGGCCACCGCGAGGGACGGCCCGGGACGGCGGATACGAAAGGGACGCGGCGGCGGGGCGGAACCGCTCAGGGTTCAGAACAGCGCGAACGACGGGGGGAGCAGCAGGTAGGACCCGGCCACCAGGCACGCGCCCGCCACCACCAGGAACAGGAACACCCAGAACCCGCCGGGCAGGAAGGTCAGCCTGGCGAGCTGGTCGGCGTCGGAGTCGGGCGCCTGGTGGCGACGCCGCTTGCGCTGGAGCTCCACGATCGGCCGTACGCCGCCCAGCAGCAGGAACCACACGGCCAGGTAGGCCAGGATCGCGTCCATGTCGGGCGCGGCGTACCAGGTGAAGGCGAAGATGGCACCCCCGGTGGCCAGCAGGCTCACCACGCCGAACAGGTTGCGGATCAGCAGCAGCATGCAGAACAGCAGCCCGATCACGATCGTGATCAGCACCGCCACGTAGCCGGAGGCGGTCAGCCACGCCCCGCCCAGTCCCAGCAGGGAGGGGGCGACGTATCCGGCGGCGGCGGTCAGGATCATGCCGAACCCCCGGGGCTTCCCCCTGGTCAGGGTCACTCCCGAGGTGTCGGAGTGCAGCCGGATGCCCTCCAGCTTGCGCCGGGTGAGCAGGGCCACCAGCGCGTGCCCGCCCTCGTGGGCGATGGTGATCAGCCCTCGTGACAGCTGCCACGAGGTGGACCACGACACCACGCCCAGCGCGGCCAGGGCGGACAGCAGCACGACCCACAGGGGCGGCCCGGAACGGGTCGTGGTCAGGGTCACCCAGAGGTCGGACAACGCTCGTTTCTCCTTCGCGGCGTGAGAGCAAAGCGTCCCACGACTGCCGGTGTGCTGGCGATAAAGTCGGAACCGTGCCGAACATGATTCCGGAACTCGCGGACGCAGGTGTCCCCGCCTGGTGGCGAGAGCTGGGCCTGCCCGGTCTGGCGGACGTGCACGTCCACTTCCTGCCGGAGCGGATGGAACGCCGAGTCTGGCACCATTTCGAGCACGGCAGCCCCCTGATGGGGAAAGGGTGGCCGATCCACTACCGGCTGCCAGCAGGGGAACGGGTCGCCAGGCTGCGGGCACTGGGGGTGAAGGTCTTCTCCGCCCTGGCCTACGCGCACCGGCCGGGTATGGCCGAGAGCCTCAACGAATGGACGCTCGACTTCGCCGGCCGTACCCCGGGATGTCTTCCCTCGGCCACCTTCTACCCCGAACCTGGAGCTCTCGGCTACGTCCGGGACGCGCTCGGCAGAGGAGCGCGGATCTTCAAGGTCCACCTCCAGGTCGGCGGCTTCGACCCCGGGCTGGCGGAGATCGACGAGGTGTGGGGGCTGCTCGCAGAGCGGGGCGTGCCCGTCGTCGTGCACGCCAGCTCGATCCCGCTGCCCGGCCGCCACACGGGACCGGGGCCGATCGGCGGGGTGCTCGACCGCCACCCGGCCCTGCCGATGATCGTCGCGCACCTCGGCATGCCGGAGTACGACGAGTTCTTCGAGCTGGCCGAGACCTTCCCGAACGTGCGGCTCGACACCACGATGACCTTCACCGACTTCGCCGAGCGCGGCACGCCGTTCCCCGCACGCCTCCTGCCGCGCCTGCGCGACCTCGGCCTGGCCGGCAAGATCCTGCTCGGCAGCGACTTCCCGAACATCCCCCACCCGTACGCCCACCAGCTCCACGCGCTCGACCGCCTCGGCCTCGGCGACGGCTGGCTCCGCGCGGTGTGCTGGCACAACGCGGACAATCTCCTCGACCTTTCCGCGCACTACACTCGGTCGGCAGGATGTTGATGACCGGGAGAAACTCGTGAACGATCGGAACGCCGAGCTCATCAGGACGTTCTACGACGCCTTCGCGCGCCGCGACGCCGACGCGATGGAGCTCTGCTACCACCCCGACGTCACCTTCGGTGACCCCGTCTTCCAGGACCTGGAAGGACGCGACAGGGTCATGGGCATGTGGCGGATGCTGCTCGGCCGCAGCGCCGACCTCGACGTGACCGTCCGCGACATCACCGCCCGCCCGCACGAGGGCACGGCGCACTGGACCGGCCGTTACACCTTCGGCAAGACGGGCAGGAAGGTCGTCAACGAGGTCGACGCGCTCTTCCGCTTCGAGGACGGCCTGATCGTCCGGCACCACGACGACTTCGACCTCAGGCGCTGGTCCAAGATGGCGATGGGCCGGCCGGTCGGTATCGTCCTCGGCTGGACCCCGATGCTCAGGGCGAAGATCCGCACCACCGCGATGCGGTCGCTGCAGGAGTTCATGAGCGCCCGATGAGGAGAGACGCGTGACCGACCGGCGAATGCGGGGCCTGAGGAGCCTGGTGCGCGGGCGTCCCGGCACCGGCCGGGAGTCTCCCGAGCGGTCGATGGACCCCAGGTCCGTCGGCGACGGGCGGCCGGTCCCGCCCCGCTCGCGTGTCATCGACAACGCGATCTACGTCGACGGCCGTCGCGCCGCCACCCCCGAGTCGCTGCCCGATGCCTTCGAACGCCTGAAGAACACCCCCGGCAGCATGGCCTGGATCGGCTTCTACCGGCCCGAGGACGGTGTCATCCTCAACGTCGCCGAGGAGTTCGACCTGCACGAGCTGGCGGTCGAGGACGCCATCGTCGCCCACCAGCGGCCCAAGGCCGACCGCTACGGCGACACCCTGTTCGTGGTGCTCCGCCCGGCCCGCTACCTCGACGAGGCCGAGGAGGTCGACTTCGGCGAGCTGCACGTCTTCGTCGGCCCGAACTTCGTGATCACCGTACGGCACAGCGAGGCGCCCGACCTGTCGCAGGTCCGCCGCCGCATGCAGCACGACCCCGAGCTGCTCGGCCAGGGCCCGCAGGCGGTGCTCTATGCCATCCTCGACGCGGTCGTGGACGGCTACGCCCCCGTGGTCGCCGGCCTGCAGAACGACATCGACGAGATCGAGGTCCAGGTCTTCGGCAACGAGCCCGGCGTCTCCCGCCGCATCTACGAGCTGTCGCGCGAGGTGATCGAGTTCCAGCGGGCCACCCAGCCGCTCCTCGGCATGATCGAGGGTTTCATCGCGGGGGCCGCCAAGTACGGGGTGGACCAGGAGCTGCAGAGATACCTGCGGGACGTGGCCGACCACGTGATCACCGTCGCCGAGCGGGTCAGCGGCTTCCGCCAGATGCTCCACGACATCCTCGTGGTCAACTCGACCATGGTCGCCCAGGCCCAGAACGAGCACATGACCAACCTCACCGAGGCGAGCAACGCCCAGAACGAGGAGGTCAAGCGGATCTCCGCCTGGGCCGCGATCCTGTTCGCCCCCACCCTCGTCGGCACCATCTACGGCATGAACTTCGACGTGATGCCCGAGATCCACTGGAGGTGGGGCTACCCCTTCGCGGTCCTGCTCATGGCGGGCGTCTGCCTCACCCTCTATCTGGTGTTCAAGCGCCGCGACTGGCTCTGACACCGCCGTGGGCCCCGGACCACCGGCCCGGGACCCGCTGACGAGTCAGCCGAGCAGCTTGCGGGCGGCCGCCTCGATCTCCGCCTCCGACAGCAGCACGTGCCTGGCCGCCTCGCCCAGCGGGATGAAGCTGTCCGAGGAGGTCACCCGGGCGATCCTGCCGGTGAAACCCGCGTCGAGCAGCTCGGCGACGATGCTCTCCGAGACGCCGCCGGTGCGGCGCGTCTCGTCGGCGATCAGCACCTTGCCGGTCAGCTCGGCGGCCCGCATCAGGTCCTCCACCGGGAGGGGGGAGAGCCAGCGCAGGTCCAGGACCCGGCAGCCGTGCCCCTCGGCGGTGAGCCGCACCGCGGCGCGCAGGCTCATCCGCAGGCCGTTGCCGAAGGTCACGATGGTCAGGTCGCGGCCGTCGCCGTAGCTGCGGGCCCGCCCGATCGGGACGTGCGTCTCCGCCCATCGGGCCGGGGGAGCGTACGGGGCGAGCCAGCCGCTGTCGCCCTCCTCGAACATGTCGCGGGTGTTGTACAGGGCGATGGGCTCGAGGAAGACGCAGACACTGCCGTCGACGCGGGCGGCGGCCAGGCAGGTGCGCAGCATCGAGGCGGCGTCGTCGGGCCGGGCGGGGGAGGCCACGACCAGGCCCGGGATGTCGCGCAGCGCGGCGACGGAGTTGTCGTTGTGGAAGTGGCCGCCGAAGCCCTTCTGGTAGGCGTAGGAGGCGACGCGCACCACCATCGGGTTGCGGAAGGCCCCCTGCGAGAAGAACTGGAGCGTCGCGGCCTCGCCTCGGATCTGGTCCAGGGCGTTGTGCAGGTACGCCAGATACTGGATCTCGGGCACCGGCAGCAGGCCGGAGACCCCGGAACCGAGCGCGAGGCCGAGCACGGCCTGCTCGTCCAGGTGGGTGTCGAACACCCGGCCGGGGCCGAAGCGTTTCTGCAGCCCGCGGGTGACGCCGTAGACGCCGCCCTTGCGTGCCACGTCCTCGCCGAAGGCCAGCACGTCGGGGTGGGCGGCCAGGGAGTCGGCGAGGGTGCGGTTGACGGACTGGGAGAAGGTGAGCGGGCCCTCCTGCTCCGGGAGCCTGCCGGCGAAGGCCCTCGCCCTGGCCTCTGGGGCCGCCGCCCCGGCGCTGGCCGCGGCGACGGCCGCGGGGGTGCGCGGGGCCAGCGGCTCCACGATGTCGAGGGCGGAGACGAGCCGGGGCCGCCGGGAGCTCTCCATCGCCATCTTGAACAGGTGCTCGCGCGTCGTCTCGTACCGCAGCAGCAGCTCGTCGGGGGTGGTCAGGCCGGCCTCGACGAGCAGCCTGGCGGTCGCCACGAGCGGGTCGCGCTCCAGGTCGGCGTCGATCTCCCGCTTGGTCCGGTAGGACAGCTCCACGTCCGAGCCCGCGTGGCCCATCAGCCGGACGGTGCCGACGCGCAGCAGGGCGGGGGCGCGGTGCGCGCGGACGTGGTCGGCGGCGGCCAGCGCCACGTCGTGGACGTCGGCGAGATCACAGCCGTCGGCCTCGAAATACCTCACCAGCGGGTGGTGGGCGGCCCGGACCCAGCCGTCGGGGGTGCGCACGCTGATGCCCAGGCCGTTGTCCTCGCAGACGAACAGGATCGGCAGCGCCAGCTTCTGGTACGAGCCGTAGGCGGCCGTGTTGAGGCCCGACAGGGCGCTGGCGTGGTTCATCGAGGCGTCACCGAAACTGCACGTCGCGATCGCGTCGGCGGGCCACGGCCCCGGCAGGCCGAGCTGGCGGGCGCGCTCGATGGCGAAGGCCACGCCCACCGCGCGGGGCAGGTGGCTGGAGATCGTGGAGGTCTGCGGGATCACCGCCAGGTCGGGGTGGCCGAAGACCTTGTGCCGCCCGCCCGCCATCGGCTCCTCGACCGATGCGGTCAGGCCGAGCAGCACGTCGCGCAGCCCCTCCTCGGGCAGCCGGCCCGCCATCGCCGACCGGGTCAGGTAGAAGGCGCCGGACCGGTAGTGCAGGAGGGCGGGGTCGGTGGCGCGCAGCGCGGCGGCGACCGCGGCGTTGCCCTCGTGGCCGGCCGAGCCGATGGTGTAGAAGCCCTGGCCCTGCTCACGCAGCCAGCGGGCGGTGACGTCCAGCAGCCTGCTGCCGAGCTGGAACTCGAACAGCTCGCGGCAGCGGGCGCCCGTCAGGGACGTGCCCTCCCGCACGGGCAGGCCCGGATCGCGCGGCGCCCCGGGGGAAAGGGCGGTCACGGCCTCGGTGAAATGGGTCTCAACAGTGTCGCGCGCCACAGCCCGATTATGTCCCCCATGGACGGATGCCGTCCTCAACCTTGACATCTTTGGTGCGCACGGACTTGCGGGCCGATCGCATTTAACCATTATTCATGACAGCTTGTCAGGTCTGTTTTCACCGATCCGCCCGATGAATGAACCGGAGGCCTCACACCGGGGCTGACCAGCACAAGGGGCGGAAGCCCCGAACGGTGGAAGCACATTCGTTTCCGGGTCCTGTGTTGCGATCTCCGGGCATCTCGCGCCCCTGTTGCCACAAGCCGTTCCTCCTGCGGACTTCCCCAGGAGGGTGTCTTTGCCATCCGCGGACACAGCGGCTGCCAGCATCTTCGGAGTTCACGTCCATCACACCAGTCACATCGGTCACATCAGTGGAGGCGCACATGCTTGGAAAACTGATTCTCACCGGGGCGGTGGGGGCGGCCGTCATGCTGCCGGCCGCCGCCCACGCCGCCGTGCCGTTTCCGGATACGGCGTCACCCGCCCCGGCGCTTTCCGGCGACACGCCGGTGCCCGGGATACCGGCCCCCGCCGCACCGGCCGCCTGGAGCGCACCGGCGCCCGGAGACGCACCGGTGCCGGGGGCCGCATCGATGTCCGCGCTGTCACCCTCGGCCGCGACGCCGCCTCCGCCTCCGCCTCCGGTGCCAGGGACCGCTCCGGGCACCGCGGCCGCGGTGCCCGGGACCCCGCCGCCGCCGGACACCCAGCTGCCGCCCGGTGGCACCCCGCCGGTCGACGTCGTGCCGCCCATCGCCACCCCGCCCGGTGGCACTCCGCCGGTCGACATTGTGCCGCCCATCGCCACCCCGCCCGGTGGGACCCCGCCGGTCGACGTCGTGCCGCCCATCGCCACCCCGCCCGGTGGGACCCCGCCGGTCGACGTCGTGCCGCCCGTGGCCGTCCCGCCGGTCCCGGTCGCACCGGCGCCGGTGATATTCGCCGCGCCGGGCACCCCCCTCGCGGTCACGTCGGCCGTCGCCGCCTGGGCGAGCGTGCTCTGCACGCCGACCGCCGTCGTGGCGGTGGGCGGGTCCTGCCTGTGACCGGTTCGCGCCGGTGATCGGACATCCGGCCCCGTGACCGCCCTGCGCCGGTGACGTGCCGGTGACAGACCGGTGACAGACCGGCGGCCGTGCCGGTGACCGGCCGCCGTACACCGCTCCGGCGTGCCCGGGCGGCACGTGTCCCGGCCCTGCCCCGTTATATGAGCGCCCTCCCGCTTGTTCACGAGCGCCCTCCCGCCGCCCCTCGGGCGGGAGAAGGCGTCTTCGCCGAAAGGCGTCTTTGCCGATACGGGCCGCAAAACACGAAGAGTCTTGGAGAAGCGCACCCCTCCCGGCAGGCGGATCGGAGAAGGATGGGAAGGAGTGACGGGGGAGAGGAGCCGTGATGCCGGTACAGGACGACGGGCGGCCGGTGGTCGCCGGATTCGACGGTTCGGCCGAGAGCCGGCTGGCCCTGCGGTGGGCCGTTGAGGAGGCCCGCCTGAGATTTCTCCCGCTGCTCGTCTGCCACGCCTGGCAGTGGCCCTACCCCAGGCTCTCCCTCGCCCCCGAGACCACCGAGGTCGTACGCCGCATGGGCAGGCGCGTCCTCGACAGCGGGCTGACGACGGTGCGCGAGCTGGCGCCCAGGATACGGGTGCGCGGGCAGCTGGTGGAGGGGACCCCGGCCGCGGCCCTGGTGGGCCTGTCGGGCGCCGCGGAGCTGATCGCGATCGGCCCGCGTGGCGCCGGCGGTCCCGACGAGCTGAGGATCGGCTCGACCGTCGAGGTCGCCGCGCACGCCCGCTGCCCGGTGGCCGTCGTCAGGCGGTCCGGCCATCCGCGCGCCGGTCGCGTGGCGATCGCGGTGGAGGGCCCCGACCTCGACTCGCCGGAGCTGGGCATCGCCTTCGAGGAGGCGAGGCTGCGCAGGGCGGCGTTGCTGATCATCTGCCTCTGTCCCGAGAACGCCCACGACACCAGGCAGGTGGCCGTCCGCTTCAACACCAACGTCGCGGTGTGGGAGGAGCGGTATCCCACCGTCGAGGTGGAGAGCCTGATCGAGACGCGGCCCCACGTCGAGGTGCTCCGCCACGCGGCCGACCGTTCGGACCTGCTGGTGGTCGCCGACCGGGAGCACGACGACCCGCTGGATCCCGCCATCGGCCCGGTCTGCCAGGTGATGCTGCGCGAGGCGCCGTGCACGGTCGTGGTGACCCCCTCGCAGGCGTGGCACCCGTCCTCGCGACGGGAACGCCTCGTCAGGAGTTAGCGCTTCCTAACCCTGCTTCCTAGCCATGGGTGGCGGCGAGCGCCGCACGGGCCATGCCGCGCAGCAGCTCGGCCATCGCCGCGGGCGGCAGCTCGCCCGCGCTGTGCGGGGTGGAGTTGAGCAGCCCGAAGACGGCGTGGGTCGCGGCGCGCAGCCCGGCCTGCGGGCGCCCCGGGTAGAGCTCGCTCAGCACGGTGACCCACTCCTCGACGTACAGCCGCTGGAGCCTGCGGATCCGCCGCCGGGCGGGCTCGGGGACGTTGCCCAGCTCCCTGTCGTGCACGGTGATCAGCGCCGGATGGCTGAGCGCGAACTCGATCTGGCAGCCGAGCAGGGCGTCCAGCGCCTGCTCCGCGTCGGCGGCCTCGGTCACCCGGCGCGCTCCCGAGGTGTGCAGGCGCTCGCTGACGTCCAGCAGCATCTCCGCGAGCAGGGCCTCCTTGCCGCTGAAGTGCCGGTAGAGGGCCGGGCCCGAGGTGCCGACCGCGCCGCCGATGTCCTCGATCGAGACGCCGTGGAAGCCGCGCGCGGCGAACAGCTCCGCCGCGGCGTCCAGGATCTCCGCGCGTCGTGAGCCGCGGTTGCGGGTGGAAGGCTGAGCAGTCGTCACCCCTCGCATGGTAGACGGTAACGTTAATAATGACTAACATCTGCGATGGAGTTGATGACCGGTGACCCAGCGGCGGCGAAGCCGGGCGGATCAGACAGGCCGGGCAGGCCGGACGGGGAGGCTCGGATGAGTGGCTGGCCGGTGCTGCGAAGTGCCTGCGACCCGGGTGGCGAGGATTTCAAACGCAACGCCGAGGTCAACGAGCGCCTCGTCGCCGACCTCCGGGAACGCGTCGCCGTGGCGGGCCTGGGCGGCCCGGAGAGGTCGCGCGCCCGGCACGTCTCCCGGGGCAAGCTGCTGCCCCGCGACCGCGTCGACTCCCTGCTCGACCCGGGCTCGCGCTTCCTGGAGCTCTCCCAGCTGGCCGCAGGAGGGATGTACGGCGACGCCGCCCCCGCCGCCGGGATCATCACCGGGGTGGGCCGCGTCTCCGGGCGCGAGTGCGTGGTCGTCGCCAACGACGCCACCGTCAAGGGCGGCACCTACTACCCGATCACCGTCAAGAAGCACCTGCGGGCCCAGGAGGTCGCCCTCCACAACAACCTGCCGTGCGTCTACCTCGTCGACTCGGGGGGCGCGTTCCTGCCCAGGCAGGACGAGGTCTTCCCCGACCGCGAGCACTTCGGCCGGATCTTCTACAACCAGGCCACCATGTCGGCGCGCGGCATCCCGCAGATCGCCGCGGTCCTCGGCTCCTGCACGGCGGGCGGCGCGTACGTCCCGGCGATGAGCGACGAGGCGGTGATCGTCCGCAACCAGGGCACGATCTTCCTCGGTGGCCCGCCGCTGGTGAAGGCCGCCACCGGCGAGGAGGTCAGCGCCGAGGAGCTGGGCGGCGGCGACCTGCACGCCCGCGTCAGCGGCGTCACCGACCACCTCGCCGACGACGACCGCCACGCGCTGCGGATCGTCCGCGACATCGTCTCCACCCTCGCGCCGCGCACGCCCTCCCCCTGGGAGCGCGCGCCCTCCGAGGAGCCCGCGCACGACCCCCGCGACCTGTACGGCATCGTCCCCGCCGACACCCGCACGCCCTACGACGTCCGTGAGATCATCGCCCGGATCGTCGACGGCAGCAGGTTCGGCGAGTTCAAGGCCGAGTACGGCGCCACGCTCGTCACCGGGTTCGCCCGCGTCCACGGCCACCCCGTCGGGATCGTCGCCAACAACGGCATCCTGTTCGGCGAGTCGGCGCTCAAGGGCGCCCACTTCATCGAGCTGTGCGACCGGCGCAACATCCCGCTGGTGTTCCTGCAGAACATCAGCGGGTTCATGGTCGGCAGGGCGTACGAGGCGGGCGGCATCGCCAAGCACGGCGCGAAGATGGTCACCGCCGTCGCCTGCGCCAGGGTGCCCAAGTTCACCGTGGTCGTCGGCGGCTCGTTCGGGGCCGGCAACTACGCGATGGCCGGGCGCGCCTACTCGCCCCGGTTCCTGTGGATGTGGCCGAACGCGCGCATCTCGGTGATGGGCGGCGAGCAGGCCGCCAACGTCCTGTCCACCGTGGGCGACGCCGACCCCGACGCCATCCGCGCGCAGTACGAGGAGCAGGGCAACCCCTACTACTCCACCGCCCGCCTCTGGGACGACGGGGTCATCGACCCCCTCGACACCCGTACCGTCCTGGGCCTGGCCCTGTCCGCCTCGGCCAACGCCCCCCTCGAACCCGTCGGCTACGGCGTCTTCCGGATGTGACCGCGACCATGACACTCTCACCGCCACCCCGTCGGATGTTCGACACCGTCCTCGTCGCCAACCGCGGCGAGATCGCCCTGAGGATCACCCGCACCCTCAGGAGGCTGGGCATCCGCTCCGTCGCCGTCCACAGCGACGCCGACGCCGGGGCGCGGCACGTCCTCGAGGCCGACGTCGCGGTGCGGCTGCCCGGCGGCTACCTCGACATCGACGGCATCCTCGCCGCCGCCGAGGCGACCGGCGCCCAGGCGGTGCACCCCGGATACGGGTTCCTCGCCGAGAACGCGGCCTTCGCCCGTCGCTGCGCGGAGGCGGGGCTCGTCTTCGTCGGCCCGCCGCCGGAGGCCGTGGAGGCGATGGGCGACAAGATCCGGGCCAAGGCCACCGTCTCCGCGGCCGGCGTCCCCGTCGTCCCCGGCGGCGCCGAGCCCGGCGACGACCTGGCCGAGGCGGCCGTACGGGTCGGCTTCCCCGCGCTGATCAAGCCCTCGGCGGGCGGCGGGGGCAAGGGCATGGTGCTGGTGCGCTCCGCGGCGGAGCTGCCGGAGGCGCTGGCCTCCGCCCGGCGCACGGCCGCCGCCGCGTTCGGCGACGCGACCCTGCTGATCGAGCGGTTCGTGGAGAACCCCCGGCACATCGAGATCCAGGTGATGGCCGACGCGCACGGCGGCGTCATCCACCTGGGCGAGCGCGAGTGCAGCCTGCAGCGCCGCCACCAGAAGATCGTCGAGGAGGCGCCGTCCCCGCTCCTCGACGCCGCGACCAGGGCCGCCATGGGCGCGGCCGCGGTCGAGGCCGCCAGGTCCGTCGGCTACACCGGCGCCGGGACGGTCGAGTTCATCGTCCAGGGCGCGACCGGCGACTACTACTTCATGGAGATGAACACCCGCCTGCAGGTCGAGCACCCCGTCACCGAGCTGGTCACCGGCCTGGACCTGGTCGAGCTCCAGCTCAGGGTCGCCGCCGGCGAGCCCCTCCCGCTCACCCAGGACGAGGTGCGCCTCGACGGCCACGCCGTCGAGGCCCGCGTCTACGCCGAGGACCCCTCCCGGGGCTTCCTGCCGACCGGCGGCCGGGTCCTCGCGCTGCGCGAGCCGCCGGGGGTGCGGGTCGACTCCGGCCTGATGGCCGGCGGCCTGGTCGGCAGCGACTACGACCCGATGCTGTCGAAGGTCATCGCCTGGGGGCCCGACCGGGCGGCCGCCCTGCGGCGGCTCGACGGCGCGCTCGCGGCCACGGCCGTGCTCGGGGTGCCCACCAACATCGCCTTCCTGCGGGCCCTGATCGGCCACCCCGCCGTGGTCGCCGGAGACCTCGACACCGGCCTCGTGGAGCGCCACCTCGGCGAGCTGGTCCCCCGCGACGGCGTTCCCTCCGTCCCCGGCGACGTCCTGGCCGCCGCCGCCCTGGTCCTGCACCGCGAGCACGTGCCCGCCGGCACGCCCGCCGACCCGTGGGACGTCCCCGACGGCTGGCGGCTGGGCGAGGCGGCCTGGACCGTCTACCGGCTGGAGACCCGCGACGGCGTCCGCGAGCTCAGGGTCCGCGGCCTGCCCGCCTCGGGAGCCGAGATCCGCCTGCCCGAAGCCGACGTCGTGCGGGCGCGGCTCGCCGACGAGGGCGGCATGAACGGGGACGGCGACCTGCTCGTCACCCTCGGCGGGACCGCGAGGCGCTACGCCGTCGCCAGGGACGGCGACGGCGGCGACACGATCTGGCTCGGCCGCGACGGCGACGCCTGGGTGCTCACCCGCCGCCACCTGGGCGACCCCGGCGACCGGACCGGCGCGGGCGGCCCGGGGGACGGGCAGGTCCGCAGCCCGATGCCGGGCACCGTACTCGTGGTGAAGGCGGGCCAGGGCGAGCGGGTCGCCGAGGGGCAGCCGCTGCTCATCGTGGAGGCGATGAAGATGGAGCACACCGTGACCGCGCCGATCGGCGGGATCGTCGCCGAGATGCGGGTCCGGGCCGGCCAGGCGGTCGCCATGGACGCCGTGCTGGCCGTGGTCCGCGAGGAGGAGCCGTGACGGTCTCCGCGACGGTCGCGGAGGCCGTACGGGAACACCGGGAGATCGCGACGCGGGCGGTCAGATGGGCCGTGACGCACGGCGACGGGGAGGTCACGGCCGGATGGGTCGCCGAGGTCGCGACACCGGCGGCCCCCCGGGCCGCCAGGGCCGTGCGGCGCGAGCCGGTAAGGGGAGCATGATGCGCGAGCCACAGCGGGTCCGGGCGGCGGGGCTGCCCGAGCGGGTCACGATCTACGAGGTCGGGCCGCGCGACGGGCTGCAGAACGAGGCCGCGGTGGTCCCCGTCGAGGTCAAGGCCGAGTTCATCGCCCGGCTGGCCGCCGCGGGACACCGCGTGATCGAGGCCACCAGCTTCGTGCACCCCACGTGGGTGCCCCAGCTCGCCGACGCCTCGGAGCTGCTGGCGGGCATGGAACGGGTTCCCGGCGTGCGCTACCCGGTCCTCGTCCCCAACGAGCGTGGCCTCGACCGCGCGCTCGAACACGGCGTCGACGAGATCGCGATCTTCGCCAGCGCCACCGAGACCTTCGCCGGCAGGAACCTCAACCGCACGCTGGAGTCGCAGTTCGAGATGTTCGAGCCGGTCGTCGCGCGGGCGCTGGCCAACGGCCTGAAGGTCAGGGCGTACGTCTCGATGTGCTTCGGCGACCCGTGGGAGGGCCCGACGCCCGTCGCCCAGGTCGTCTCCGTCGGGCGCAGGCTCCTCGACCTGGGCTGCTTCGAGCTGTCGCTCGGCGACACCATCGGGGTCGGCACCCCCGGCCACGTCGCCGCGCTGATCGAGGCCTTCGGCGGTCCCTCCCGGCTCGCGGTGCACTTCCACGACACCTACGGCCAGGCCCTGGCCAACACCCTCACCGCCCTGCGCGAGGGGGTGACCGTCGTCGACGCCTCCACCGGCGGCATCGGCGGCTGCCCGTACGCCGAGAGCGCCACCGGCAACCTCGCCACCGAGGACCTGGTCTGGATGCTGCACGGCCTCGGCGTCGAGACCGGGCTGGACCTCTCCTCGCTGGTGGAGACCAGCACCTGGCTGGCCGCGAGGCTCGGCCGCCCCAGCCCGTCGCGGGTCGTCCAGGCCCTGGGCGAGAACCCGTCCCGCACCACCGCAGAGAACGTCGAGGAGTGACCATGTCCACATCGCCCAAGCTGACCGAGGAGTACGAGGAGCTTCGCAAGACCGTAGAGGCGTTCGCCCGCGACGTGGTGGCCCCGGTCATCGGGGACCTCTACGAGCGCGAGCAGTTCCCCTACGACATCGTGCGGCAGATGGGCGCGATGGGCCTGTTCGGGCTGCCGATCCCCGAGGAGCACGGTGGCATGGGCGGCGACTACTTCGCGCTCTGCCTGGCCCTGGAGGAGCTGGCCAGGGTGGACTCCAGCGTGTCGATCACCGTCGAGGCCGCGGTGTCGCTGGGCGCGATGCCGATCTACCGGTTCGGCACGCCCGAGCAGCGCGCCGAGTGGCTGCCCCGGCTGACGTCGGGCGAGATGCTCGGCGCCTTCGGCCTCACCGAGCCCGGCGGCGGCTCCGACGTGCCCGGCGGCATGCGGACCACCGCCGTGCTGGACGGCGACGAGTGGGTGATCAACGGCACGAAGGCGTTCATCACCAACTCCGGCACCGACATCACCGGTGTCATCGGCGTGGCCGCGATCACCGGTGAGCTGGCCGGGGGGAAGAAGGAGATCTCCACCATCCTGGTGCCGTCCGGCACCCCCGGCCTCACCGTGTCGAAGAAGTACTCCAAGGTGGGCTGGAACTGCTCCGACACCCGCGAGCTCTCCTTCGACGGCTGCCGCGTCCCGGCGGCGAACCTGCTCGGCGAGCGCGGGCGCGGCTACGCGCAGTTCCTGCAGACCCTCGACGAGGGCCGGGTCGCCATCGCCGCCCTGTCCACCGGCCTGGCCCAGGGCTGCGTGGACGAGTCGCTGCGCTACGTCCGCGAGCGCCACGCCTTCGGCCACCCCATCGGCCACTACCAGGCGATCCAGTTCAAGATCGCCGACATGGAGGTCCGGACCCACACCGCCCGCCTGGCCTACCACCACGCGGCCGCGAAGATGCTCGCCGGCGAGCCGTTCAAGAAGGAGGCCGCCATCGCCAAGCTCGTCGCCGGCGACGCCGCCATGGACAATGCCCGCGACGCCACCCAGATCTTCGGCGGGTACGGGTTCATGAACGAGTACCCGGTCGGCCGCTTCTACCGCGACGCCAAGATCCTGGAGATCGGCGAGGGCACCAGCGAGGTCCAGCGGATGCTGATCGCGCGGGAGCTGGGACTTTCTGGCCTCTGACCTGCTGAAATCTCACCCACGTTGAAGATCATTCGGCGGTTCGGCTATCAGCCGATGATCTTGCGGAGGGAGCTCGGTTCTGTCTCAGTTCTGTCCAACCGCGAGGCGAAGATGGCTCATGCGCTTGTCGATCGCCTCGCGGGCCCGCTCATATGAGGTTGTTTGCATATGGGCATAAACACGGAGAGTGAATGCCGGGTCGGAATGACCCAGGTACTCGGCAAGCTCGTTGATCCCGACCCCGGCAGGGAGGGTGACACTCGCGTAATAATGCCTGAGCTGGTGCGTGCCCTGCTTCCTGGTGGTGACGTATCGGCGCCGTCCTCGTACGTCCTTCGCCAGTTCGGTGATGATCCCTACCTTCGATCTACAGATCAGCGACCAGACGATAGATCCCCACCGCCGCGGACCTGGTCGAGCACCGGTTCGCCCGGGGTGTCCCCAACGAGCTGTGGGTCACCGGCATCACCGAGCACCCCACCCGCGAGGGCAAGGTCTGCTGCTGCGTCGTCTTGGACGTCTACTCCCGCCGGGTGGTGGGCTGGTCCATCGACTCGACGCAGATCGCCACACTGGCCACCAACGCACTCGGCATGGCCATTCATCACCGCACACCGCCGACCGGAACACTGATCCACTCCGATCACGAGGTGCAATTAATCTCCTGGGCCTTCACCCAGCGCGCCAATGCCTCCGGCCTGGTCCCGTCCAGAGATCACGCCCGAACTGGTCGACCAGGCTCACCACCGCTTCCGGCGGCTTGAGAAAATGGAGTTCACAGAAACCTGGTCATCGGTGACCAGGGCCCGGTCGTGCACGGCTACGCAATCTTTATAAGGCGGCCGGGCCGCTCGGAACGCTGTCGAAGTGCCGAGCATCGGTGTAACTGCCTGAAACTACTCAGGGTGCCGGACCAAAAAGGGTACTCGCATTCGTTACAGCCATCGCACGTACTATTTCTTCTGATAGGCCAAGACTCCCGCGTAGGTCTGCATTGCTCAAATCCGCGCCGGCCAGATCCGCGCCGCTTAAGTTCGCGCGCCTTAGGTTCGCCCAGCTCAGATGTGCGCCGTTCAAATCCGCATCTCTTAAGTCCGCATAACTCAGATCTGCACTGCTCAGGTTTGTGCAACGCAAGCCTGCGCAGCTCAGATCTGCGCCGATCAATTTTGCGCTGGTTAGGTTCGCGCTGATTAGATTCGCGCCACGCAGATCTGTAGAGTTCAAGTTCGCTCGGGGCAGATCGACGCCTTTGATGCGCACTTCTCTTAGATTGAATCCGGTTCGTCCGATGCGTGTCTCCCTCAGATCGATTCCGGCTAGAGGGTCGGAGTATGGGCCATATGGGTAACTTAGTTTTCTGCGGCCGAAAACCGTTAGCGCCGCTTGAACGTCGGTTGCGGGCTCTCCCGGAAGTTGGGCCGCGGGTTTAGGGTCATGCTGTCGGACGAAAGCAGTGAGCACATCATAGATAGTGTGGTGGTCTCGCGGAGAATCTTTCGCCAGGCGCTCCAACGCGTAGATGCCGCCTAAGCGGACATCGTCCTTGCTGGAGCCGAGCTGTTCAACGGCTTTGGTATACCGGTCGGTGATCTGTCCTTGCTCAGCGATGATCTGAGCTTGGCGCGAAGTTTCGAGGCTCTGGGCGGTGTACCACAGCCCCTGGGCGGTGAACACGACGCCACCGATCACTACCAGGCCGGTCGCAGCTTGGATCAGCGTGTGGCGGGCGGCATTGATCGCCTCGACGCGTTCGTGCGCCGACAGCTCGCGCCGGTCTTCCTCGGTCAGTGGGCGTTGCTCCCCGGCCAGTCGACGCGCTCCTGGGCCGAGCAGGAGCGTGAGCATCAGCGAGACGACTCCCGTCAGCGCGATGCCGAAGCAGACCCAGCGCACCCAGTCCGGCGCCGCCACGTTCAGTGCCACCATCCCCAAGGCGGCAGACACACACAGGATGGCGATCACTACGAGGATCCAGAGCCGCCGTTTTCTTGGTTGGGACGCGGCCGACTCGGGTTCCCCGGGCGTCGGGGATTCCTCGACGCCCAAGGGTTCTGGTTCAGGTGCTTGAGGGCGGGATCGCATCAGCTGTGCCACTGCGGCCCCGAGAGTTACGCCTACTAGCGCCCGCTTCACCCACTTGTCCGGCATACCGCTATTCCACCTGTCGGCGCCGTCCGACGGGGAGCGAATCAGCCAGGAAGTCACCTATTGGAATCAAGTCGTGCTGTCGGAGTCACTGGCCGGGAGGCGTCAGCTTGATCCAAGCGATGTGGGGGGGTTGTTCGGGTTCAGGGGGCATTTTCAGGGTTTGGCAGTATGGCTGCGCTGCTTGACTCACTGCTCAATGGTGAAGCGAGGTGGTCTTGGAGTTCAGCGTGGCGGAACTGGTAGATCGGCCCGATGGTGCGAAGCAGCCCGAGACGGTGAGCGTCGTCAAGAAAAATCATTAGCCTGCGGGGCAGGCGCTTATTCTTGGCCAACCGTCGAACGGCGATTAAGTAGACCAGCCAAGCATGGTGATTTCCGGAAATGATTCCAAACACGAACCCAAACGTAAGTGCGGCCGCGAGCCCTTTCATAAGCCCAACCGCACCCCCGGCAGCAACCCCAGTCGCAAACCCGAAGGTTATGACTCGTAGCAATGTCAGGGTTCTGTCGGCTTTCCAGCTCGTTAGTGGTGTAGTCGCGATCGTGGAGGACGCTGGCTGTTCGGCCCAACTGATCACCGCGTCTACAGAACTGATCAAGAGTCCGCTCGCGAGCCCGAGCCCGAGCCCAAACCCGAGCCCGAGTCCGAACCCGCCTACGAGTCCAAATTCGTCTCTTAGCCTGAACCCGAATAGGATCCCGAACCCGAGCCCGGCTACTAGTCCGATTGTGAGCCCGAACGAGCGCGCGCTTTGCACATATTTGATGAGGTCGATTGTCCTTCCTGAGAGATGTAAATCAATGTATCCGGGAATTTCAGTGAACCATGTATCGACCGCGAGTATGACTCCGCCCGCGAGCCCGAAGACCAGTCCGAACGTGAGCCCGAAGACCAGCCCGAACGCGAGCCCGAAGACCAGCCCGAACGTGAGCCCGATCGCGATCCCGGCCTGCCATGCAAAGCGGCGTCGTTCGGAATGGGAGATGGTGTGCTGAGCGAGTTGCCACCAAGCCAGGTCGTAGGTGTTGTGGTCGCGCAGCACACGGGCGAGGTAGGTCAGACAGTCACGAGCGTGGTCGGAGTTCCAGCGAGTGCGGGGCCGAAAGTGTTCGGCGGGGTCACTGCTGGGAGGCCGCCCGTCGATGACGGCGGTGATGAGGTGGTCGAACAGATGAGCGCGCAGCGTCGCCTCCTGCTGCGCTAGGGGGGCGGGGTCGGTGGTGGAGGTGATGTAGACGGTGCGAATCAGCCACAATCCCAGTGCGGTTTCCGCCAGTCGGCTCAAGCCCGGGCAGGAACCGTCGTGTAGCGCGGCCCAAAACTGGTTCCAGTCATGGCGGGGTACCGGCGGCAGGCTGGTGCGCAGGTAAGATTCGGCGCTGATGGGGGTGATGACAGCCGGCGCGATGACCGCGGCGGCGGTCAGCACGTCTCCGGCCTGCTCGGTCGCGGCGGCGTACTCGATGGTGCGGCTGGTGAGGATGAAGGAATCGCCCTTGCCTAGCCACCGGTTCAAGGCCGCGATCACCGTGATGCGGGCTGGTGGAGGGATCTCGTCCAGGCCGTCAAGGATAGGCAGGATGTGGCCGTGATCGAGAAGGGCTTTTGCGGTGCCTGTTCCGAACTGCGGAGCAGTCAGCGCCGGATAGTCCAGGGGCAGCCGGACGGCGAGCCAGTCGTGCAGCCGCGGGTGGGCACTGGTGTCCCAGCCATTGACCGGTACCAGCACCGGTACCGGGTCGGCCGCATCACGGTCCGGGCTTACCAGGTGTAGCAGCAGCTGGATGGCTAATGTGGTCTTGCCGGTCCCTGGACCGCCGGTGATGACCAGCCGTCGGCGCCGCAACTTCCGAAAAGCCTGAGCGAGCTTGGGGATTTGACCGTTGGAGCCGCGAAACGTTAACAGGTGCTCGCCGACCAGGCGCGGATGGTCCATTAAGCCCGCGTCGTCGACCAGGTGCCAGGAGATCGGGATCGGTTCGGGATCGTCCAGGGACCGGATACTCGCTTCGGTGCGCCACTGCTGGGCCACCAGGGTGGTCAGCGCCTTTTTGGCCGCAGCGATGGTTTCTTCGGGGTCTGCAGGTGTCGAAGTCGGCAGGACACGGCGGTCGACGAACATTCCGTAGAGCGTCGCAGCTAGACCGCTCAAGCCGATGAATACGCCCACCACGCTGGCTGTCTGATCAGCCTTCTCCAGGTCGCCCAGGGTGAGCAGATAGAGACCCAGCCCCCCTAATGCGGCGATGCACACGATGGGGCCGATCCATTTTAGAAAGCGTCCCGACATAACCTCATCGTGGCGTAACGAATACGTCGCGGGAGGCGATTGGATGCAAGGTTGATCCGAACGTTGCAGGGGCGAGTGCCGCTTTAGAGCTGCTAACACAATGAGTTGAGGCGGCGCCAGCAGATCAAGGCGCAGCCGAGGCTGAGGAAGGCTTCGTGGATGTCGTCGCGGACTTCCCAGCGGATGCGCAACCGGCGGAAGTGGTGCAGCAAGGCGAAGGCCTGTTCCACGACCCAGCGCTGTTTTCCCAGGCCAGAGCCGTGCTCGGTACCGCGTCGGGCGATCAGCGGGCGGATGTTCAGGGCGCGGACCTGCTTGCGGTACTTGTCGTGGTCGTAGCCGCGGTCGGCCAGGACGACGTCGGGCCGTCGGCGAGGCCGGTCACGCTTGCCACGCACGGGCGGGATGGCCTGCAGTAGCGGGATCAGCCGAGTGACGTCGTTGCGGTTGCCTCCGGTGAGGATGACGGTGAGCGGGATGCCGGTGGCGTCGGTGATCAGGTGGTGCTTGCTGCCGGACCGTCCTCGATCGACTGGGCTCGGGCCGGTCTGCGCCTCCTAATCAGAGTTATCGAGTCTGCTGTTGGGCAGATTCGAACCGGTAGCCGCCGGCGGGTGAGCACTTCGTACCCTTTAGCCCTTTTGGGAGCCCTGCTAAAAGATCGTGCTCCGCCCGGCGGCCGGCCGCTTCGACGAGGTGACCCTCGGCTTCTACGACGAGTACGCCGCCACGCTCAAGGGCGGCCGGAAGACGTCCGCGCCGAAGGCCGCCCCCGCGCGGGCCACGTCGGGCGACATGCAGGCCGCCCTGGAGGAAGTGCTCGCCGCCGCAGACAGGCCGCTGTGGGGGGCCGCGGTAACAGGGGGCGCGGCGTGGCCCCTGGCGTCCGTGAGCTGAGGTCGGCTCGGGGCGACGGTACTGATCGCACTGAGCCTTGGGCTGCTCGCGACGCTGGCGTGGAACGCAACGCTCACGAAGTGATCGCCGAAGTACCTCAGTCAACACGCATATTGGAGAGATCTTCAAGGGGGTGCCAGGGCTTGGCGTTATCTACCAACGATTGTCGTTACGCACCCAACTCACTATTATTCACCTAATGCGTCATATGTGTAAGACCCGGTAAATCTATAACTTCTGCGATAAATAAGGGCTGTTGCCCAAATTTACGCTGACGACCGCTTCCCGGACTGAAGACCCTGAGGAGGGATCGGTGGCGGGAAAATACCTGACGCCGGGTGATCTCGCGCTACGTGTAGGCGTGCCCCTCGGTACGGTCCACCCGTGGAATTCACGTGGGGGTGGTCCGCGCTTCATGAAGATTGGCAAGTACGTCCGTTACAAGATGGCGGATGTCACTGCGTGGGAAGAGTCCCAGTACGTGGATCAGGCGACCGGGTGACTTGGTGATGCTGGGCGGGTCGCTTCCAAGGGGATCTCACTGTGTGTGACCGGCGACTTCGCGGGCCAAACGCGGCCGGTCGGCGTTCGATCTTGCCTCTAGTTCTGCCCCAGTTCTGCCGGAGGGCGGCTACCAATGACAAATGATCACAAGTAACAGCAAGAGATTTCCCAGCTCAGAGGTGCAGTAACGACGAAGTCGTAGGGCAGCGAACTTCGACGCCAAGATCCTGGAGATCGGCGAGGGCACCAGCGAGGTCCAGCGGATGCTCATCGCCAGAGAGCTCGGCCTGAGCGGTCTCTGACCCGCCGATACACGGACAGGGGAGAGCGGGTCCGGCCACCGCCCGGCCGCGGTGGCCCGGTGCTCGAGATCCCCTACCCGCAGTTGCCGAAGGTTTTGCGGCCGCCGGTCGCCTCGGCGTAGTCCAGGCGTGTGTCCCGGGTGCTGCCCCAGTACGAGACGCACTTGCCGCGGGCCTTCACCTTGACCGGCCCGGCGTAGTACTTGAACTTGCCCGCGTCGGTCTTCGGCTTGCTGCCTTTCACCGTCAGGGTGGCGGTGGTGTAGGTGGCGGTCCGGTAGAAGGCGGTTTTGATGCTGACCACGCAGTTGTAACCGGTGCTGCGGTTGTACATGAGGTAGACGTGGCCGAAGGTGTCACGTCCGGACTTGAGAGGACGGACGCCGTCCTTCGCCCGGGTGAACCCCGCTCCGCAGAGGCCTTCGGGAGTGTAGGGGGCGGAGGCCGCGTACGCCGTGTATGCCGGATTGGCCGCGAGAATGCCGGCGGCCAGGGCCGTCACGGCGACGACCCTTGTAACGGACCCAGTCACTTGTCTCCCCTTCGACGGTGAGCCGCGGCGCGTGCCGCGGCGGATCAACCATTGATCTTGGCCCATCTCCCTGATTCCCGGCAATGGCGGACAGGCCTTCGCTTTGCGGAAGTTTGGCGTGGCGGCCCGGCGTGGCCCCGATCCCGCCGGGCAGGTTGCGGGGTACAGCCGTTGCGCGGTGCTCGTGAACATCAGGTGCTCGTGAACATCACTGTGAGGTGATGGGAGAACCACATGCTGACAGGGTTGCCCGCACTGGGGTCCGGCCTGGGACATCGCGTGGAACTGGCCGAGGCGATCGAGGCGCACGCCGGCCGGATCGACTGGCTGGAAGTGATCACCGAGCGTTACCTGTTCGCCCCGGCCGACGAGCGCGAGCGGCTGGAGGAGCTGGTCCGCCTGTTCCCGGTCGTGCCACACGGGGTGGAACTGTCCATCGGCTCGGAGCGGGAACCGGACGGGGCGTATGTGGAGGCGCTGGCCGCACTGGTGGCGGACATCGGCGCGCCGTGGTTCAGCGACCACCTGTGCTTCACCCGCACCGAAAGGGTCGACGTGGGGCTGCTGGTGCCGCTGCCGCGGACCCGGGAGGTCGCCCGGCGGCTGGGGCGCAGGGCGCGGCGGGTGCAGGAGGCGGTGGGCCGGCCGTTCCTGCTGGAGAACATCACCTACTACGTGGACCTGGCCACCCCGCTGACCGAGGCGCAGTTCATCACCGAGGTGATGGAGCACTGCGAGTGCGGCCTGCTGCTGGACCTGGCCAATCTCGACATCAACGCGCGCAACCACGGCTTCGACCCGCTGGGGTTCCTCGACGCCATCCCGCTCGAACGGGTCGTCCAGGTGCATCTGGCGGGCGGCGTCGGCGTCGACGGCGACGGCGACGGCGACGGTGGCCGGCTGTCCCTCGACAGCCACGGTGCCGCGATCCCGGACCGGGTGTGGGACCTGCTGGCGGAGCTGGTGTCGCGTACGCACGTCAACGCCACGCTGGTCGAACGCGACCAGAACTTCCCCGACGACTTCGGCGACCTGCTGGCCGAGATCGACCGCGCGCGAACCGTGCTGCGCTCCCGCACCGGAGGCTCGGACGGCGGGCGGGTGGCGGCGCGACCGGCGGGGGGCGCGTGATGGGCGTGCAGGACGCGCTCGCGGCGATGCTGACCTGCGAGGCGGAGTCCGCGCTGCTGCGCGAGGACCCGGTGAGACTGCAGCGCCGGTACGAGCTGAGCGACGCCGAGCTGGCCATGTTGAGCGGTGCCGCGCCCGACGGCTACCGGGTGACGCACGACGGCGTGCGGGGCAAGCTGCGGTCGGCGGTCGCCGCCTGCCTGCCGGACACGGTCGCCGAACTCACCGGCGGTCACCGTGCCCTGTGGGAGCAGTTCACCCGCGGCGCGCCATGCCGCCCGCAGCCGGTGGACCGGCCGTTCGGGATGGGGGAGTCCGAACGGCTGACGGCCTGGCTGGCGATCCACGCGGTACCGCGGCTGGCCGCCTACGCCCGTTACGAGCTGGCGCGCGCCGCGCTGGTCCACGACCGGGACGCCGCGCTGGCCGCCCGCGCCGCCGCCGTGGCGGGCTCGGACGGCCGGCCGCCGGCCGGGGCCCTCCGGCTGTCGGCCGCCGCCGGGGTCGGGACCTACACCCACGACGTCACCGCGGGGCCGCCGATCGGCGAGCTGCCCGCGGTGCGGACGCGAGTGCTGCTGCAGCGCCGCTGGCGGGCGCCCGTCGTGCGGGCCTACCGGATCGGTGAGGGCACCGCGATGCTGCTGGCCTGCTGTGACGGTACCCGCGACGCCGACCAGGTGATCGCCGAGGTGGGCGGTGACCGCGCTCGCGCCGCGGAGACACTCGCCGAGCTCGCACTGGCCGGTCTGGTGTGGTCACGATCCTGACCCGGACGCGCCGCCCCCCCGGGAGGGCCCGCACCCGCCTTCGCGGGATCGCGGCAGGCCGCCGCCCTCCCGCGGCGGGCGGCACCGGTCGCGAAGGGCCGCACCGGACGAGCCGTCCGCCCGGACCCCGGCCGCCGTCGCCGGCCCGCGACCGGGGCGCGACCCCTCGCGGGTGTCGCCACCGATCCTCCGCGCCCGGCGCACCCGGTGTGCCGTACGCGGGGAAACCGGCCCGGCATCGGGTCGTCGTCCCGCCCTGCCTCGGCAGGCGCTCCTGGAGGGAGAAACATCGTGAACGATGACATCACTCGCGAGGACAAGGCACCGGAGTTCGTTTTCGAGACGGTCACCGACGCCGACGGCCGGGAAAGCACGGACCGCTCGTGCTGCGGCGGCGGTCGCTGCGGCCGCGACGATCCCGACGGGTGAACCGGCCGCCTGAGACGGCAGGCCGGTGAAAGGGGGCGAGGGGGAGCAGGGGGAGTACGGCCGCTCGCGACCGCCCTTCCCCTCGCCTCCCGTCCCACCGGCACCGGCTACGGCGGTCGCTCCGAAGAGCGGCCCGGCCCCGTGAGGGGCCGGGCCGCTCTTCTCACGGGGCCGGGCCGGGGTGTCAGTGCGAGGGGATCGTCGCGGTGAAGCCGCGGCCCGCGAAGGTACCGGAGACGGCGGTGTCGTCCTCGGCCAGGAACGCCTTCCACGACAGCTCCAGCGCGTGCGATCCGCCGTCGCCGCCGGTGACGGTCAGCCGGGCCGTGGCGTCGCCGCCCAGCCGGACCTCGCCGTTCACCGTGAGGTCGCCGACGAAGCGGACGTCCCGCAGCCGGACGGTGCCCGCCTTGTCGTCGAACGTCAGCCGGCCGCCGCGCAGGCCCTCCCGCGTGGCCGGCAGCCAGAACGGGGACCTGAGAGGGTTGCGCCCGGCGGTCGCGTCGGTGGCGGTGGCGAAGGCGGCCGCGAGGATCCGCCGCTCCTTCGCGTCCAGGCCGGTGCCGCGTGCCGGGGGCACCTGCGCCACGGTCCGGGGGAAGGAGCCGAGGGCGCGGTAGTTCGCGTCGTCGCAGCGGGGCGTGTCGTCGAAGGCGGCCGGGTCGGCGAGGAAGGCGCGCGCCGCGCCGCGGACGCACTCGTTCACCTGGGCGCCCGTGGTGAGGTTGTGGCCGGCGAAGCGCACCCGGGCGAAGGTGGAGTCCGGGAAGCGCCGGGTCACCGCGGCCGCCTCCGCCGGGGTGGTCGAGTCGAAGTCGCCGCCCAGGGTCAGGACCGGCACCCGGGGGTACCCGGCGCCCGGCGGCACCGGCGGGCTGGTGCGGGGAGTCGGCCAGTCGACGCAGGAGTCCTGCATGCCGGCGGGAGGCCCGCCCAGCTCGGCGACGGTGAACGGCCTGAACGGGCGTTCCTCGTCGTAGTGGCGGTCCATCTGGCGCCGCCGCTCGTCCGCCGGTGCGGCGCGCTCGAACGGGAAGGCGCTGTCGGCGCACACGTAGGAGAGCAGGCCCGCCAGCTCCGGCGCGCGCAGCGGCTGGCCCGGTGCCCCGTCGACCATCCGCACGAGGCGGCGCAGCGGGAGCGGGTCGCCGTCCAGGTAGGCGGCGACGGCCGCGCCGGCCTCGCGGCCGGCCACCGGGATGAAGAGGAAGTCCGGCAGGCGCGCGAGCGACGACAACCGGATCTCCGGATCGGGGTGGGCGCGCAGCTGCCGTACCAGCTTCGAGAAGGCGCCGGAGGGATCGCCCGGCAGGCGCCGGCAGGCGCGTGAGGGGTCGCAGGCCACGTCGAGCAGGTCGGCGCGCTTGCGGATGCGCTCGGCCACGTAGCCGTCCTCACCCGTGGGCACCACGCTGTCGAGCAGCACCCCGGAGAGGGTGCCCGGGTGGCGGGTGGCGTACGCCTGGGCGAACAGGGTGCCGTACGAGATGCCGTAGAACGTCACCTTCGGCACGCCCAGGGCGTCGCGGACGGCGTTCATGTCGGTGACGGCCTGGTCGGCGGTGAAGAACCGGCTACGAGGGCCGAGGCGGGCGGCGCAGGCTCTGACGGTCTCCCGGACTGTCAGGTCGAGCCCCGGGCAGAGCAGCGGGGCGGGCTTCCCCAGCCCGCGCGGCTCGACCACCAGCAGGTTGTGCCGGTCGAGCACCGGTCCCAGGCTCTCGGCCAGGGACGGCACCGCGGGGAGCGCCGACAGCGGCCCGCCCGGATTGGCCAGCACGGTCCCGGAGGCCGGGCGGGAGGTGTCCTTCCTGGGCAGCCAGGCGAACGCCACCGCGATCCGCTCCGAGTCCGGGTCGCCCCAGTCGAGCGGAACCCGTATCTCCCCGTCGCAGCGGGTCTTCGCGGAGGCGCACGGATGCCGGAACCCGCCCGCGCCCCTCCCGGCCTCTCCGCCCGCCTTCCCCGCCCCGGCCCGCGTGGCGGCGGAGGACGTGTCGTGGCCGCGGGCGGCGGCGTTCGGGGCGGTGAGGAGCGAGAGGAGAAGCGTCCCGCAGGTTCCCGCCGTGACGAGCGCCGTCGCGGTCCGGCGTGTGATGGATCGCTGGTTTCCGTTCATGTTCCCAGGCTCGTCCACGACCGGGCCCCGTCCCTCGCCGCGAGGAACGGTTTCCCGCCTGGGAACCGGGCACCGGTCGCGCCCCCGTCTGGGAGCACGGTCCCAGACGGGCCGGGGAGCCGGACGGGAGCCGGGCGGTGCCCGGGAGGGGCGGCCGTCACAGCCCGGGAGGGGTGCCGGAGAGGACATCCGGTGTGCCGGGGAGGGGTCAGCCGGTGGTGCCCGGGGCGATGACAGCGCCGGGGCAGGCGCGCAGGGGTCAGCCGGTGGTGCCCGGGGTGACGAAGCCCGCCTCGTAGGCGACGACCACGGCCTGGGCGCGGTCGCGGACGCCGAGTTTGGCGAACAGGCTGGTCACGTGGTTCTTCACGGTGGAGGCCGCCACGTCGAGCGTTTCGGCGATCTCCGGGTTCGACCGCCCGTGCGCGATGAGGACCAGCACCTCCCGCTCGCGGCCGGTCAGACCGGCGAGCTCCGGCGGCATCGTCGCGGGCCGGGGCCGTACGGCGCGGACGAAGGTGCCGATCAGCCGGGTCAGCAGCCGCGGCGCGACGACCGAGTCGCCGCGGTGCACCACCCGCACCCCCTCCAGCAGTTCCTCGGGGGAGACGTCCTTGGGCAGGAAGCCCGAGGCCCCGGCGCGCAGGGCGTCGACGACGTACTCGTCCAGGTCGAAGGTGCTCAGCGCGAGCACGCGCACGCCGGGCAGCTCGGCGGTGATCCGCCCGGTGGCGGTGACGCCGTCGGCCTCCGGCATGTGCAGGTCCATCAGCACCACGTCGGGCAGCAGGTCGCGGGCGAGGGCGAGCGCCTCCTCGCCGTCGCCCGCCTCTCCCACCACGGAGAGGTCGTCCTGGGCGTTCAGGATCATCCGGAAGCCGGAGCGCACCAGCGCTTGGTCGTCGACGACCAGCACCCTGATCATGTCTTTCCCTCCCGCTCTGCCGGTTTTCGCCCGGTGGGTTCGGGCCCCGTGGGTTCCCGTCCGGGTTCTTCCTGTCCGGTCGCTTCCCGTTCCGCCGCTTCCCTTCCGACAGGCCTGCCCGCGACCGGTGGACGGCCGGCCGCCTCCTGCTCGGCCGGTCTCTCGCCGGCGTCTCCCCGTCCGTCCGTTCCCAGCACCGGGAGGGGCAACCGCGCGTGGACCCGGAAACCCCCGCCGGGCAGGGGACCCGTCTCCAGCCGCCCACCGCAGAGTGCCACACGTTCGGCCATGCCGCCCAGCCCGAAACCTCCGCCGGAGTGGCCTTCGTACTTCTTCCCGGCAGCGGCCGTCCCGGGCCCCTCGTCGGCCACCTCCACCTCGACCGCGGCGGGCCCGTACTCGACCCGCACCCTCACCGGGACGTTTCCGGCGTGCTTGCGCGCGTTGGTCAGCGACTCCTGGACGATGCGGTAGACGGCGTGGTCGACCGCGGCGGGCAGCCTGCCCGGGGTGCCGGTCACCTCCAGGACGGCGGGCTGGTCCGCCTCGCGGGCCCGGCCGACCAGCGAGGGCAGGGCCGAGGCCCCGCGGGCGGGAGAGCCCGTCCCACCGGGACGCCCCGCCCCACCGGAAGAGCCCGTCCCACCGGGAGGACCCGCCTCGCCGGGGAGGCCGGTTCCCGCGCCGGTGGGGGAGCCGCCGTCCACGGGGGCGGCCCCAGGGCCTGCCGGGTCGTCCGCCCGGTCGGCACGCAGCACGTGCAGCAACTGCCGCATCTCCGCCATCGCCTCCCGCCCGGCGCGCTCGGCGCTGAGCAGGGCGGCCTGCGCCCCGGCGGGATCGCGGGCCATGGTCGTGCGCGCCGCCCCCATCAGGACCTGCATCGTGCTGATGTTGTGGGCGACCACGTCGTGCAGCTCGCGGGAGATGTGGCGGCGCTCGGCCCGTACGATCTCCTCGGCGAGTTCGGCCTGCCTCCTGCGGGCGGTCTCCCGGCGCAGCCACACCAGCCTGCCCAGCCCGACGAGCAGCAGCGGGACGAACACCCCGAGGGAGCCGGAGTCCTGGCGTCCGGCTCCGGTGGCGAGCTGGACGGCCGTCGACACCGCCGGGTAGAACAGGCCCACCGCCACGGCCGCGACCCAGGCGTGCAGGGCCACGCCGTACCTGCCCGCCGCGTACAGGGCCAGCATCGCCTGCAGGCCGTACCCCTGCCAGCCCGTCGACACGACGATCACACAGTCGCAGACCACGGTGACGGCCACGACGCCGATCGGCCGGCGCCGCCACCACACCAGGGCCGCCGACGAGACGGTGAAGAACGCGAATGTCAAAAGGGGGAGCTCTCGCGTGCCGAACCTGTCCTGGAGGACGCTCAGGGTGACGTACACCGCCCACACGCCCAGCGCGAGAAGCACGTCGGCGACGCGCGAACGCCTCGCCGCGGACCATCTCTCCCCGGGTGAGGGGAGCCTGCCCGCGAACCACGCCCCCACCGTCGTCCTGCCCATGGCAGACCAGGGTTCCAGACCGCGGGCCTTCGGGCCACGGCCTCGGGGACGGTCTCCAGGACGGCCTCCGGGACCACGGGCCCGGGACACGGGGCCCCGGGGCGGCTTCGGCCGGGCCGCCGCCGCTCCGCGGGCTCTTCCCCGCCGATCGACGGGATCGGCGTGCCACGTGCCGGGAGGGGACCGAGGCGGTGAAACTTTCAACGCACGCCAGGGTGTTCGCACAGGTCAGCGTGTAACGGTGTGAGGCGGCGCCTGTGCCCCCTACGTCAGGGAAGGGTGCGCCACCTATGGTGGGAGCGCTCCCATGCCTCCCTCGAAGGAGCCGTTCCATGCCAAGAAGGTCGATCCTGGCCACGCTCTGCGCGGCGCTGGTGATCGTGTCAGGTGCCGCGGTCGCCGCCGCCTCCGGCGCGTCCGCCGCCGACTCCCCGTTCTACGTCGATCCCGAGACCAGCGCCGCCAAGTGGGTCGCGGCCAACCCCGGGGACTCCAGGGCGCCGGTCATCCGCGACCGGATCGCCGCCGTGCCGCAGGCCCGGTGGTTCACCACCACCAACACCTCCGCCGTGCGCGGGCAGGTGTCGGCGTTCGTCGGAGCGGCGCAGGGAGCGGGCAAGATCCCCATCCTCGTCGTCTACAACATCCCCAACCGCGACTGCAGCGGCGCGAGCACGGGCGGCGCGCCCAACCACACGGCCTACCGGCAGTGGATCGACGAGGTGGCCGCCGGTCTCCAGGGACGCCCGGCGTCGATCATCCTGGAGCCCGACGTGCTCCCGATCATGACCAACTGCATGAACTCCTCCCAGCAGCAGGAGACCAACGCCTCCATGGCGTACGCCGGCAAGAAGCTGAGGGCCGCCTCGTCCTCGGCCAAGGTCTACTTCGACATCGGGCACTCGGGATGGCTGTCACCGTCGGAGGCCGGCGCCCGCCTGAGGGCCGCGGACGTGGCGAACAGCGCCGACGGCATATCCCTGAACGTCTCCAACTACCGGTGGAGCTCCACCGAGATCGCGTACGCCAAGAACGTCATCTCCGCCACCGGCGTCTCCCGGCTCCGCGCGGTGATCGACACCAGCCGCAACGGCAACGGCCCGCAGGGCAGCGAGTGGTGTGACCCGGGCGGCCGGGCGATCGGCACGCCGAGCACCAACGCCACCGGCGACTCGATGATCGACGCCTTCCTGTGGATCAAGCTGCCGGGCGAGGCCGACGGCTGCATCGCCGGGGCCGGGCAGTTCGTCCCGCAGCGCGCCTACGAGCTGGCCATGGCGGCCCCGCCCGTCACCCCGAATCCCACGCCCACCGTGACCCCGACCGTGACCCCGACGCCGGGCGTGGGCAAGGCCTGCACGGCCTCCTACAAGGTGGCCGGCTCCTGGCAGGGCGGCTTCCAGGCCGACGTGTCCGTGCAGAGCACCGGCACCGCGGCCCTCTCGGGCTGGACGGTGAGCTGGTCCTTCCCCAACGGCCAGAGCATCACCCAGCTCTGGAACGGGCAGCACACCCAGAGCGGTGCGAGCGTCTCGGTGCGGAACGTGTCGCACAACGGCAACCTCTCCCCGGGCGCCTCGGCGTCCTTCGGGTTCACCGGTAACTGGTCGGGCAGCAACGGTGCGCCCTCCTCGGTCAGCTGCACCGCCGCCTGACCCGGCGGTGCGGCCGTGATCCGGTACGGCTCGCGCGGTATGCCCCCCGCGCGAGCCGTACCGGATTCTTCCGTCTTCGCCGCGGTTCCGTGGCCGAAAGGGAGAACCGGTCCCTCAGATCCGTTCCGCGCGTTACCCTGGGCTTTTGCCCGGATGCCGGGTGCGTAGCGGGCCCGCCGGCGCGGCCTTCATGGCCGCGGCGGCCTTCGTCATGATCTGCCGCATGGTCTCGACCTCCTCGGGGGTGAGCCGGTCGATCAGGAAGGCGCGCACGACGGCCACATGCCCCGGCGCGGTCCGCTCCAGGCAGCGCATTCCCTCCTCGGTGAGCACGGCCAGCACGCCCCGCTCGTCCGACGGGCACGCCGCCCGCGTCACGAGCCCCCTCCGCTCCAGCTGCCCGATCTGGTAGGTGAGACCGCTCTTCGAAACGATCAGCCGGTTGGCCAGCTCGGTCATCCGCAGCTGCCCGCCGGGCTGCTGGGAGAGTTTCGCCAGGATCTCGTACTGCGCATGGGTCAGACCCGAGTCGGCCTTCAGCTGGTCCTCGACACGTCGCTCCAGAAGGTGCGTCGCGGCCACATAGGCCATCCACGCGGCCATTTCGCTCTCATTGAGCCATTTCGTGTCGCTCACCGGAGTATTGTACGGCTTGTTCAAATTTGAACTAACCGCTATGGTTTAGTACAAATTCGAATGACAAGAGGAGTCATCATGCTTGACCAGGCACGGCCCTACGCCTTTCTGCTGGCGCGGATCGCCCTCGGCGTGATCTTCTTGGTCCACGGCGCCCAGAAGTTCCTGACGGGACTGGACAAGACCACCGGGTTCTTCGAGTCCGCGGGGATCCCGCTCGCGGCCGTCGCCGCACCGGCGGTCGCCGTCCTCGAGGTCGTCGGCGGCGTCGCGCTCATCCTGGGCGCGGCCCTGCCCGTGTTCGGCGTCCTGCTCGCGCTCAACATGCTCGGCGCCATCGTCTTCGTCCACCTCGCCAACGGCTTCTCGGTGGGGGAGGGCGGCTACGAGTTCGTGCTCGCCCTCGCCGCCGGCACCCTGGCCGTCGCCTTCAGCGGCGGCGGGGCCCTCGCCGTCGACGGCCTCCGGCAGCGCCGCCGCCAGCCGGTCGCCGTCTAGCCGGTCACAAGTCGAACCGGTCGAACCGGCCAAGGCGGTCAGGGCGGGCGCGGGCCGAGCGGGCGCGGCCGGAGAACGGGATTACGGATGCCGGGCCTTTCCGCAACGGGGAGGGCCCGGCCGGCCGGAATTCACGAGATCGAAAATCGCGAGATCCCACCCCGGACAATGGGCATAGCTATTTCGACAGCGCCCAAAGAGCTGGGGGTCGGCGTGCGTTCGCTCCGAAGAATCGGCAGGGATCTCAAGGCTCGGCAGCACATCGACGCGTACGCTCTCACGTTCGTCCTCTTCGCCTTCGCCTTTCTCTCGATCTTCGCCGACAAACTGGACGTCGACCTCAGATGGGCGGTCCTGTTCTCCGGAGTCGGATTGCTCCTCTACCGGATCACCCTGCCCGCGGAGCAGGCCGAGTCGTCGGCCGGCCTTCTGCACGACCGTTCCGTGTACGACGTGGTACCGCTGTCGTCGCTGCTCGCCCAGGCGCGCGACGTGCGGGTGTTCGCGCCGTCCGCGGTCAACCTGCTGTCGGCGCAGACCTGCGAGCTCATGCGCAACACGGTGCTCGCACGGGAGCGAGGAAATGTCAGGATCGTCATTCTCGACCCCCTGGAGAAGGCGGCCGTGCGGCAGGCCGCGAAACAGCTGGACGATGCGATCGAGTTTCCCGTGCAACGGCTCCCCGCCGCGCTGGACAGCACGATGGAACGCCTCCGGCTGATGAACGGCTGGAAAACGGCGGGGGAGTTCCAGTACCGGCTGCTTTCCTACAATCCGGAATTCAGCCTCGTGCTCGTCGACCCGGAAACCCCCGGGGGCCGTGTCATCGTGGAGATCCACGGCTACCACAACGCGTCGACCTCCTCGCGCATGCACCTGGAGCTGACCCGCGGTCGCGACGAGCGCTGGTTCACCTACTGGGTGAACCAGTTCGACCACATGTGGGAGGCGGCGAGGAGCGACGATGTCACGCCGTTCTCCGCAGGAGCTCCTCGGCCTGCTTCCGCAGATGTGGCGGAAGTCCAGGAGTGACCGCGCCGAGCGCCCGCGAGGCGAGTCTCTCCGCCGTCACGGCCCTTCCCAGCAGGGCGTGGACGCGCGCGGCCCGCACCAGGACGGGACCGCTGTCGGACCCGTCGGCGAGCGCGTCGAGGATCTCCTGCTGGGCGGCGTCGAACCGCCGCTCCAGGGCGAGGGCCAGCGCCCTGGCGGCGATCGTGGCCGGCCGCTGGTGCCTGCGCACGAGGTCCAGGTCGCGCAGGGCCTCCGTGGCCTTTCCGAGGTCGGCCAGGATCTCGCCGCGCAGCGCGAGCGCCTCGGCGGGAGGCTCGTCCGCGAGCGCCACGGCCCCGTTGAGCAGGGCGAGGGCGGCGCGCGGCTGTCCCAGGTGCCACAGGGCCTGCCCGAGCGCCAGATGCGCGGGCAGGTCGTTGGGAACCCAGGACAGGGCGGCGCGCAGCCGCTCGACCGCCCTGTCGTGGTGTCCCTGCGACAGCCAGAGCCGCCCCTCCCCGGTCAGCGCGGAGGCCACCCCGTTGAACCGCTGGAGCGTCGCGAACATGCCGGCCGCCTCCTCGAACCGGCTCAGCGCGCTCTCCGCCTCGCCCTCCGCCGACGCCACCTCTCCCAGGATCAGCAGGGCCTCGGCGCGCACCCAGGTCTCGCCGCTCCCCGAGGCGCGGACGGCCTCCTCCGCGAGGCCGCGGGCCGTCTCCCAGCCCCGCCTGGCCAGGGCCAGCCTCGCGTCGTCGAGATAGGCCGCCGGGTGCCGCGACTGGCGCACCGAGCCGATGAGGCGGTCGTGCTGCAGCTCGTACCAGCGGATTCCCAGCCGGTGCTCGCCCCGCAGGATGTGGGAGTCCTCCAGCGCCTTGGCGACGGCGTTCGGCATGCCGGCCGTCTCGTGCAGGCCCTCGTAGACGGTGTTGCGCGTCCCGTGCTCGGTGACGAAGGTCCCGCGCAACCAGGCGCGGATCTCGCTCGAGGTGACACCGGACCCGGCCGAGACGCGCGCGAGCATCCGATCGCAGAAGCCGGTCAGGAACCGGTCGACGTTCACGTGCAGTTTCACGTGCTCCACGCTGATCTCCCGCAGGCCGGGGGGCAGCGACTCCCACAGCGCGGAGCAGACGACCTGCAGCTGGACCGGCTCGACGGTGTTCAGGGTCAGCGTGGTGGTCTGTCCCTCGTCGTTGGAGATCGGGACGGTGCGCAGGTCGTCGACGAGCTGTTCCGCGGCGCCGGGGGCGAAGAGCCGGCCGGTACCCTCGAGCGGCCTCGTGGTGGCGTCGAGCGCCGCGGCGCGGGTGAGCGGCAGCAACTGGAACCGCGCCCGCGAGCCACGGCCCAGCGGGCGCTCGTAGGGAAGGACGGAGGCCAGATACTCCTCGCGCAGCGACAGCAGCAGGTGGAGGCCGTCGTGGTCCTCCACCGCGCTCGCCAGCTGGCGCAGGAGTCCCTGACGCTCCTCCTCCCGGTCGAGCGGGCCGCCGAACAGCTCCTCCGCCTGGTCGACGGCCACCAGGACGGGTACGGGGTCGCCGTACCTGTCGACGCGTTCCGGGCGTTCCGCCAGGAAGTCCGAGACCGTCAGCCCGGCCAGGGCGGGCAGCGGCCGGTCCGGCGCCCAGGCCGACAGCAGCGCCAGCACGTAGGGGTTGCCGGCCACCTTCGGGCGCAGTGCGGTGATGCCGTGGGGAGACACGCGGGCGACGGGCAGGACGTCGGCGCGCTCGGGCTCCACGCGCGGCAGGACACCCGCGTGGAGAAGGGACGTCTTGCCGACCCCCGAGGCCCCGAACAGCACGGTGAGGCCTGTGGCCTGCCAGATGGTGGCGATGTCGCGGGCCTCGCGCTCCCGCCCGAAGAACAGCGCGTGCTCGCTCCGGTCGTAGGGGCGCAGCCCCACGTACGGCCGGATGGTCCCGTCACCGCCGCGCGTCGCGGTCGTCATGGCATCCGTCCCATTCTCCGCCGGAGTTCCGCGCAGAACTCCGAGGCGGTCCCCAGGAAGATCGAGATGTTCCAGCGGTCGAGATAGTGGGTGATGTAGCGCCTGGCCTTGTCCTCGGCGGCCCCGGCGTCGCCCGCCGACCCGTTGACCTCGGGCATGAGCTGCACGCTCACATGCCGCCGCTTGTTGCTGCGGGGCGTGTTGCGCACCAGGCCGTGAAACAGCACCCGGAACGTCCAGTCCTGCAGGCTGTAGCCCACGAACAGCAGCGGCCTGGTGGTCATCGCCCGCAGGATCGGGGTCGGCAGCGGGTGCCTTCCGTCGGTCGCGACGGCGTCCACCATGTTGACAAGGTACGTCAGGTAGTCGGCCTCGGTCAGCACCAGCGACGCGGGCTCCGCCCAGCTTCCGTGCAGATGGTAGACGACGGGCCGCTCCACCGTCGGCTCCGGCAGAAAGGGGGCCGCGGCCGGGTCGGTGTCCCACCAGGGGGAGACGGCCACGTGGGGCTCCTTGCCCTCCGCCCGCAACGCCCCGGCCAGGAAGTCGTCGTAGTTCGTCGTGAGGAACGTCGTCACCGGGAAACCGGCCAGCAGCCGGTGCGGCTCCCCGGGATCGCCGATGGGAGGCCGCCCGTGCGAGCGCAGGTGGCCGCAGACCGTCTCCTTGAGGTCGACCGGATCGCGCACCACGGCCTCGCCGTACTGCATCACGCGGGCCAGGTCGCCCGCGTCGGCGAACGGATATCCGTAGCGGAGGGCGTACCGGTTGCTGAGGACGGTGCCGGTGGGAAGGGTGCCGGCGCAGGCTCCCGCTCCGAGGAAAGGGGCGCAGTCACCCCTGCCGAGCTGGTCGATCAAACGTTCCCAGTCGGTGTCGTCCACGGCTCCACCATGTTTGTCGACAAAGAGCGTAAGTCCCGCACTCCAATGTCGCACATCGGTGGGTTGTCACAAAGGTTTTGATATGAACGAATCGAATCCGGCCACCGGGCCGGTGTCCTTGTCCTCGGCTATTCTCCGGTACGCGCGGGCGATGGCGGAACCGTCGGCCTTGTCGAGATCGGCCAGGCTCTCCTCTGCGACGTCGAACAGGTCTTTGCTGAAATCAGCGTCGGCTATGACGGCTTCATCGCTCATGCGGACTCCCTTGCGCCCCCGCGTTCCCGGCTCTCCGTGTGTCCCCGCGCCGCCCCATCGTTACACTCTTCCGTTGGTCAGGCGAGTGCTTCGAAGGATAAATTGGAAGACGGGGAGATATGGTTTACGGATAAAAACCCTTTTTAGGATGTGACGGTGATGCCCTTTGGGGCGTAGCCATAAGACTCTGCCTCCTTCGTTTATGCGTTTGCGGGGGCAGGGAGTCTAGGCTGATCCCAACTCGGGCGAGTGGAGGCGGTCGCGTGCCCATTTCACAGTCGTCGGGACCTTCCCGGTCAGCGGGACGCCAGCCCCAGGTCTGGGGCAAGATCCCCCAGCAGAACAAGAACTTCACCGGCAGGGAAGACCTTCTCGAAAAGCTGCACACCGGGGTCACCTCCGAGGTCACCGCGGTGGTGCCGCACGCCCTCCACGGGTTCGGCGGCGTCGGCAAGACCCATGTCGCGATCGAGTACGCCTACCGCTTCCGGCACGAGTACGACCTGGTCTGGTGGATTCCCGCGGACCAGCCGATGCTGGTGCGCTCCTCGCTGGCCGCGCTCGCCCCGCACCTGGGGGTGCCCTCCTCCTCCGCGATGGGAGTGGAGGACGCGTCCGCCGCCGTGCTGGACGCGCTGCGCCGCGGCGACCCCTACTCCCGCTGGCTGCTCGTCTTCGACAACGCCGAGCAGCCCGAGGACATCAACGAGATCATCCCGCGCGGTCCCGGGCACGTCCTGATCACCTCCCGCAACCACGCCTGGCAGAGCGTGGTCGACACCCTGCCCGTCGACGTCTTCAGCCGGGCCGAGAGCATCGAGTTCCTCAGCAAGCGGGTGCCCAGTTCGACCAGCCTCGACGACAGGAACCGGCTGGCCGAGGAGCTCGGCGACCTGCCGCTGGCCCTGGAGCAGGCGGGGGCGCTGCAGACGGAGACCGGGATGTCCGTCGGGCAGTACCTCCGGCTGCTGCGGGAACAGACGACCCAGCTTCTGGGAGCCAACAAGGCCTCGGACTACCCGCTCTCCATGACCGCGGCGTGGTCGCTGTCGGTGTCCCAGCTCAAGGCGAAACTGCCCGAGGCCGTGGAGCTCCTGCGCTGCTGCGCCTTCTTCGGGCCGGATCCCATTCCCCGCGACGTGTTCGGGGTGCTTCCCGACGACTTCGCGCCCGGATCGCGCCTCGGCCCGCTCCTCGACAACCCCATCCTGCTGAGCAAGGGCATCAAGGAGCTGGGACGTTACGCCCTGGCCAGGATCGACTCCGACAACCGGACCATCCAGGTGCACCGGCTGGTCCAGGCGCTCCTGCGTGACGAGCTGGGCGAGGAGGAGCACGCGTCCTTCCGCCACGAGGTGCACCTGCTGCTGGCGGCGGCGTCACCGGGCCTCCCCGACGACAACGTCATGTGGCCGCGTTACGCGGAGCTGCTCAGCCACGTGACACCTGCGGAGATCGAGGTCAGCCGCGACACCCGTATCCGCCGCTTCGCCCTGGACGTCGTGCGCTACCTCTACTCGTCGGGGGGCTACCAGTCGGCGCGGGATCTCGTCGGGCGCCTGATCGAGAGATGGCGGGCCGACAGCGGCGAGTACGACTGGCACGTGCTCTCCGCGCAGCGGCACTTCGGGATCGTCCTGCGCGAGCTCGGCGACTACCGGGCCTCCTTCGAGCTCAACCGCACGACACTGTCGCGCATGCGGGAGGTCCTCGGGCCCGATCACGAGGAGACCCTGCTGCTCACCAACAGCCACGGCGGCGACCTGAGGATGCGGGGCGACTTCGCGACCGCCCTGGAACACGACGAGGAGTCGCTGAGCCAGCACCGGAGGCTGTTCGGCCCCAAGCACCGCCGAACGCTGCGGACCATGAACAACCTGGCGCTCGACTACATGTTGCTCGGCGACTACCAGAAGGCCAGCGAGCTGCAGCAGAGCGCGTACACGCTGCAGCGCGCCGGCGATTCCAAGTCGAGCCAGCAGTCCATCCTCACCTCGTGGAACGGCCTGGCCCGCATCGTGCGGCTCAGGGGCGAATACTCCGAGGCCTGCGACATCGGCGAGGACGCCTACGATTCCAGCGTCCAGGAGCTGGGGGCCGACCACCCCAGGACCCTGCGCGCGGCCAAGGACCTGTCCATCGCCAAGCGCAGGGCGGGACTGATCGACGAGGCTTTCGAGATCGCCCAGCGGACGTTCGAGCTGGAGGAGCGCATCTTCGGCCGCGACCATCCCGACACGCTCGCGGCCGCCCTGTGCCTGGCCAACGCGCAGCGCACCAGGGGGGAGATCGACGAGGCGCTGGAGCTGCTGCGCGACACGGCGGCCCGTTATCCCCGGAGATACGGGAACGAGCACCCCTTCATCTTCGGCTGCAACATGAACCTGGCGCTGCTGCTGCGGGTCAACGGAGACGTCGAGGAGGCGACCGAGCTCGACCTGAGGTCTCTGGAGGGCTTCGACCGCACGCTGGGGCGCGAGCACCACTACTCGCTCACCTGCGCGATCAACCTCGCCAGTGACCTCGCCGCCGGCGGAGACGTCCCCCAGGCCGGGCGACTGGGGCAGGAGACCCTGGCCCAGTTGCGGGAGCTCCTGGGCGCCGACCACCCGCTGACTCTCGCCTGTGCGAACAACCTGGTCGTCGACCTGCGGGTACTGGGCGAGCCGGCGGCGGCGGAGACGCTGGCGGCCGACACCTTCGAGCGTTACCGGCGGGTGCTGGGCGAGGACCATCCCGACACGACGGTGGCGCTGAGGGGGGAGCGGCTCGACTTCGACTTCGACCCGCCCGCCCTCTAACCTTCGACCCGCCCGCCCTCTAACCTTCGACCCGCCCGCCCTCTAACCGTTGCGCCGGAGCCAGCGTGCGTAGTGGTCCTCCGAGCGTTCCCGGCTCATGGCCCGCGCGCGGGCCGGTACGCTCTCCCGCGACCAGCCGTCGAGGCGCCGCGCCATGCCGGCGGTGAAGTTCTGCCCGGCGGGGGTCAGCCGCCCGCTGCCGAGGAGGGTGCCGGTGACGAGACGCGAGGCCTCGCGCCACTGGAAGAACTCCGCGTTCGCGCGCAGGGCCGCCTCCCCCGACTCCAGGCCGCGCTGGCGCATCCAGAAGCCGGCCACGCCCAGGAAGGCGTACGCGCCCTGGAGCAGTCCCGGTACGGGGCGGGGATCCTCCCGCCAGGGGGCGTAGTAGCGGGAGCCGTCGTCGGGCAGGGTGAGGGGGACGAGGTCGAGCAGGGCCGAGAGCTTCGCGTGCTGTGTCTCGTGGGTCAACGTGACCGCGAGCGAGGAGGCGTCCGGCGGCGTCGACAGGGCCACGCAGCCGAAGGTCTCCCTCGAGGACGAGCTCGACTGGCCCCTGGCGGGCGCGGTCAGCGGCGTGAGGACCTTGATCGCCGTGGCCACCTCCTCGGCCACGATCCGGTGGTGGCGCACCAGCAGATCCCAGGCCTGGTGCAGCGTCGACTGCCATCGCTCCGTCTCGGCCTCGGTGAGACGCCCGCCGATGTTGGTCGTCTCCGGCATCCGGTAGGGGTCGAGGTCGTCGATGACCAGGTGGAGCGACATGCCGTCCGCCTCGCTGGACAGCGACCGCAGCCCTCTCCATCCCGGGGCGTCCTGGCGTGGGTCGCGGGGGATCCGGACGATGGTCCCGGCCGCCGCGATCTCGGTGCCGTCGGCGGCGCACTCGACCGTGGCCGTCGAGACGGTCGGCGGCAGGACCGCCTGGCCCAGTGACGGCAGTGTGACCACTCCCTCCACCGCCGGCACGTCGATCTCGCAGGTGGTGCCCGAACGGATCGCCGCGGCGGCGGCGAGTGCCGCGAGCTGTCCCGGAGCCGCGGCGCCGTCGCCCGCGTCGAGCATCCTGACCGTCCGGCGCGCCCAGGCGCCCACCGACGGGTGGCGGAGGACGGCGTTGACGATCTCGGGGTGGCGACGCTGGACGGTGGCGAGCAGGTCGTAGGCGCGGCGGGCGGCGGCGGCGTCGGGATGCCCGCTCGCCCGTGCGCTCTCCAGCACCCCGCGTACGAGGAGGACGTGCTTGCTGTGCTGTGCCGCGGAGAGCTCGGCGACCGCGGTGGTGCCTCCACCGCCGCCGGCGAGTTCCGAGAACGTCCCGGCCGCGATCCGGTGCTCACGTAGGTGCATTGTGCCCTTTCCCTGCCCTTTCGATCGGGCCGAAAGGTCGGCTTCGACCGTTCTCTGGATGTGCCCGATGAGCCGGAGGAGGTCGGGGGAGTAGACGGAGGGGTTGGCGAACCCGTGGCCGGAGCGGTAACGGTGGGCGTACAGGCCCCCGCCGCAGACCCGGGAGACCGGGCAGGCCAGGCAGGTCGGGGAGAGGGCCCTGCCGCCGATCTGGCGGGCGGCGATCGAGGGCAGGAGCAGGGCGTCGTCGAAGGAGTCGCGGGTGACGTGCAGCCCGGTCTCCGGCGCTCCCGGGTAGGCCGACTTCAGGGCGTCCGACTGCTCGATACCGCCGTCGGTCTCCACGACGACCATCCCCACGGGGGACAGGCCTATCTGCTCGCTCGACGACGAGCCGCCGAGCAGCGCGTGGATGATCTCGTTGAACATCCGGACCCAGGTGGGCCGCCGCGGCGCGGCGTACCATCGGTCGAAGACCTGGATCAGCCAGTCAGCGTACGGCGTCGCGTCGGTGTCCGGGGTCCGGCCCGGAGGCGGCGCCGACCAGTTGCCGTGCGGGAGCAGGAAGTCGACGGCCGGCGGATCGAAGGCGAGGAGCGCCTCGTAGGCCCCGATCGGATCGTTTCTGAGGTCGATGGTGCACAGCAGGCCGCTGAAGAGGTGCCTGAAGGCGGGCGAGCCCAGCAGGCCGAGGGCGCGCAGGACGTCGCCGTGGCTTCCCCGGCCGTTGGCGCGGCGGCGGCCGCGGTCGTGCATCGTCTCGTCGCCGTCGAGGCTCACCCCGACCCGGACGCCCAGCTCGTCGAAGAGGCGCAGGTAGGGAAGGTCGAGCAGGGTGCCGTTCGTCTGCAGGCCGACCGCGGTCCTGGTGCCGGGGCCGACCGCGGAACGGACCAGCGTGACGAGCTCGCGGATCGCCTCACGGCCGGCGAGCAGGGGCTCTCCCCCGTGCAGGATGAGCTCTATGTCGGCCAGGTCGTGGCGGTGGGCGTGCTGGGCGATTCTCGCGGCCGTGGCGGCGAAGATCTCTCGTGACATTTGTTTCGGTCGGTTCTGCCACGAAGAATCGGCCATTTCGTACATGTAGCAATATTTGCAAGCAAGATCGCATCTACTATGGATCTTCAGGATGAACTGCCTGAACGGAGTCGGCCGCCAGCCGTCTGCCATCAACTCTCCGACATCGAGAGTCGACGGCCACTCGTGCATCGCTGATCAGCCCCCTGTTGAGACCTCGTTATGTGACGCCCGAAAGATGTCTACACGATAGATGATGGCCGGTCACCGTTCCAGGGTGAGGGGAAAACCAGTGATCATGTCGGAGAAGGGTACGTATTAGCGATGCTGAAACTTGACTATTGATGCAAACTCATGCCATATAGGTAATGGCGCAAGAGAGGTGTGCCGCGTTTGCCTGAGAAACCTGACCCCATAATCCCCCCACCCCGGAGCGTCTTCCCCGAGACGCTCGATGTCGGGGGATTGCTGGACTCGGGGTGGCGGCCGGCGGCTTTCCGGCAGTTCATCTTGAAGATCCACAGCAGGTGTGATCTGGCCTGCCGCCACTGCTACGTCTACGAGATGGCCGACCAGTCCTGGAAGGCCCAGCCGCGGCGCATGTCGAAGGCGATCGTCGACTGCACGGCGAGACGCGTCGCCGAGCACGCGCTCGCCCACGAGCTGGCCGAGGTCGAGGTCATCCTGCACGGGGGAGAGCCCCTGCTGGCCGGGCCCGATCTCATCTCCTACGCGGTGCGCACCATCAGGGGGGCCGCCGCCGACGTCGGGACCCGCGTCCGCGTCGGCGTGCAGACCAACGGGCTGCGCCTGGACGAGACCTATCTGCGGCTCTTCGAGAGCCTGGAGATCCGCGTCGGGGTGAGCATGGACGGCTACGCCGAGGGCCACGACCGGCACAGGCGCTACGCGGACGGCAGGGGGAGCCACGCGATCGTCGCCGACTCGCTCCGCAGGCTGACCGAGGGCCCGTTCCATCACCTGTTCAGCGGCCTGCTGTGCACCATCGACGTCCGCAACGATCCGCTGGCGACCTACGAGGCGCTCCTCGCCTTCGACCCGCCGGCCGTCGACTTCCTGCTCCCGCACGGCAACTGGTCCACCCCGCCGCCGTACCGCCTCCCGGACGTCACCGCGACGCCGTACGCCGACTGGCTGATACCGATCTTCGACCGCTGGTACGGCTCGGCCGCCGGTCAGACGGAGATCCGGCTGTTCCGCGAGATCATGCGCCTGCTGGCGGGAGGCGCCTCGCGCAGCGAGACGGTGGGACTCTCACCCGCCAGGATGGCCGTCGTGGAGACCGACGGCAGCATCGAGCAGTCGGACATCCTGAAGTCCAGTTACCACGGAGCGGCCGCGACCCGCCTGCATCTGCTCCGTGACTCGTTCGACGCCGCGCTCAGGCATCCGGCCATGGCCGCCCGGCAGATCGGCGAACTCGCGCTGGCTCCCGTCTGCCTGGCCTGCGACATCCGGCCGGTCTGCGGCGGCGGGTTGTACGCGCACAGGTACAGCGAGGCCGCCGGTTTCAAGGGGCCCTCGGTCTACTGTCCGGATCTCTACCGGCTGATCACCCATATCCGTACAAGCTTCGCGCGAGATGTCGCCCGGCTGAAAGGAAGTCGATGAGGCTCGGTACGCAGGGAGTGTCCGACACGACGGTTCTCACGCTGGCGGCCGGTGAGGGCGGAGCGGACGCCGTGGCCGAGCTGAGCGCGGTCCAACGCGTCAAGAACAGGCTGCTGGTACGCGGGGTCGCGGCCGAGGCGCGGTCGGCGGGGCACCCCGGCGCCGCCCTGGCGACGCGTGCCTACGACCTCCTGGCGGATCTGGAGGGGGCGGCGGGCGAGGAGGTCGAGCGCGTGCTGCGCTACCCGGCGGTGGGGGCGTGGGCGTGGCGGACCTACCGGTCCCTGAGGAGCGGGAACGGCACGCACGACGATCCCGCGCAGCTGGGAGCGCTGGCCGTGGCGGCCGCGGTGCGGGCGCGGATCGGCTGCCGCGTCCGGCTGCCCGTCCGCGACGGCGCGATCACGCTGCCGTCCCTGGGGCGCCTCGTCCTTCCCCCCGGCGCGGGGGAGACGGCCGACGTGGTGGTGAGGCCGGACGGGGACGGTGCCGAGCTCGACGCCGGCGGTCCGACGGTCCGCGTTCACCCCTGCGGGGACCGGCCCGGCTGGCAGGCTCTGCGCGAGCTGCGGGTGACCCCGGGATTCGACCTGGTCGTCGACGACCTCGACCCGTACCGGTGGTCCGCGGAGGAGGTCGCGGAGCCGCGGCTGGACCCCGGGCGCCTTCGCGCGTGGGGGACGCACATGGACGAGGCGTGGCGCGTCCTGACGGCCCACCACGAGACCGTGGCGGAGGAGGTGGGCCTCGCCGTGTCGGTGCTCACCCCCATCAAGGCCCCGGAAAGGGGACAGAACAGCGCCTCCTCGCGCGAGACGTTCGGGACCATCGCCATGTCGGACCCGTGGCACGGCGTGGGACTCGCCGCCACGTTCGCGCACGAGATCCAGCACGCCAAGCTCACCGCGCTGACCGAGGTGATCCCGCTGACCCTGCCGGACGACGGCAGGCGCTACTACGCGCCCTGGCGGGACGACCCGCGCCCCGTCTACGGCCTGCTGCAGGGTTCCTACGCCTATCTCGGGGTGGCGGAGTTCTGGCGGAGGCAGCACCGGTTCGAGCGGGAGGAGGAGGCCTTCCGGGCGCGGGTGGAGCTCGCCCGCTGGAGGCGGGCCGCCTACGCGGTCACCGGCACGCTGCTGGCCGGCGGGGGCCTGAACGAGCGCGGGGAGGAGTTCGTGGCGCGGATGAGGAAGACGCTGGAGGAGTGTGCCGCGGAGCCGGTGGACCCCGCCGCGGAGAGCCAGGCCCTCCGCGAGGCCGAGCACCACCTCGACGCCTGGAAGAGGCGCAACCCCGGGTTCCGGGCGGACTAGGCCGGGGCGGCCCGGTGGTCGGATCGGCCGGTCAGATCGGCGGGGGGTCGAAGTCGCAGTCGATGCGACGGCCCTCGCTGGCGAAGAGCGCGTCGGGGTGGCCGGCCTCCAGCGGGCGTTCGTAGCGCCGCATCGTGTCCTCGTACAGGATCTCGGCCTCCTGCGTCTCGCCGGCGGCCCTCAGGTCGAGCACGAGGTTGCTGGCGCAGGACAGGCTCAGGAAGTGGTTCTCGCCGAAGAGGGCCCGCAGCCGGGCGAGCGTCTCCCTGCCGAGCGCGCACGCCTGGACGGTCTCCCCCATCGCCGCGAGATCCGTCTGGAGGCTGACGGCGCACGTCAGCGGGTAGTGGTGCTTCTGGCCGACCTTGGCGACCAGGCCCTCCACCGCCCTCTCGTTCAGCTGCCTGGCCGTCGCGAGATCGCCCCGCAGACGATGCAGGATCGCCAGGTTGCCGCCGCAGGCGAGGCTGTAGGGGTGCTCCGCGCCGAAGACCCGGGGGTAGTAGAGGGTGACCGTCCTGTCGGCCGTCGCGAACGCCTCGTCGAGGTCGCCGGCGGTTCGCAGGGCGTTGGAGAGGTTGACCGCGGCCGCCATCGTGTCGGGGTGCTCGTCCCCGAAGAGCCGCTGCAGGCGGGTGTGCGTGTCGCGCGCGAGGTCCAGCGCCTCGGCCACCTCTCCCGAGCGCCGCTTGGCGATGGACAGGTCCTTCGCCGTCAGCAGCGTGGCGTGGTGGTCGAGTGTCAGCTCCTGGACGCCGTAGGCGTAGGCCTCCTCGCCCAGGTCGCACGCCTCGGTGTAGTCGCCGCAGAGCCGCACGGCCCTGGCCAGGCCGTTCCACGACAGCAGCAGGACGGTCCTGCCGATACCTCCCCCCGCGTCGCTCATCTCCAGGTACGTGTCCTGGTGCAGGCGCCGCGCCTGCGTGTAGTCGCTGGTGAGGGCGTAGTCGAGGGCCAGGTTGTTGAGCACGCGCAGGGTGGACGGGTGGCCGGCGCCCCGGCTGGCGGCATGGGCCGCCCTGGACTCCTCGTCCAGTCTCCTGGCGGCGATGAAGTCGCCGCGCGCCCGCAGGGACGCCCCGTAGCCGTTGGTCGTCAGGAGCGTCTCGTCGTGGTCGGGGCCGAAGACCTCGCGCATGTCGTCGAGGGTCCTGTGGTCGATCTCGTACGCCTCGGAGTACTGGCCGAGCCCGCGCAGCACGTTGCCCAGGTGCTTGTGCGCGACGAGCACGTCCGGGTGCCTCGCCCCGCTGACCTCGGTCCATCGCTTGGCGAAGCTCTCCAGGAAGGTGCGGGCCGACTGGTAGTTACCCGATATGTAGAGGTAACGGGTGACGTTGAGGGCGAACTGCCTGACGGTCGGGTCCGTGCACTCCTCCAGGCCGGAGGGGGTGACATGGGCGACCAGCTCCTCGAAGCGGCGCCACCTGGCGCTCTCGTCGGGGTCGTTCGGGGCGCTGCCGGCCAGCAGCACGTGCACCTCGTGCCGGATCTCCGCCTGGTCCTCCTCCGGCAGATCGTCGCGCAGGAGTGCCTGGATCAGGCGGTGGACCTGGATGGTGCGGGTGGCGGGCTCGATCCTGGCCAGCGCGAAGCGCCTCAGCTCGCTCAGCGCCGTGGCGAGCAGGATCGGATCGGACAGGATCCTGCCGAGCCGGGGGACGACGGCCTTGTTGCCCCTGCGGAAGACGTCGCGGGGAATGGGCTCGGGGCCGAAGAAGGCGCAGCACCGCAGGAGCGTGATGGCCTCGGGGAGGCGGTCCTCCAGGAGCGACACCGACACCTTCCAGGCCGCCGTCATCGACAGCGGGTATCCCGGCGCCCTGTTCGCGCCCAGCAGCCTGCTCGCCTGCTCGTCGAGCTGCTCCAGGTATTCGTCGACCGACATGCCGGTCTCGTACTGCAGCGCGCCGGCCTGCTCGAGGGCCAGGGGAAGGTCGCCGAGCTGCTCGGCCAGCCGCGAGGCGTCGTCGTCGGGAACCTCCCGGCGCAGGCGCTTCTTCAGGAACGCCACGCTCTCCTCGCGGGTGAAGACGTCGACCTGGAGGGTCTCGAAGTGGTCCTCCCACTTGGGGTTGCGCGAGGTGATCAGGACGTGACCCGGCCCGCGCGGGATGAACTCCTGGACCTGCCCCGGCTCCTCGGCGTTGTCGAAGATCAGCAGCCAGCGCCGGTAGGGGGTGCCGCTCTGCAGCGTCCTGCGCACGGCCTCGGCGGCCTCCTCGACGCCGGTGGCCGAGGCCGGCGGCAGGCCCAGGTGGGGCGCCATCGCCGCCAGCGCGGACGGCACCAGCACGCGCTGGTCGGAGGGGATCCACCAGACGAGGTCGTAGTGCGACCGGTAGCGGTGGGCGTACTCGATGGCCAGGTGGGTCTTGCCGACACCGCCCCACCCCTGCAGCGCCTGGGGCTGGGGCACGACGGCGGTGACGGTGCTGATGCCCTGGCGGAGTTTGACGAGCATGTCGTCTCGCCCGGTGAAGTTCCTGTTGCGGGGTGGCACTTTCTCCCAGACCTCGGGCTGCCGTTCCGGCACCGTGTTCGCCGCGTGTGAAAGCTCCACCACCTCGGGCCTCCGCTTTTTTCTAGCCAAAGGGATCGTACGGTCATCCTAAAGGTTGATTCGAAGAGTGGGGTATTACAGAATCACATTGAGAAAAAACACGGCCGGGTGACTTTCGAAAGCGGTGTCGCACCACCCTTTTGGGACGCCCGCAATCCGGGTGCCGGGCCGGGCCGGATGCGACGCGACACGGATGGGAGCACGCATGCGCGATGACAATTCAAGGTCGGACGGTCTCGTCGACCTTGAGGGCCTTTCCCTGGAGAGACTCACGGAGGTCGACGAGGCCTGGCTGCGGAGGATGCTGGAGCCGTTGCTGCTGGAGACGGCGGAGCCGACGGCGGGATTCACGAGTTCGATCTGAGGAATCACCTTGCCGTTTCACGCGGGTTGCGGCAGAAAGGTGGTCGTGAATCGTTCGTCCACTCCGGTCGCGTCGGCGACACGAGGGGTGCCTTCCCGCGCGGGGGGGATTGACCGTGCCAATAGAGTCGTACGGCATCGAGTCCATGACCTGATTGGACCTGCCGTCCGTGAGGTGGTGCCCTGCGTGCACGACATGGGGGAGGCCGAGTGGGAGCGCCTGCTCGACCAGCTGAACAGCGGAGACTGCACGCCCTTCCTGGGATCGGGGGCGTGCGTGGGCACTCTGCCGACGGGGACGGCGCTGAGCCGCGACATGGCGCGCCGGTGGGACTATCCCTTCGGTGACGACCACGACCTCCCCCGGGTGACGCAGTTCGCGGTGATGAGATACGGGGATTCCGTATACGTGAAGAGGCGGATCTGCGACGAGCTCGACGCCGGGGGCGCGCCCGACTTCATGGATCCCCTCGAACCGCACGGCCTGCTCGCGAGATTTCCGCTCCCGGTGTATCTGACGACGAACTACGACGACTTCATCCTCCGCTCGCTCGAAGCGGTGGGAAAAAGGCCGAACGTGGCCGTCTGCCCGTGGAACAAGGGGCTGGCCTACGCGGAGGATCTGTTCAGCAGCGAGGCGGGCTGGAACCCCAAACCCGAGGCCCCGCTCATCTACCATCTGCACGGCAATCTGCAGGATCCGGCGTCGATCGTGCTGGCCGAGGACGACTATCTGGAGTTTCTCACCAACCTCGCGGTGGACGGCGTCGCGGGCGGCCAGCGGATGCTGCCCACCTCCATTCTCGCGGCGCTGACCAGGAGACCCCTGCTGTTCATCGGCTACAGCCTGCAGGACTGGACGTTTCGCGTGCTCTTCCACGGGCTGTTGAAGGCCGTTCCCGGAATCAACCGCCGCAGGCACGTGAGCGTCCAGCTCGCGCCCTCGCTCGCCAGCACGAGGGCGGACGTGCTGGAGGTCCAGCGCCAGCTGGCCAGATACTACGAAGACTGGCGGATCTCCATCTTCTGGGGGACGGCGCAGGAGTTCTGCCGTGAGCTGCGCCGGCGGATGGGACCGGTACCGTGACCCCTGACGCGAGCCCCGGCCGAGACCGGCCCGACACGGCCGGCCAGCCGTACGTCGGCCTGCGGGCCTTTCGCCGCGAGGACGGTTCCAAGTTCTTCGGCCGCGACAGGGAGGCCTGCGAGGTCTCCGACCTGTGGCAGGCCGGGCGCCTGACCGTGCTGTACGGGCCGTCCGGCGTGGGCAAGACCTCGCTGATCCAGGCGGGGGTGCTCCCTTTGCTGGACGCGGGCAGGACCGACATCCTGCCGATAGGCCGGGTGTCGCACGGCTCGCCCTTCCCGTCCGCCGCGCTCTCGCGGCACAACCCGCACGTGTTCGCGCTGCTGTCGTCGTGGTCCCCCTCGGAGACGCCCACCCGGCTGGCCGGGCTGACGATCCGCGAGTTCCTGAGCCGGCGCCCGCCCCGCCAGGATCCGTACGGCGACCCGGTGCTCACCCTGGCCGCGATCGACCAGGCGGAGGAGCTCTTCGGCGACTTCGCCCACCGCCAGCCGTACCGGGAGTGGTTCATCAGCCAGCTCGTCGAGGCACTGGACGAGGACCCGAACCTGCGCCTCCTCGTCTCGATCAGGGAGGACCACCTCGCCTCGATCCTCCCGCACGAGCCGAAGCTGGCGGGCATGGCCAGGAGCCGCTTCTCGCTGACCGCCCTCGACACGGCCGCCGCGGTCCGGGCGACCGAGGGGCCGCTGGAGGGGACGGGACGCTCGTTCGCCCCCGGCGCGGCGCGGGGCCTGGTGGACGACCTGCGCATGATCAGGGTCGGCAGAGCGCTCGGCGAGGAGGTCGTCGCCGACGCCCAGGCGGTCGAGCCCGTCCAGCTGCAGGTCGTGTGCTCGGCCATGTGGCGCTCGCTGCCCGAGGACGTGCGGGTCATCTCCTCCGACCACGTCCGCAGGTTCGCCAACGCCGACCGGTCGCTCACCGACTTCTTCGAGCGGATGATCGCCGAGGTGGCCCGCGACCACTTCGACGACGACGTCGCCGGGCTCAGGAGCTGGCTGCGCCGCTGCCTCATCACCGAGCTCGGCACCCGCGAGGTCGTCTACCAGGGGGAGACCGTCACCGCGGGCATGCCGAACGCGGTGGTCAGGGCGCTGGTCGACCGCCACATCCTGCGCGAGGACATCAAGGCCGGCACGCGGTGGTGCGAGTTGTCGCACGAGCGCCTCATCCAGCCGATCCTGCAGAACGACCACGTCGTCGTCGTGCGGGCCGAGAGCCGCTCCCTTCCCGACGACTACCTGCGGGCCGCCGAGCTCTCCTTCCGCGACGGGGAGTTCGCGCTGGCCGCGAAGCAGGCCGAGGAGGCGCTGGCGCGGTGCGGGGGCAACACCAGGATGCGGGCGGAGATCGAGTCCTTCCTCGGCAACGTCGCGCACCGGCGGGAGGACTTCGAGAAGGCCGTCTCCCACTACCGCACCGCCGCGGTCCACTTCGAGACGCTGGGGGCGACCTCGGCCGTCGGCGGCCTTCTCGCCGGGATCGGCAGGCTGCGGCTGGCCCAGGGACGCACCTCGGTCGCGGTCCGGGAACTGTACTCGGCGATACGCCGGGTGCCCAACGACCTGAACATCGAGACCGAGCTCGCCTGGGCGCTCTGGTACGACGGCCACCCCGACGCGGCGCGCGACGTTCTCGACGACGTCCTGGGCAGGGAGGGGAACATCACCGAGGCGTTGCGAGCGCGGGGCGAGATCCTCGCCGGCCTCGGCCGGGCGGAGGCGGCGCTGCGTGACCTCGACAGGGTCCGGCCGCTGCAGTGGCCGTCCACCCGGGCCGCCCACGCTCTCGCGCTCGCCCTCCTGGGACGCCTTCCCGAGGCGGAACGGGAGATCAGGGCCGTGCCGGCCGAGGCGGGAGATCACGGTCCGGCGCTGCTGTACGCCGCCCGGGTCCACGCCCTGGCCGGTGACGCCGCGTCCGCGGCGGATCTGGTGCTGCGGGCGAGGGCGGCGCGAGCGCCTGGCCTGCCTGCCCATCTCGCGGCGGAAGCGGATCGGCTGCTCGCCACGTTGTGAGCACCCGCGCTCCCACGTGGGCGCCGGTCGCCCTGACCTTCCTGGCCGTTCCGGCGAGACCCAGCCGCGCGTGGAGACGCAGCAGCGAGGCGAACGTCACCACCGCGGCGACGGCGAACATCACGACGGTCAGGATGACGGCCGCCACCCGGATGCCGAACACGGCGACGAGGATCCCGCCGAGCGGGGCGGCGACGCACACGGCGCCGTGCGCGACGAGCCGGTGCACGCTCATCACCCGTCCGAGCTTGCCCTGGTCGACGGTGCCGACCTCGAAGGTCCTGATGGCCACGTTGCTGAGCGCCCCGGCGCACCCGGTCAGCAGTATCGCGAGCCCGAAGAAGAGCGGCCCCTCCCCGTACGCCGCGATGAAGAGCGCCAGCACCCATATCCACAACTGGGCGAAGAGCGTGAAGTTTCTCGGTTCGAGCCTGAGGTAGGGGGCCAGGCCCGATCCCGCCACGCCGCCCACGCCTCCGGCGGCCAGGACCAGGCCGACCTGGTACGAGGGAAGGTTCGCCGATCCGGCGATGAAGATCATGATGAGCGCGTTGATCATCAGGTTGGTGACCATGGTCAGGGCCATGGCCCTGCGCAGGAACGGGTGCCGGGAGAGCTCCTTGAAGCCGTCGGCTATCTCCCGCAGCAGGTGCCGTCCCGCAAGGCTTCTCACGCCGGCCGCCAGCTCCCGGAGCGCGTGCGGCAGCGTCCGGCCCCTCCCCTTCCCGGCCGTCACGCTGAGGGGAGAGAGAAGGGCGAGGAAGAACAGCCCCGCGTTCACCGCGAAGGACATCGCGTGCATGACCCCGAACAGCCACCCTCCGAGCGGCCTGCCGGCCAGCACCGCGATGTGCGAGATCGTCTCGCTCCTGGCCATCACGATGGAGGCCTGGTCTCTCGTGACGAGGGACGAGATCAAGGCGGTCTCCGCCAGCGAGTAGACCACCCACAGCGTGCCCTCGAGAAAGGCGGCCACCAGGAGGTGGGCCAGCGACGGATGGCCGATGACGAGGACGAGGAAGACGCTGAGGACGGTCAGTCCTCGCAGGGTCTCGGTGAGGAGCATGAGCGAGCGCGGATTCACCCGGTCCGCCAGGACGCCCGCCGGAATGTAGAAGACCAGGATCGGGAAGGTCAGGGCGAAACTGGTCCAGCCCGCCTGCACCGGAGAACCGGTCAGTGCCAATGCCAGGAGGGGATAGGCGACACTCACGGCCCGTGACCCCACGGTCGAGAACGTCATCCCCAGCCAGACGCGGGCGATTCTTCTCATCGGCTAGCTCGACGTCGCTCTCTGATCCCGGGCCCTGGCGCGACATGGTCGCTCACCGTCCCCGTCCGCGTTCTAGGGAACACCTCACAAGGCAATTCGGGGAGAGAGCTATACAGACTCCCGTTGTTAGGTGAACGATGACAATTTCTTGACAAAAAGCCGCAGGAATCGGCAACAGTGCGAGCCGGTTCGGCAAAACGGGTCACACCGGTGTCACCAAGTCACTTGAGTCCCAAGAGCATAGCGCCGAAAAAGAGCAGCGGGGAAAGGTCGGCCGTTTCCGCGTCCGAAGGACCGCGTCCGGGAGCCGCCGCCGGAAATCCGGCCTCGGTGGTCGCCGCCGCCCGGCGTTGAAGCGGATCGAAGCGGACCGGAGCGGACCGGAGCGGACCGGGCCGGTCGCCCGGTGCCCGGGTCGCCTTCCGGTGCGGACCCGTGCCCGATGTGGATCTGTGTTCGGTATGGACCCGTGCCCGGTGCGGACCCGCGCCTTTTCCCGGGCCGTCGCAAACGGCCCGGGAGAAGGCGGGAGTCACGCGGGCAGCTGGGCGTCCAGGCGGTAGCCGTCCACGGTGACGTAGACCTGGTCGCCCGGGCGGGCGTTCAGGCGCATCAGGACGGGTTGCAGGGAGTCGAAGACGGGATGGTCCCGCCAGACCAGGACCACCGCGTTGTCGCCGGGGCCGGTGACCGACAGCAGCGTGCCGGGACGCATGCCCAGCTGGGTGGCGTACCCCTCGGGCACGGCGACCGGGCCGCCCCGCAGGTGGTCGCTGGTCACCTCGATGCGCTGCCAGCGGGCCGGGTCGGACGACGGGCTCGCGGGCGGGTGCATCGGGACCCGCTGGCTGGTGATCAGGTGCGGCCTGGAGTTCCCGCTCGCCAGGGCCGACAACGTGGCCAGGGCGGCACGGGGGTCGATGGCGCCGGTGTTCACCTGCGGGATCGGCTGCCCGCCGCGGTGGTGGTGGTGGCCGTTCGCCCCCGGGGTGCGGCGCGGCAGCTGCCTGACCGCCTCGGTGGCGCTCTCCTGGGGGGCCGCCTCCTGCGTGGCGCTCGCGGCGAGGGCGTCCAGCCAGGCCTGGACCGAGTGGGACCGGATGCCGAGCTGGTGCTCCATGAGCCTGAGCGCGTCGCTGTCGATCGGCTTGCCCGCCAGGAGCTGGCGGGTCCGGTCGCGCAGGCCGCCCAGGTCGCCCACGACGAGCCAGTCGTCCTGGAGCCGCCGGTCGGGCATGAGCGTGACCAGCACCCTCCACAGCGGGGTCCGCAGGGTGGGGACCTCGATCGGGTGCGCGGGGTCGGCACCGATGAGCTGGTCCTTGGTCGCGGCGGAGCCCAGCCACTCGGTCAGCCCGAACATGTGCCCGGTGAGCGGCGCGGACTCCGAGGAGCGCAGCCAGAGCAGGATGCGTTCCTCGGCGGCGCGCTGGGCCGCCGAGAGCGCGTCGCGGTCGGCGTTCAGCTTGTGCGCGAGCGCGCGCAGGCTGATCGGGTCGACCGCGAAGAGCCGTTCGACGGCGACCGCGCACTCCAGCGGGCTCCAGTCCCTGAACATGTTGTCGACCAGGCGGACCAGCGGGTAGTCGCTGAGAAGGGCCTGCGGGCTGGGAGCGACAGGTTCCGCCGGGGCGGCCGGTTCCGGGACCGGCGCCTGCCGCTGCTCCTGCGGCGGCGGCGACGGCTGGGCGGGGACCTGCGGCACGGGTGTCTGCGCCGGGTCCTGGACCCGCTCCTGGAGCGGGACCTGCGCGTGGACGGCGGCCGGCGCGGCCTGCTCGGCGATCCCCGGGATGTGGCCGAGCACCTCGCGGAACACGGCGGTGACCACGGTCTCGGGGGAGAACGTCGCGGGCCCTGTCGCGGGCCCGCTCAGGTCTCCGGCGGTCAGGCGGCGCAGGCGATTCCAGCCGCCCAGGCCGGCGATGGCCGAGCGCGTGGGCTCCGGCCAGCCGGGCAGGGTGGGGTCGACCGTGTGGACGTGCAGCGCGGGCAGCACGTCGCTCAACGGCAGATGGTCCCAGCGTGACAGCGAGAGCCGGGCCAGCCGGTCGCAGACCCAGTCGAGCCCCGCGGCGCCGAGGGCCTTGGGCAAGGTGACCGACGACCACCAGCCGGCGGGCAGCCGGGGGTCGGCCAGGGCTTCGGCGACCTGCTGGGGGCGGCTCCAGCGCAGGGCCGGGACCAGATCACTCAGGCAGATCGATGACTCGGCATCCATCGGCGGACCGTAACCTCCCCAAAGTGACGCGTGTGGCTAATGGTGCAGCTTACGCCGCAAGCTATCAATTGGTGTTAAGAGGGTAAAGCTCCTTAGTACCCAAATCAGACGGAAGGACACGCGGACGTCCGCCCAGGACCGTCACGGCCTCCGCTCCGGCGCGGCGTCCGGCGTCCAGCGCGGCCTCGTCCGCGGCCCCGCTCAGCAGGGCCGTGAGCAGTCCGGCGGCGAACGCGTCCCCCGCTCCAATGGAGTCAACCACCTCGGTGGTGAGTGCGGGAACCCGAGCGGCCAACTTTCCGTCCCTGGCCATCAACGCGCCGCGGGATCCGAGCTTCACCGCCGCCGCGCCGTAGCGGAGGCTCAGGCTCTCGGCCGCCCCCTCCGCAGTGGCCTCGCCGGTGAGCAGCAGCGCCTCGTCCAGGTTGGGGATGATCAGCTGGGCGGTCAGGGTCTCCTGGACGAACCGCTCGACGCCGAACGAGCGCAGGAAACCGGTCGAGGCCGGGTCCACGCTGATCGAGACGCCGCGCCGGGACGCCTCGGCCATGGCGAGCCGGGAAAGCTGGAGCCCCGGCTCGGCGAACAGTGTGTACCCGGACAGGTGGAGATGGCCCACCCCGTCGAGCAGGCTCTCGTCCCAGTCGCCCGTGCCGATGTGCCCGCCCGCGCCCCTGTTGGTGAGCATGGAACGCTCCCCGGTCACGTCGACCATGGCGATCACCACCGCGGTGGGCCGGTGGGGGTCGACCCGCAGATGCGGCCGTACCCCGAACCGCCGCAGCTCGGCGGCGTGCCAGTCGGCGGTGTCGAAGCCGGCCCGGGTCAGGATCCGCACGTCGGCGCCCAGCCGGGCGGCCCAGGAGGCGGTGTTGGCCCCCGACCCCCCGGGACGCAGCACGATGTCGGCGGCGGTGTCCGTCCCGACGGCCAGGCCGCTCCTGGCGGACCCACCGTGAAGTGCGACGACGTCGGTCACCACGTCGCCGATGACCAGCAGACCCGTTCCGGTCACGGTGTCCTCAGTCTCCCCGGCTCCAGGAGGCCGCGATCTGCCCGGCGACGCGGGCGTTGCCCCGCACCGCGGCCAGGTTCGCCTCGAGCGAGGCGCCGTCGGTGCCGCGCACCAGGTAGCCCAGCAGGAACGGGGTGATGGCCTGACCGGTGATCTGCCGCTGCTCCGCCTCGGCCAGGGCCCCGGCGAGGACCCGGTCGTGCAGCTCGGGGTCGAGCTGCTCGGGCAGCGGCACCGGGTTGGCGACGATCAGCGCGGTCTCCGGGCCCCCGAGCGTGTCCTGGGCCCGCATGATGCCCGCGGCCTCGTCCGGGGTCTCGATCCGCCAGTCGACCGGCTCGCCCGAAGTGTGCAGGTAGAAGCCGGGGAACTCGTCGGTGCGGAACCCCGCGATCGTGACGCCGCGCGTCTCCAGCCGCTGCAGGGTGGCGGGAACGTCCAGGATCGACTTCACGCCCGCGCAGACCACGGTGATGCGGGTCCGGCTCAGCATGTCGAGGTCGGCCGACTCGTCCTGGCTCTCGGTCCACCCGCGGTGCACGCCGCCGAGACCGCCGGTGGCGAAGACCCGGATGCCCGCCCTGGCGGCGAGGAACGAGGTGGCGGAGACCGTGGTCGCCCCGCTCGCCCCGAGCGCGGCGGCGGCGGGCAGGTCGCGGAAGCCCAGCTTGCGCAGCCCCGGCTCACCGGCGACGCGCTCCAGCTCGCTCTTGTCGAGACCGATGCGCGCCACGCCGTCCAGCACCGCGATCGTCGCGGGCACCGCCCCGGCCTCCCGGACGATCTGCTCCAGCTCCACCGCGACCTCGAGGTTGCGGGGCTGGGGCAGGCCGTGGGAGATGATCGTGGACTCCAGGGCCACGATCGGGGCGCCCTGCTCCAGCGCCTCGGCCACCTCGCTGGAGGGGCGGAGCATGCCGGAGAGGGACTGTCGGGTGGTACGCATGAGCTGGTTCTGTCTCCTTGTCCGAGGTCGTAATCATTGCTTGCTTTTGGAACGGTGTAAACGACACCGTCTTCCCCAAAAAGAGCACGTTACGGCGGTTGCGGGGAGACGTCCACTCAAAGATCAGCCAATGAGCACCACTCCGAGCAGTGAGATCCCGCCGATGATGACCGTGGCGATTCCGCCCAGGAGCAGCGAGCGCCCACCCCGCACGAGCCTCCGCAGGTCGACACCGGTGCCCAGGGCGAAGAGCGCCGCCGCGAGCAGCACCGCCGTCAGGTCGGGGACCACCCGGATGATCCCGTCCGGCACCACGCCCAGGCTCCGCGCCGCCACGGCCGCGACGAACCCGGCGACGAACAGCGGCACCACCGGCGGGCGCCGCGTCGCCCGCCCGGCCTCGGGGCGCTCCGCCGCGGCAGGGCGCGGGGAGGCCGCGGCGCGGCGCAGGGAGACGGAGGTGAGCCCGACGATCGGGGCGAGCAGGACGACCCGGGCCAGCTTGACGGCCACCGCGCTCACCAGCACCCCCGCCCCGGCCGCCGCGCCGATCGCCGCCACCTGCGCGACCTCGTGGACCGAGGCCCCGGCCCACAGGCCCAGCTGGTGCGGGGTCAGCCCCAGCGCCCCCGCGAGCAGGGGCAGCGTGACGATCGAGACGCTGCCGTACAGGACGACCACGCCGACCGCGGCCGCCACGTCGTCGTCGTCGCTCTCCGCGACCTCGTGCATGGCGGCCACGGCCGCCGCCCCGCAGACGGACACGCCGGTCGCGATCAGCAGGGACCTGCGCGGGCTCACCCCGACGCGGCCTCCGATCCACCGCGTCGCGGCGAACGTGACGCCGGTCCCCACGGCGACCACCGCCAGTGCCCGCCAGCCGAGCGCCAGCAGTTCCGGCAGCGCGATCTGCAGGCCGAGCAGCACGATCGCCAGGCGCAGCACCCGGCGGGCGGCGAACCCGAGCCCGGGGGCCAGCGACCGGTGCAGGCCGCCGAGGTTGGTGAGCGCGACCCCGAGGACCACCGCGATCACGGCGGCGCTCACCCCGGGAACGATCCTGGTCGCGGCCGTCGCCAGGACCACCGCGACGGCCGCGGCCCCGAGCCCCGGCGCGAGCGCTCCGAGCGCTCCGAGTCTCGTCGCCGGTGCCGGTGCCGGTCGTACGGGTGCCTGGGGGGTGCGCGCGGCGGGGTCGGGGGAACGGGTGAGAGGGGAGGGGGAGACGGGCATCCCCCGAGTTTCGGCGCGGCGCCGGGAGGCCGGTAGCCATCACCTTCCTGGAAGGTCATAGCCTGGAGCTATGAGCGAGCTGCCCGACCTCGAATCCCTGCGCCTGCTCGTCGACGTGGAACGCCTGGGCAGCCTCGGCCAGGCGGCCCGGGCCGCGGGCATCGCGCAGCCGTCGGTGAGCAAGCGCATCTCGCTGCTGGAACGCCGACTCGGGCTGCCGCTGCTGGAACGCACCCCGCGCGGGTCCACCCTCACCCCGCAGGGCGTGATGGTCTCGGCCTGGGCCGCGCAGGTGCTCGCGGCGGCGGAGGAGCTCATGCGGGGGGCGGAGGCGGTGCGGCGCGGCCGGGCCGCGCACCTGCACATCGCCGCCAGCATGACGGTGGCCGAGTACCTGCTGCCACGCTGGCTGGGGGAGCTCCAGGACCGCGAGCCCCAGGTCCAGGTCGGCCTGGACGTGCAGAACTCGGCCGAGGTGGCGAGGCTGATCGGCGGGAGGATCGAGCTCGGGTTCGTGGAGGGGCCCTCGGTCCCGGCCGGGCTGGTGTCGCGGGTGGTGGCCACCGACAGGCTCGTGGTGGTGGTCGCACCGGGGCACCCGTGGGCGCGCCGCCGCACCCCGCTGCTCGCCGCCGAACTGGCCGCCACCCCGCTGGTCGTCCGCGAGCGGGGGTCGGGCACCCGCGAGACGCTGGACCTCGCGCTCACCGGCCACGACGTCGCCGCCCCGAAGCTGGAGCTCGGTTCCAACGCCGCGGTCAAGGGCGCCGCCCGCGAGGGCGCCGCCCCCGCCGTGCTCAGCGGCTACGCGGTGGAGGCCGAGCTGGCCACCGGCCGCCTGGTCGAGGTGCCCACGAGGGACATCGACCTCACGCGCCGGCTGCGGGCGGTCTGGCGCGACGGCCGTGCCCCCACCGGCCCCGCCGCCACGCTCCTCACGATCACCCTCTCCGCCGCCCGCGAGGGGCGGTGACCGGGATGGCCGCGAGGTGCGGGCGGGGGCGCGGGCGGTTGACGGCGGGTGGGGCGGCGAGGCGTGCGCGGTTGACGGCGGGTGGGGTGGTGGAGCGCGTGCGGCTGCGCTCCTGGCCGCCGATACAGCGATATTTCGATATTTCGGGATATGGTGAGGCGCATGGTGATGGTCGAGACGCCGAGCGTGCTCTGCCCCGAGCCACACTGGCAGACGGGTCTCTGACGGCCGCGGCCCCGGCCCCGCGTTCCCTCACCTCACCTCACCTCACCTCACCTCCATCGGGAAGTCTCGTGCTCCGCTCTCGCTACGAAGCCGTGATCGTCGGAGGCGGCCACAACGGCCTGGTCGCCGCCGCCTACCTCGCCCGCGCCGGGCGGCGCGTCCTCGTCCTGGAACGCCTCGGTCACGTCGGCGGCCTCGCCGTGTCGGCGCGGGCGTTCCCCGGGGTCGACGCCCGGCTCTCGCGCTACTCGTACCTGGTCAGCCTGCTGCCCTCGAAGGTCGTCGCCGACCTGGGGCTGAAAATCGCGCTGCGCCGCCGCCGGTACGCCTCGTACACGCCGGCGGGGGAGACCGGGCTGCTGGTCGACAACGGCGACGCCGCGCGGACCGCGGCGTCCTTCGCCCGGGTCACCGGAGGCGACGGCGAGCTGGAGGCGTGGCGGCGTTTCTACGGGATGACCGCCGACGTCGCCGAGCGGGTCGCGCCGACGCTGCTGGAACCCCTCGCGGACCGGGCGGCGATGCGGAACCTCGTCGGCGAGGAGGCCTGGCGCGACCTGTTCGAGCGGCCGGTCGGCGAGGTGGTGGACGAGCGGTTCGCCGACGACACCGTGCGCGGCGTGGTCCTCACCGACGCCCTCATCGGCACCTTCGCCGATCCCTCGGACCCCGGCCTGCTGGCCAACCGCTGCCTCCTCTACCACGTGATCGGCGACGGGACCGGCGACTGGAACGTCCCCGTCGGCGGCATGGGCGCGGTGTCCGGCGCGCTCGCCGACGCCGCCCGCGCCGCCGGGGCGGAGATCCTGACCGGTGCCGAGGTCCTCGCCGTCGACCCCTCGGGCGAGGTCGCCTTCCGCGACGCGGACGGCGAGCACGCGGTGACGGGTGAGCGGATCCTGGCCAACGTGCCGCCCGCCGTGCTCGCCCGGCTGCTCGGAGAGGCCGAACCCGTCCCGGAGGGGGCCCAGCTCAAGGTCAACATGGTGCTCTCGAGGCTGCCGCGCCTGCGGGATCCCGGCGTGGACCCCGCGGCGGCCTTCAGCGGCACGTTCCACATCAACGAGGGCCGCGACCAGCTCGCCCGCGCGTACGCGGAGGCGTCGGCCGGGCGGATCCCCTCGCTGCCCCCGGCCGAGGTCTACTGCCACTCGCTGACCGACCCCTCCATCCTCGGCCAGGAACTGCGCGAGGCCGGAGCCCACACGATGACGCTGTTCGGCCTGCACATGCCCGCCAGGCTGTTCCGCGAGGACCCGGCGGGGGCGCGCGAGGCCGCGTTGCGCGCCACGCTCGCCTCGATGAACGCGGTGCTCGCCGAACCCGTCGAGGACTGCCTGCTGCGCGCCCCCGACGGCGGTCCGTGCCTGGAGGCGAAGACCCCGGTCGACCTGGAGACCGAGGCGGGCCTGCCCGGCGGGCACATCTTCCACCGCGACCTGTCCTGGCCGTACGGGGAGCCGGGGCGGTGGGGGGTGGAGACCGCCTTCGAGCGCGTCCTGCTCTGCGGCGCGGGCGCCCGGCGCGGCGGCGGCGTCAGCGGCATCCCCGGCCACAACGCCGCCATGGCGCTGCTCTCCTGAGACGTTCATCCGGTTCTCATGATGGGCGTCTACCGTGGAGGCCATGGCCGAGGGTGAGGCGGCGCGAGTGCTGGTCGTGGACGACGAGCCCGCGCTCAGGGAGGCGTTGCAGAGCAGCCTGGAGTTCGAGGGCTACCGGGTCGGCCTGGCCTCGGACGGCCAGGCGGCGCTGGAGGCGATCGACCGGGAGCCGTACGAGCTGGTCCTGCTCGACGTCATGATGCCCCGGCTGGACGGGCTGACCGCCTGCCGCAGGCTCAGGGCGGCGGGCAACCACCTGCCGGTGCTCATGCTCACCGCCCGCGACGCCGTGGGCGACCGGGTGTCGGGCCTGGACGCGGGGGCCGACGACTACCTGGTCAAGCCGTTCGAGCTGGACGAGCTACTGGCGCGCGTCAGGGCGCTGCTGCGGCGCGGGGCCCTGAGCGCGCCCGCGGCCGAGGACGGCGCGGTCCTGACCTTCGGCGACCTGCGGATGGACGTCGCCGGCCGCGAGGTCACCCGGGCCGGCGAGCCGCTGGGGCTGACCCGCACCGAGTACCTGCTGCTGGAGCTGCTCATGGTCCACCCCCGCCAGGTGCTCACCCGCGAGCAGATCCTCGGCGAGGTGTGGGGCTTCGACTTCGAGCCGTCCTCCAACTCCCTCGACGTCTACGTCATGTACCTGCGCCGCAAGACCGAGATCGGCGGGCGCCCCCGGCTGATCCACACCGTCCGGGGCGTCGGCTACGTGCTGCGGGCCTCCGCGTGAACGGTCGCCGCTCCCTGCGCTCCCGGCTGACCCTGCTGGTGGCGGCGGCCGTGGCGCTGGCGATCGCGGTGTGCGCGATGCTGTGCTGGTTCGTCGTGCGGGCCGAGCTGCTGCGGCAGGTGGACGGTTCGCTGGAGGGACGGCCGCAGGGCATGGAGTGGATCGGGCCGTACTGCCCGGGCGGGCCGCGAGGGCCCGGAGCCCCGGGAGTCCCGGGAGAGCGGGGAGAGATCGCCGGTCGCAGGCTGCCGTCCCGCCTGCCGCCCGTCCAGCTGGTCTACGCCGACGGCGGGAGGTGCGTGGCCGGTTCCACGCCCGTCAAGGTCACCCCGGCGGACCTGGCCCTGACCCACGGCCCCCTGGGCCGGCGGGCGTTGCGGAACGGCGTGACCGACGGCGGCGAGGAGGTCCGGGTGATGACGAAGAGCGTCCGCCCGGGTCTCGCGGTCATGGAGTCCCGGTCCCTGGAGGAGGTCCGCTCCACCCTCGCCGCGCTCGCCTGGCTCCTCGCGGGGGTCACCGCGCTCGGCGTGCTCGGCGCCGCCTCCGCCGGGCTGCTCGTCTCCCGTACGGCGCTGCGTCCCGTCGGCCGCCTGACCGAGGCCGTCGAGTACGTCGCCAGGACCGAGGACCTCGACACCAGGATCCCGGTCGAGGGCACCGACGAGATCGCCCGGCTCGGCGTCTCCTTCAACGCGATGACCACCGCGCTGGCCGGGTCCCGCGAGCGCCAGCGACGGCTGATCGCCGACGCGGGGCACGAGCTGCGCACCCCGCTCACCAGCCTGCGCACCAACATCGACCTGCTGCTGCGCAGCGAGAACGCCGGACGCCCCCTCGACGCCGCTCCCAAGCGCAGGCTGCTGGCCAACCTCAAGGCCCAGTTCGAGGAGATGTCCACCCTCGTCGGGGACCTGCTCCAGCTCTCGCGCTCGGAGGACGAGCACGAGCCGCACGTCGAGGTCGCCTTCCACGACACCGTCGAGGTGGCCGTGCGCAGGGCCCGACCGCGCGCGCCCGACACCGCGATCGAGGTGGAGCTGAGTCCCTGGTACCTGCGGGGCGACCAGGCCGCCCTGGAGCGGGCCGTGGTGAACCTGCTGGACAACGCGGTGAAGTTCTCGGCCGGCCGGGCCGAGCCGGTGAGCGTGCGGCTCCGCGGCGGCGAGCTGACCGTCAGGGACCACGGCCCCGGCATCCCGGAGGAGGAGCTGCCGTACGTGTTCGACCGGTTCTGGCGGTCGTCCTCGGCCCGCAGCATGCCCGGCTCGGGACTGGGGCTGGCCATCGTGGCCAAGGCCGTGCGCGACGCCGGGGGAGAGGTGAACCTGGAGAACGCCGCCGGGGGCGGCACCCTCGCCCGCCTCCGCCTGCCCGGCTCTCCCACCAGGTCCCCCGCCGCCGCGGGCGCGTGAGCCGCTCGTACGGTGGCCGGATACGGCCGGTGAGACCGGGGCGAAGCTATTGACTGATTCGCCAATCAGGAGTAGTGGGGCGGTGGCCGCGCGCTGCTGTAGTCTTGCGCCGTGCACAGCGGAGGAGGAGCGCGCAGCAGCCGCGCCGACCAGGCCGACCAGCGCCGAGCGGAGCTCCTTGAAGCCGCCAGGCGAGTCGTGCTGGAGCGCGGGCTGGCCAGCACCCGCGTCGCCGACATCGCCAGGGCGACGAACGTGAGCGGCGGGCTGATCCACTACCATTTCGCCACCAAGGACGATCTCATCACCGAGATGCTCCGCAGCACCAGCGACTCCGAGATCCAGCGGCTGAGGGAGATCGTCGCGGGCCCCGGCACCGCCGTCCAGCTTCTCGACCGGGTCCTGCGCTTCTACATCCCGGCCTCCCGCTCCGACCAGAGCTGGATCCTCTGGGTCGACGCCTGGGCCGTCGGGGTGCGCGAGGAGCACGTCCGCACCATCCTGCTGGAGCTCGAGGGCGCCTGGATCGAGATCCTCAGCCAGGTGATCTCCGACGGCGTGGCCTCGGGCGAGTTCACCTGCGACGACCCCCTGGGCTCGGCCGAGCGGATCGACGGCATGCTCGACGGCCTCGTGGTCCGGTACACCCTGCACACCGGCAACATGTCGCGGAGCAGGATGCTCCACCACGCCCGGGTCGCCGCCGCCCGGGAGGTCGGCCTCGCCCTCTCCGACTTCCCCGACGCGCCGGCCGAGTCCTCCTAGTGGTGCCTCGTCAGGTGGTCGGGGCGGTCGCCGGGGGCAGGCGGGGCGTCGGCCCGCCCAGGTGAGCAGCGGGCTTGGATCCCTCGCGCCACTAGGGCTTGCGGGCCAGACCGCCGTAATAGGTGTGGTAGAGCAGGGCGTTCCTGACGAAGAAGCTCGGCTCGTCACGCCACTCGGGGAGCGGGACGAGGCCCGGTTCGAGCAGCTCGAAGTCGCCGAAGTACTCCGTGATCTCGTCCGTGGTGCGCCAGCGGCCGGTGCCGAGGTTCTCGTTGAAGAGCTTCTCGGCCGTCGTGGCCTGCTGGGACGCCGCCGGGTGCGCCTCGCCGGGATTGCAGAAGTGCGAGATCGCCACGAAGCTGCCGGACACCAGCGGGGCGCGCAGCGTGGCCGCCACCCCCGCGGGATCCTCCTGGTCGTGCAGATGATGCAGGACGCTCAGCATCAGCAGCCCCACCGGCTCGCTGAAGTCGATGAACTCCTTCACCCGATCGTTCTCCAGGATCGACCGCGGGTCGCGCGCGTCCGCCTGGACGACCGTCGTGCTGTCGTCGGTGGTGAGCAGCGCCCGCCCGTGGACCAGCACCATGGGGTCGTTGTCCACGTAGACCACCCGGGCCGCCGGATCGACCTCCTGCGCCACCTGGTGCACGTTGCCCTGGGTGGGCAGGCCCGACCCGATGTCGATGAACTGCCTGATCCCCGCCTCGGCCGCCATGTGGTGCACGACCCGCCGCAGGAAGGCCCGGTTCTGCCGCCCGGAGTCCTGGGCTCCCGGGGAGATCTTCAGGGCCGCCTCGGCGACCTGCCGGTCGATGGCGAAGTTGTCCTTCCCGCCCAGGAACCAGTCGTAGACCCTCGCGATGCTGGGCTTCGTCGTGTCGATCTCCGCGGGAAGCTGACTCCTGTTCAGCGTCGCCCCGTTCCAATCCTCGCCGCTCTCGGACACCTCGCCACCTTCGTTCCGATCGGGGCCCCGCTTGATCGCGGGGAACTGGGCAGATAATAACCAGGAATCCCTCTGAAGACAGATATGTAGCGACAAGCTAGTGAATAAGCCTAGGAATCATGATGTGAGGATGGCGCTAAGAAAGCCGCAAATCGCTCAATCGGGTGGCTTTCCCCCAGGTTCGCGGTGACCGCGAGGTCCACGGGGTGGGCGTTGAGCAGAGAGGTTTCGGGGCCTGGCCGAGGCGGGCCGGAGCCGTCCGCCGGTCACGGGGACGAGGGCCGTGACCTCGTGTCCCTAGCCGAGGGATTCGGCGGCCTTGGACATCGGACCTCCCGCGTCACCGGTGTTGAGCGTGCCGGCGGGCTCCACGAGCAGGATGGCCGTCTCCTCCTCGGCCACCGGGCAGTGCTCGACACCGCGGGGCACCACGTACAGCTCGCCGGGCCCGAGGACGACGTCCCCCTCTCTGAGCTGGATGGTGAGCCGGCCGCTGACGACCAGGAACAGCTCGTCGGTCTCCGGATGGGTGTGCCAGACGAACTCCCCCTTGAGCTTGGCGAGCTTGATCTCGTAGTCGTTGAGGTCGGCGATCTTCTTCTGCGTCCACAACTCGCTGAACCGGTCCAGCGCGCGGGCGATGTTGACGGGATCCAGGGAAACGGACAATTCACTGCCACCTTTCGAACAGGACCGCCCCGATCGGGGCGGTGGCCGATGTGACGAGCGTGGCCCGCTCGCGGCCCGTCCGTCTTGTACGTTCCTTGCATGACCTCCCGCCGCCCGCCGCCGACGATCAGGGCGTGGCGGCCGCCCGTCGCCGGCGTCGCCGAGGTCTTCCACGCGCGCTTCACCGACCACGCCTACCCGGCCCATACGCACAACACGTGGGCTCTCATGATCCTCGAGGCCGGCGCGGTCGACTTCGGGCTGGACCGTCGCCGGCACGGCGCCGCCGACCCCGCCGCCGTCGTACTCCTGCCGCCGGGTGTCCCGCACGACGGCAGGACCGTCACCCCCGCCGGCTTCCGCAAGAAAGTCCTCTACCTGGACACCACCGTGCTCCCGGAACATCTGACCGGCAGGGCGGTGGACGCCCCGATCGTCGCCGATCCGCTCCTGCGTCACCGGATCCACCGGTTGCACGCCGCTCTCGGCCGGCCCGGGGAGGAGTTCGAGGCCGGATCGCGCCTGGCGTTCGTCGCGGAGCGGCTGCGGTTCCATCTGGAGGCGTCGCGGCCTCGCACGCCCGGCCGTGAGGCACACCGCCTGGCCGCCGGTCTGCGCGAGCTCCTGGACGCGCGTGTCCGGGAGGGCCTGTCACTGCGGGAGGCCGCCGCCGTCCTGCACGCTCACCCGACCCACCTGATCCGATGCTTCAAGCAGACCTACGGCCTGCCGCCGCACGCCTACCTCACCGGCAGGCGTGTCGAACACGCGCGCCGGGCACTGCTGAGCGGCCGGCGGCCGGCCGAGGTGGCCACGAGCGTGGGCTTCCACGACCAGGCGCACCTGACCCGGCACTTCACCCGGCACGTCGGCACCACACCCGCCCGTTACGCGACGCGGACCTGAGAGGGCGACGCGGACCTGGGAGGAGGGAGTCTCGCCCGGCTTCCGGCCGTCGCGGCGTGGGCGGGCGGTCAGATCCGGGGGGTGGGCAGGGCGGCGAGCAGGAAGGCCAGCCGGGCCGCGGCGGCGTCGATGTTCTCGCTGCAGCCGAGCCGGTAACCCCACGACGTGATGAAGCCCCCGTCCGGGGAGCAGGTCACGGTCTCGGCCAGGGTGCTGCTGAAGCGGTTGCGGACGTAGACGTAAGCGGGATCGCCGAACGAGATCCGTTGCACGGAAAGGTCGGCGTGCAGTCGTATCGCGGCAACGAGTCTCTCGAGACAAGACAGCGTGTCCAGCATCGTGCGTCACCTCCGTCTCGACAGAGAATTGCACGATCTTGGGATGCTAATCAAGCAATTGCGGTGTTTGGTCGGCTGATTGTCCGGAGAAATCGCTGAGTACTCGGACGATCACCGATCTGGCATCCTCCCTGAAGGCCGCGACCTCGCAGAGTTCCTCGAAGGTCCGCGCGTAGAAGGCGACGTCCTCCGGGTCGCGCAGCAGCAGGTCCCTCGTCCTGGTCGGTACCGCCACGTGGTCCTCGTCGTATATCCAGAAGCCGTTGAGCAGCGCCGAGGGCAGGAACGCCTCGAAGGGGATCACGCCGAACTCCACGTTCGGCAGCGCCGTCACCGCCAGCAACCGGTCGAGCTGCCCGCGCATCACGTCCAGCGGGGCGAGCCGGTGGCGCAGGGCCGCCTCCGGCATGACGAACCTGAACCGCTTGCTCTGGTCGTAGAGGATGTCCTGGCGCTGCATGCGCACCCGGATGGCCGCGTCGATCTCGTCGGGCGCCTGGTAGAGGCGCTTGATCCGGGTGAAGATGCTCCGGGCGTACTCGGTGGTCTGCAGCAGTCCGATGACCACGCCGGGCTCGAACACCCGCAGCCGGGTGGTCCGCGCCTCCACGTCGCGGATGTCCTCCTGGAGCGCCGCCAGCCCGCTGCGGTGCCGCTGCCGCCAGGAGTCCTGGCGGTCCAGGAGGCTCGCGGCCTGCTCCACCAGCTCCCCGGCGATCTCGGGGGAGGCGTCCACGGCCCGCGCCCACCGGGTGACGTCGTCCTCGGTCGCGGTCTGGCGGGCGTTCTCGATCCGGGAGACCTTGGACGCCTGCCATCTCAGCCGCTCGGCCAGCTCCTTGCCCGACAGGTGGGCTGCCTCACGCAGGTGCCGTAGCCGCACCCCGAGTTCGGTTCTGGCCTGCTGGAACCCGGTCACACGATCTCCTCGGCCGTTCGCGCGAGCCGGATGGCGCGGCCGCCGTCCGCCTGTGCTCCCCGCGTGCTCACGTCACCTCCCGCATGGTGCGCACGACGCTAGACCCGAGCGTGTGGATCAAGCCATAGAGCACTCCTAATCGTGACCAACATTTACAGAAAGTACTCGGCGCGCGATGTCCGCGAGAAGCTCGCGCGGTACCTCGACGGCGGTTTCACCGTCCAGGACGTGGCGCAGATCGGCCAGCGCCGCCGCGTCGGTCACCCGGAGACCCTGCACCACGATGGTCCCGCGGTCGGTCTCGTAGAGGGAGGGGCAGGCCCCCGCCTCGGAGGTGGAGCCAAGAAACCGCAGACGCATGACTGAATCCTTCCCCGAACCACATTCTTGAAGCAATTGCGAGCAATCCTGGGACGCGAAAGGTTGCATGAAGGTTTCAAGGGGACGGGCCGGTACCGGATGAAAGGGGCGGTGGGTGCTGAGGCGTGGGTGCTGAGGCGCAGGCCGGGAACCATCCGGCGGACCTGACGGGTGAGGTGCTCAACGCGGCGGGAAACGCCCGGGTGGTACCCCTGCGCCCGGGCACAGGGTACCGCCCGGGCGTTTTTCCTACGCCGGGTCCGGAGTCTGGGTGGTTCCCGTGCGGGAGGCCCGCTCGATCGTGTCGGCGAGCCGGTGCCGCCGCAGGGCGTACTCGAAGCCGGGCACGGTGCGCGTGCCCTCACGCAGGTCTCGCCCGAAGCGCGCGTACACCTGGGCCACGCCCTGCGCCGTCGCGGGCAGGTCGCGCGGGACCGGGTGAAAGCGGCTGTCGGGGAGGGCGATGTCGGCGAGCTCCCGGTCGTCGCCCCGGCCGCCCCGCAGCCGCAGGTCCAGGGCCTGGAGGTTGCCGTTGATGCCGGGGGCGGTCAGGACCAGGTCGCCGTCGGTGCCGTTGATCTCCCAGTGGAAGTTGTCGCCGCGGGAGGAACCGCCCCGGTAGAACATCGAGAGGGCGGCGCCGCTGCGGAAGGTGCCCGTGACGGACACCTGGTCGGCCACCGTCACCGGGATGGTGGAGCCGTCGTCGACCACCTGTGCCTGCGTGAGGCTGGTGACCAGGTTGGCCGAGACGGTGGCGAGCTCGCCGAGCACGGCGTTCACCGCCTCCAGGGCGTGCAGCGCGGAAGCGGTCAAGAGCGTCGCGCCGGCGCCGGTGTCGTAGAGGTAGGCGTGCGCGCGGTCGGTCACGGGGCTCCAGGCCAGGCCCGATCCGACCAGCGTCGTGCCGAGCACCTTCCCGACGTAGCCGTCCGCGACCAGGTCACGGGTGTGGCGGATCGCCGGAAGGAAGCCGCCCTGCAGCCCGATCACCGTACGGACCCCCGCGGCCTCGGCCCGGGCGGCCAGGTCGGCCGCCTCGTCGGTGCCGACGCCGAGGGGCCACTCGCTGTAGACCATCTTCCCCGCCGCCAGCGCCGCGGAGATCAGCGCGTGGTGGTGGGGCACCTTGACCGACACCACCACCAGATCCACTCCGGGATGGGCGATCAGATCGGCGGGGTCGTCGAAGGCCGCCGGGACGTCGAACTCCTTGGCGGCCTGGTCGGCGGACGCGCGGCGTGAGGTGCTGATGGCGCGCAACTCGTAGCCCGGGAGGGCCTTGAGCGCGGGAACGTGGCTGATGGCCGCCCATCCGCCGACGCTCGCCCCGATGATGCCGACGCCGATGTTCATGATGCTCCTAAGGTGATGCCCGGTCGCCGACGGCGAACGGGGTGTGCCGATGTCGTGTGCGGGGGGTTGGTGTGGTGGGCCGGAGGCGCGGGATCAGCCGCCCCGGACGCCTGCGGCCTCGAAGCGGTGGTACGGCGGGTCGCCGTCGTCCGTGGCGTCTCCTCCTGCCCGCCGACGGCGGATATCTTGAATGATCGTTACAGATTCGGGCCGTGAAACGTCAGTCGAGGCAGCCCAGGGCCGCCTCCACGACGCTCATCAGGTACCGGCGGTCGGGGTTGATCGCCCCCGTGACCCGTAACCCGTGAATGACGGTCATGAGGAACCTCGCCGAGTCCCGGGGGTCGCGGACGCCGACCGGCTCGCCGCGGGCCTGGGCCGCCGCGATCGCCTCGGTCAGCTCGTCCTCCAGCAGCGAGGTCGTCGCCCCCACCCGCGTGGCCACCTGGGGGTCGTGGCACAGCCGCTCGGTCGCGGCGCTGACGATCAGGCAGGCCTGCTCGCGCCCGTCCCGCAGGATGGTCTCCACCAGGTCGACCAGGATGTCGCGGACCAGCTCCCGTGCCGGGGTGCCGCTGCGCAGCAGATCGACCAGGGGGAGCGCGTACCGATCCCGGTAACGGTCCAGCACCGCCTGGTACAGGCCCTCCTTGCTTCCGAACGCCGCGTAGAGGGAGCCGCGGCCCACCCCGGTGGCGTCGACCAGGTCCTGCACCGAGGTGCCCTCGTAGCCCTTGTGCCGGAAGACGAACATCGCCGCTTCCAGCGCGGCCTCCGTGTCGAACTCCCTCACTCGTGCCATATAGCCCAAACTAGTCTTATCTGGAACGAACAGTCAAGTTTTCTCTCGTTCGTTCAGATATCGGCGGCGCACGGGCCCGGACCGGCCGGGGAGGCCAAGGCTCCCTTCCCCGGCACACCGGCTTCCGGCTCTCTTCCCCGGCACACCGTCACATCGACGGCGGAGGCGCCACCGGCAGGACCGTCCTCCGCCCTCGGGCGGGGGAGGACGTCACATGAACGTCCGGGCGCGGGCGAACAGGTTCAGCGTGGTGGCGTGGAGCAGGTCCCCGATCTCCTTGGGAGCCTTGCCCGCGCAGGCGCGGGCGTGCGTGCCCTCCAGGACGATGCCGAGCTTGAAGCAGGCCATCACCGCGTACCAGTCGACGGCCGACAGATCCCGGTCGGACAGGGCCGCGTAGCAGTCGACGAGCTCGGCGGCCGTGGCCAGCCCGGTGACCCCGCCGGAGATCACCCCCACGCCGTCGGGGGCCGGCCAGGTGGCCAGCAGCCATCCCAGGTCCAGCAGCGGGTCGCCCACCGTGCACATCTCCCAGTCGACGATCGCGGCCACCCGGGGCCCGTCGCAGGCGAACATGAGGTTGGCCAGGTGGTAGTCGCCGTGCATGATCCCCGGGGTGAACTCCCTCGGCCGGTTGCGCTCCAGCCAGCCCGCGGTCTCCGCCAGCCCCGGGATGTCGGGCCCCGGATATCCCTTCAGGGCTCCGTAGCCGTCCAGCTCGCCCATCCAGCGGGGCACCTGCCGCTCCAGGAACCCCTCGGGGTGGCCGAACCCGTCGAGCGCGCCGTGGTCCACCCGTCCGAGGTCGGCCAGCGCCGCGGCCGCCTCCAGTCCCATCCGGTGCCGGATCGCGGGATCGCCGGCGTGCGGCTCGGGCAGCTCGACGGTGGCGTTGAACCCCCGGACCGGCTCCATCAGGTAGAAGACGGCGCCCATGACGCTCTCGTCGGTGCAGGCCGCGACCAGGCGCGGCGCCGCCACCGGCGTGTCGCGCAGGACCGCGAGCACCCTCGCCTCCCGGCGGAGCACCTCGTTGCTCCTGGCGCGCGGGTGCAGCGGCGGCCTGCGCAGCACGTACGACGCCCCGCCCCGCTCGAAGCGCACCATGACGTTCTGCGTCCCGCCCGTCACCGGCGCGACCCGCTCGAACGGCCCTTCCGGCAGCCCTCGCGCGTCCATCCACGCACCGAGCACGTCGAAGTCGATCGCGGTGACGTCGATGTGCGTGGACGTCATGCACCCTCCTTGACCGAATGATGTTCTAGGTGGGGTGAATCTACGATTCCCGTTCGCGACGGTCAATAGTCTCCCGCTCCGGCGGAAGCGGCGCCCGCGCCGCGAGAACTCGTTTCGCGGCGTCGGGTGAGGTCTCGCGGCGTCGGGTGAAATCGGGTGAAAGAGGTGACCGCGCAGGGATGTCCCCGTGTCGCGCGCCGTTCACGCACGGGGAGCGCCGGGGCGGCGGTCAGGACCTGCGGGCACACACGGTCCGTCAGAGAAGGCGTCGCGGGATGTCGGCGAGCCCGGCGCGGAGTTCCTCCCCGAGGGCCTTGGCCTGGGCGTCGAGACGGGGACTCGCGGCCACGCCCCGGCCGAGGAGACCGTGCACGACGAAGTTGAGGGCGAGCAGGTTGGGCAGCTCGAAGCGCTCGACCTTCAGGCCGGCGGTGAACGGCAGGAGCTCCGCCAGGCGTTCGACCGTCAGGTAGCCCTCCAGCCACCCGAACCGCTCCGCCGTACGGACCCAGACCCCCAGGTTGGCGTTGCCGCCCTTGTCCCCCGAGCGGGCGCCCACGATCGTGCCCAGCGCGACCCGCGCGGTCTCACCGTCGTCGTGCTCGTCGTGCTCGTCGTGCTCGTCGTGCTCGTCGTGCTCGTCGTGCTCGTCGTGCGGGGCGGCCGGGGCGGTGCCGGCGTCGCTCCCGTGGCCCGCGGCCTCGCCGCCGCCCGCCGCCCGCGCGGTCGGCGCATCCGGCGTGCCGGATACCTCGGACAGCTCGCGTGCGCCGGGTGCGTCGCCTGTGCCGGGAGCGGCGGGGAGCTCGCGGCCGTCGAGCCAGACGCGGGCCCGCACCGTCTCCGCCGGGACGAGCGTGGGCCAGTAGACCCCGTACGGCGAGGCGTCACCGGGCGGGGTGAGGCCGTAGAAGCCGGGATAGCTCGCCAGGCCGGTCTCGACCACGGCCGCGGAGAAGGCGCGCCCCGCCCTCCGCCGGTCGGCGTCCATCACGGTGACGCGCAGCAGGGCGGTCCCGGCGAGCGGTGCGTGCGGGGTGGGCGGTGAGAGCGGGGTGAGCTCCACGTGGACCTCGTCGAACGACTCCTTCGGCACCCGCGACCAGATGGCCTCCTCGGCCAGCCGGGCCTTCGCCTCGATGTCCAGGCCGGTCAGGACGAGCGTCATCGTGTTGCGGTAGCCCGCCAGGTAGTTGACGGCGACCTTGAGCGTGTCCGGAGGCGCCTCGCCGCGCACCCCCGAGACGCGGACCCGGTCGGGGCCCTCCTGCTCCAGCCGGATCGTGTCGAAACGCGCGACCACGTCGGGCCCGAGGTAGCGGGGCGACCCGATCTCGTACAGCAGCTGCGCGGTGACCGTGCCCACCGAGACCAGCCCCCCGGTCCCCGGGTGCTTGGTGACCACGCTGGAGCCGTCGGCCTCCAGCTCCACCAGCGGGAACCCGCAGCGCGCCGGGTCGGGCACCTCGCCGAAGAACGCGTAGTTGCCGCCGGTCGCCTGGCAGCCGCACTCGATGACGTGCCCGGCGACCACCGAACCGGCCAGCGCGTCGAGGTCGTCAGGCCCCCACCCGTACCGCCAGATCCCCGGCCCGGTGACCAGGGCGGCGTCCGTGACGCGCCCGGTCACCACCACGTCCGCCCCGGCCGACAGGGCGGCGGCGATCGGGCGGCCCCCCAGGTAGGCGTTGGCGGTCAGGGCGGGGGCGGGCAGCGGCTCACCGGTGTCCGCGTTAAGGGCGCCGGCCAGGTCGTGGCCGGTCAGGTCGTCGCCGGTGACGTGGGCGACCCTCACCGGCAGCCCGAGGCGCCCGGCCAGCTCGCGCACGGCCTCGGCGCACCCGGCCGGGTCCAGCCCGCCCGCGTTGGAGACGATCCTGACGCCCCGCTCCAGGCACGTCCCGAGGACCTCCTCCAGCTGCTTGAGGAAGGTCGGCGCGTAGCCGGGGCGGCCCTTCAGCCGGTTCCCGGCCAGGATCAGCATGGTCAGCTCGGCGAGCCAGTCGCCGGTGAGCACGTCGATCGGGCCGCCCTCCACCATCTCCCTGGCGGCCGACAGCCGGTCGCCGTAGAAGCCGGAGCAGTTGGCCACGCGCAGCATCAGCCCTCCTCGGTCCGGGACGCGCCGCCGCGCGTCTCCGATTCTTCCGATTCGCCGTACGGCATCAGCTCTCCCCGATCCGGGACGCGCCACCGCGCGCCCCCGGCTCGCCGTACGGCATCAGATCGTCTCCGGCGCGGGGATCCACGACGCGGGCCGCTTCTCCATGAAGGCGGCGATCCCCTCCTGCCCCTCGGCGGAGGTGAACCGCCGCGCGGACAGCTCGGCCATCCGGCGCATGCCCTCCTCGACGCTCAGCCCGGGCACGGTCCGCACCAGCTGCTTGGTGAGGGCGAGCGCCTCGGGGCCGCCGCGCAGCAGCATGCCGGTGTAGTGGGCGACGGCCGCGTCCAGCTCCTCCTCGGGCACGGCGCGGGTGAGCAGCCCGATCTCCACGGCGCGGGCGGCGTCGAACGTCTCGCCGGTGAGCAGGTACTCGGCGGCGGCGCGCGGGCCGAGCCGCCGCAGCACGGTCACCGAGATCATCGCGGGCACCACGCCGAGCCGCACCTCGCTGAACGCGAACGACGCGGAGTCGGGGGCGATCGCGAAGTCGCAGGCCGCCACCAGGCCGAGCCCCCCGGCCCGCGCCGTGCCGTTCAGCCTGCAGACGACCGGCTTCGGGCTCTCCCAGATCAGGCTCATGATCTCCGGGAACGACGCGGTCACCGGCGCCTCGTGCGCGCCGCCCGGCGCGACCCGCTGCTCCTTCAGGTCGGCGCCCGCGCAGAACACCGGCCCGGTCCCGGTGAGCACGATCACCCGGACGCTCTCCTCGGCCAGCGCCCAGTTGAGCCGGTCCTCCAGGTCGCCCAGCAGCCGCACCGACAGCGCGTTGCGGTTGCGGGGGGAGTCGAGGGTGATCGTCGCCACCCCGCCGGACACCTCCTTGCGCACCAGGCGTTCCACCGGCCAGCCCCCGTCGCTCTTCATCTCGGTCCTTCCGTCCTCGAGACCCCCTCCCGGCTCCCGGGAACCGGGGGAGGAGGTCACGTCTGCTCCTCGATCACGGCCAGCACGGCCCCCGCCTCGACCTGGCGGCCCGGTGTCACGTTCACCGCCGCCACCGTGCCCGGCGCGGGCGCGGCGATCCGGTGCTCCATCTTCATGGCTTCGAGCACCACGACCACCTGCCCCGCCCCGACGGTCTCGCCCGCCTTGACGTCGACCCGCAGCACCGTACCGGGCATGGGCGCCACCAGGGAGCCGGGCAGCACGTGTTCCACCGGTTCCGGCAGGCGGGCCAGCGGGGTGAGCCGTACGGAACCGAGGGGGGAGTCCACGTGCGTCACGCCGTCGTAGCGGGCGACGGCGAAGCGGTGCCGCACGCCCGAGGTCTCCAGCACCACGAGCGAGGGCGTCGCGCCGACCAGGACCGTATCGGGAAACCCCTCCGCCCGCAGGCCGTCCCTGGTGATCCGGTAGGAGATCTCGGCCTCCGCGAAGGCGGCGCGCTGCGGTTGCGACACCACATTGCGCCACCCGCTCGGCAGTCCCGCCTGCACGGTCGCCGCCGCCCGGTTGGCCGCCGCCCCCGCGAGCGCGGCGGCGAGGGCGGACAGGCGCACGAGCTCCGGCCGTTCCCGGCCGGGCGCCGGGGGGCCGGTGAGCCCGTGTTCCTCCAGGAAACCGGTGTGGGTGTCCCCGGCCAGGAACGCCGGGTGGCGCAGGACCTCGACCAGCAGGTCCCGGTTGGTGACGAGACCGTGGATCCTCGCGCCCGCCAGCGCGGCGGCCAGCCTGCGCACGGCGTCGGGGCGGCTCGCGCCGTAGGAGACGACCTTGGCGAGCATCGGGTCGTAGTGGACGCCGATCTCAGAGCCGTCCTCGACGCCGGAGTCCAGCCGCAGCCCGTGGCGCCCGCCGGGTGCGGGCGCGAAGCGGGAGTCCACGCCGGGCACCTCGAAACGGTGCAGGACGCCGCTCTGCGGAAGCCAGTCGCGGGTCGGGTCCTCGGCGTACAGGCGCACCTCGACGGCGTGCCCGGACGGTCCGGGCGGCGACGCGGGAAGCCGGGCGCCCTCGGCGATCCGCAGCTGCCACTCGACGAGGTCGACGCCGTGGACGCACTCGGTCACCGGGTGCTCCACCTGCAACCGGGTGTTCATCTCCAGGAAGGCGACCGTCTCGTCCCTGACGAGGAACTCGACGGTCCCGGCGCCGACGTAGCCGATGGCCCGCGCGGCGGTGACCGCCGCGTCGAGGAGCCGCGCCCGCATCGCGGGGGAGATCGCCGGGGACGGGGTCTCCTCGACCACCTTCTGGTGCCGCCGCTGGATCGAGCACTCCCGCTCGCCCAGCGCCCACACCGTCCCGTGCCCGTCGGCCAGGATCTGCACCTCGATGTGCCGGGCGCCCTCCAGCAGGGGCTCGACGAACACCGTGCCGTCCCCGAACGCCGACGCCGCCTCCCGGCGCGCCGACTCGACCGCCTCGGGCAGGTCGCCGGTGAGCCGCACGACGCGCATCCCGCGCCCGCCGCCACCGGCCGACGCCTTCACCAGCAGGGGTGCGGCCCGTCCGGAGGCCGTCCCGCCCATCCGGGTGAACACGGCGTCCAGGTCGCCTTCCAGATCGTCCGCCGAGTAGCCGGGTCCCGCGACGAAGCCCGGCAGCACCGGGACCCCGGCCCCGGCCATCAGCGCCTTGGCCTCGATCTTGGAGCCCATCGCGGCGACGGCCCCGGCCGGAGGGCCGACCCAGGTCAGCCCGGCCTCCGGCACGGCCCGCGCGAAGGCGGCGTTCTCCGACAGGAAGCCGTACCCGGGATGGACCGCGTCGGCGCCCGACGCGCGGGCCGCTTCGATGATCTTCTCCACCGACAGGTAGGTGTCGGCGGGCCGGACCCCGCGCAGCCGTACGGCGTGGTCGGCCTCAGCCACGTGCGGCGCGTCCGCGTCGGCGTCCGAGAAGACCGCGACGGTCTCGATGCCGAGGTCGCGGCAGGTACGGAAGACGCGGCGGGCGATCTCACCCCGGTTGGCGACGAGCAGGCGGCGGATCGGCGAGATGGTCATGGTCACATCCGGAAGACGCCGAAGCCCGAGGGCCGCGGGACGGTGTCGTTGTCGAAGGTGGCGTTGTGGGAGGCGGCGTTGCCGTTGCTCACGGCGGACAGGCACAGGCCCAGGACCGTCCGGGTGTCGCGGGGGTCGATCACGCCGTCGTCGTAGAGGCGGCCGGACAGGAAGAACGGCAGCGACTCGGCCTCGATCTGCGCCTCGACCAGCCGGCGCATCGCCACGTCGCCCTCCTCGTCGTAGACCTGGCCGCGCGCCTGGGCGGCGGCCCGGCCGACGATGGACAGCACCCCGGCGAGCTGGGCGGGCCCCATCACGGCCGACTTGGCGCTGGGCCAGGTGAACAGGAAGCGGGGGTCGTAGGCCCTGCCGCACATGCCGTAGTTACCCGCCCCGTACGAGGCGCCCATCACGATCGTGATGTGCGGGACGGACGAGTTGGACACCGCGTTGATCATCATGGCGCCGTGCTTGATGATGCCGCCCTGCTCGTAGTCCTTGCCGACCATGTAGCCGGTGGTGTTCTGCAGGAAGACCAGCGGGACGCGGACCTGGTTGGCGAGCTGGATGAACTGCGCCGCCTTCTGCGCCTCCTCGCTGAACAGCACGCCCCGGGCGTTGGCCAGGATCCCGATCGGATGGCCGTGCAGGCGGGCCCACCCGGTCACCAGGCTCCCGCCGTACAGGGGCTTGAACTCGTCGAACTCGCTGCCGTCCACCACCCGCGCGATCACCTCGCGCGGGTCGAACGGGATCTTCAGGTCCTCCGGCACGATGCCCAGCAGCTCGTCCTCGTCGTACAGCGGCTCGCGCACGGCGCCGGGGGAGACGCCGGGCCCGCGCCGGTTCAGGCCCCTGACGATCCGCCGCCCGATCCGCAGCGCGTCGTGCTCGTCGGCGGCGAGGTAGTCGGCCAGGCCGCTGACACGGGCGTGCATCTCGGCGCCGCCCAGCGACTCGTCGTCGGCCTCCTCCCCGGTGGCCATCTTGACCAGCGGCGGCCCGCCGAGGAAGACCTTCGCGCGCTCCTTGACCATGACCACGTGGTCGCTCATCCCCGGCACGTACGCCCCACCGGCCGTGGAGTTGCCGAAGACCAGGGCGATCGTGGGGATCCCGGCCGCCGACAGGCGGGTCAGGTCGCGGAAGATCCGGCCGCCGGGGATGAAGATCTCCTTCTGGGTCGGCAGGTCGGCCCCGCCCGACTCCACCAGGTTGATCAGCGGCAGCCGGTTCTCGAGGGCGATGTCGGCCGCCCTGAGCGTCTTGCGCATCGTCCACGGGTTGGACGAGCCGCCCCGCACGGTCGGGTCGTTGGCGACGAGCACGCACTCGACGCCCTCGACCACCCCGATCCCGGTGACCACGCTCGCCCCGACGGGGAAGTCGCTGCCCCAGGCCGCCAGTGGCGAGAGCTCCAGGAACGCCGAGTCGGGGTCGACGAGCAGCTCGATCCGCTCCCTGGCCAGGAGCTTGCCCCGCGCGCGGTGCCGGTCGACGTACTTCCCGCCGCCGCCCGCCACGGCCCTGGCCTGTTCGGCGTCGAGCTCGGCCAGCTTGGCGAGCATCGCCTCGCGCCGCGCCAGGTAGTCCTCGCCGGAGGTGTCCAGGCGGCTCATGAGCCCGCTCCCTTGGTTGACGCGGACGTCACATCGACGCTCCGGCTCGTTGGCGTTGGCGCTTGTGGCGGTGACGGTGTTCGTGCCGGAGCCGGTGTCAGGCCGATGGCCCGGGCCCAGAGCGTGGAGAGCGTCGCGACGGCGGTCCGCTCGTCGGCGTGCTCGCCGAGGTCCAGCCAGACGTGGGCGAAGTGCTCGACCATCCCGCCCAGCATCACGGCGGTCAGCCGGGGGTCCAGCGACGGGTCGGCCAGCCCCTGCTCCTGCAGGCGCCGCAGCCCTTCCGCGCCCCGCCGCACGAAGACCTCGCGCAGCTCGAGCAGGAGGCCGCGGAAGCTCTCGTCGGTGGCCGCGACCTGCTCCAGCATCCGTACCAGCCGGGAGTTGGCGGCCCACGCGCGAAGGTAGAGCAGGTTGGCGGCCTCGATGCGGGCGTACGGGTCGCCGGGGGCGGCCGGCCCGACCACGCTGGCGGTGAACATCTCGCCCACCACGGTCGCCGCCACCTCGCGGAACAGGTCCTCGCGCGAGCCGAAGTAGGTGTAGAAGGTGCCGTGCGAGACCCCGGCGCGGGCGCAGACGTCGTCGACGCGCACGGCGTCGTAGCCCCGCTCCTCGAACGCCTCCCGTCCCGCCTGGACGAGCGCCGCCCGGGTGCGCCGCCCCCTGCTGCCGAGGGTCTCGGACTTGACGATCACGTCAAGTACGGTAGCCCACAACCGGCGTCCCCGCCAAGGGCGGCGTGTCTTCCCGCCCGGGATCCGGTGACCTGACGACGACCGGGAAGACGGGAAGACCTGAGCCGGGTTTCGAAGGTGACCGACATACCGAGATGTTGCCCCGAGCGAGCGCATGTTCCGCGAGAGCGAGGGAAGCGGCAGCGCATGAACGAGAAGTCGGACGACGCGGCGAAGGCCGCCATGGGTCTCCCCATCGGTGTCGGTATCGGTGTCGCCATCGGCGCCGCTCTGGGAGTCGCCCTCAACGACCTGGCCATAGGCCTCGCTCTCGGGATCGCCATCGGCGCCGGCCTGGGAGTGGCCTTCATGGCCTCGCGCAAGAAGCGCGGAGGCAGGGGGTGAACGACCCCCTGCCTCCGCGCCGCGCCCCGGGCGCGCCGGGGCGGCCCCCCCGTGCGCGGCGCGCCTCACAACCCCCGCCCCCCCCACCCATGGAGCGCCCAAACGTA
>NZ_JBFAAE010000034.1:0-95543 GCF_040639575.1 Streptosporangium sp. NPDC023825 | reverse complement strand
ACCGCAGCGAGCACCAAGAACAACCACACCGAGCACACCCGGAAAACGCCCCACCCGCACACCCGGAAACCCCCAAAGCACGCGGGAAGGGAAACACCCCAAGCGCCCAGAAAGGGAAACACCCCACCGAGAGGAGGTCAGACGAGCTTCCAGTCGTGGCGTTCCAGGAAGGCGCGCTCGCCGGTGGCGTACTCGGTGAAGGCCTCCTGGACCGCCCCCAGGTCCGGGACGTGCGTGCGGAACATCCGGTTCCTGACGCTGTCCTTGTACTCCAGCTCGTAGCCCGAGATCTCCGGGGAGCTCTGGACGAAGTGCTCGCCGAAGACGACCAGGGCGGTGAACGGGTTCTGCGGGGACATGGTGGCGAGCGCGTCGGAGATGAGCCGGAGGTCGGGCCCGACCACGATCATCCCGTCGCCCGTCCGCATCTCCATGGTCGGGTAGACGCCTCGCGGAGACAGGTTGTGCACCAGGCCGCGCTGCGGGTCGTAGCAGACCAGCCCGCACTCGGCGGCCAAGGCGAAGACCTCGGCGGACACCTCGTCGGCCCGTTCCAGCTCCACGCCGACCAGGACGTGGTCAGGGGAGAGCCACTCGGCCCCGGGCAGCCGATCGGCGAACGCCGTCACTCCCGGGTGCGCCTCAAGGGCCTCCGGCTTTCCCTGTTCTCCGGGACGGGGTTCCCCGTCATGCGGGAGCGCCGCCTCACGCTCTCCGGCGTCCTCCTGGTTCCCGAGGTGAGGTTCGGCGCGATGGGGCGCCCCACGGCGGAGGGAGCGGAAGACGTTCTCCGCGTGTTCCCTGGTGATCGGTTTGGGCTCGTACCAGACGGCCAGTTCGAAGCTCACGGCTCCATTGTCCTCCGGGTGCCTTTCCCGGTGGAAAAGGGCCGGACCGATCGGGTGATCGACCCGGAGGACGCGCCGGTGGCCTGAGCGCTCGCGATGCGTGGAAAGGGTCAGCCCCTGTGTGACCCTGCCGGAGATGAGCCCGCCGTACCCGCTCATCCTTGTACGGATCGTGAAGCCTCGAACGACCACGTGATCTCCTGCCATCCGGACGCTACGGAGCCGCTGCATATTTTCCGCATATGCCGGACAAGCCGATCAGGGGCAGCCGGTGATCGACGACTCGAGGAGTCCGGCCAGGTCGTCCGCCTTCGTCCCGTCCCCGACGACGGTGAAGAGCTCGTGGGCCTCACGCCAGCACCTGAGGGCCCTCTCCCTGTCGCCGGCCGCCGCGTGGGCGAGGCCGAGGCTGCGGAGCGCGCCTCCGAGGTACGTCGTCCAGCTGCGGGTCCGCCACAGCGCCACGGACTCCGTCAGGCGCTCGACCGCTCGCGCGTGGTCGCCGTCGGCGCGGTCGAGGTCGCCCAGGATCCACAGGGCGTCGGCCAGGTGGTGGGTGAGGTTGTAGCGGCGGCTGAGCTCCTCCACGGTGACGGCCGTGGGGCGCGCCCGCTCGTCGCCCTCGCCGCTGTAGAGCTTCGCCAGCGTGACCAGGGTCATCGTCTCGGACGCCGGGTCCCGCGCCACCCGGGACATGACGAGGGAGCGGTTGAGACACCGCTCCGCGGGTTCCGGCTGGCCGGTCTCGACGTACGCGAGGCCGAGGAACTGCAGGGACGTCGCCTCGAAGCGGGGGTTTCCCAGGGTCTCCGCCACCTCCAGCGCGCTCACCAGGTGCGGGACCGCCGACAGGACGTCCCGCTGGCCGTGCGTGATGCCGAGCGCCAGGTGGGCGCGCGCCCGGCCGCCGAGGTGGCCGGTCTCCTCCGCGAGGCGCAGCGCCGTCTCCGCCGACTCCACGGCCGGTTCGACGAATCCCTGCGCGGCCAGGCCCCAGGCGCACATCACGTGGGCGTCCGACAGCCCGCGCAGCTCGCCGGCCTCGGTGAACATCTCCGCGAGCCGGACGGCGTTGGTGTGCAGCGCCACCATGGCGCCGCCCTCGTGCTCGACCCCGGTCCAGGTGGTCACGTCGAGCAGCCCGCGCAGCATGACGGCCTCGCCGAGCAGGTTCCCCGCCGTACGGCAGGCCAGCATGGCCCGCTCGTTGAGGCGCCGGCACTCGGAGAAGAACCCGTGGGAGTCGAAGTAGCGTTCGAGGCACCCGGCGAGGTCCCAGGCGAAGTCGTCGAGCTCCAGGGCGCAGGCCTGCTCGACGAGACCGGCCAGCGCGGTCCGCTCGGCGTTGAACCAGGCGAGCGGGTCGCGCAGGAGGGACGCGGCGACGTCGCCGGGCAGTGCCCGGCGCGGCGCCGGGCCGTGGAGCACGGCGTAGCAGGCGCCGTGGACGTGCTCCATGGCCTGTTCGGCCAGCCAGAGCCACGCGCCGAACGCCCGGGTCGTCGCGAGCAGGAGTTCGGCCGGTTCCTCCTCGGCCTCCGCGCGCTCGCGGGCGTACAGTCGGACGAGGTCGTGGAAGCGGTAGCGGGCCTGCCCGGTGGCGTCGATCCCGGAGATGGTGACGAGCTGCGCGTCCACCAGCGTCTCCAGGTACGTCTCCCCCTCCTCGTGCGGGCAGCCGAGCAGCGTGGCGGGGACCCAGCTCGCGAAGCCGGGGACGTCGAGGAGGCCGAGCAGCCGGAAGGCGCGCCGCGCGTCCGCGGGGAGACCGACGTAGCTCAGGGCCAGGCTCGCCCTGACCGCGCGGTCGCCGACGACCAGCTGGTCGAGGCGCCCGCGCTCGTCGCCGAGCCGCCCGACGAGCCAGGAGATGCTCTGCCGGGGGCGGGCGGCCAGCCGCGCGCCCGCGACGCGCACGGCGAGCGGGATGCGGTCGCACAGCCAGACGAGTTCGGTGGCGGCGGAGAGCTGCGCGGCGACGCGGTCGTGCCCGATCAGCCGCGAGAGCAGCTCCACGGCCTCCTGGGTGCTCAGGACGTCCAGTTCGACCGCTCGCACGCCCTCCAGGCCGGAGAGCCTCGCGCGGCTCGTGACGATCACGGCGCAGCCGGAGGCGCCCGGGAGCAGGGGTCTCACCTGCTGCTCGGACGCCGCGTTGTCGAGGACGATCAGGACGTTCGCGCGGGCCAGGCGGCTGCGGTACAGCGCGGCACGGGCCTCGACCGTCTCCGGGATGCTCGACCCGGGTACGCCCAGCGCGACGAGGAACCGCCCGAGCACGTCGCCGGGGTGCTCCTGCTCCTCGTCGTGCGCGCCGTGCAGGTCGACGTAGAGCTGCCCCCCGGGAAACCTGTCGGCCAGCTGGTGCGCCACGCGCACCGCCAGGGCCGTCTTGCCGATGCCGCCCATTCCGGTGATGACCGAGACGGTCGTCGCGGAACGGTCGTCCAGCCGCGCGACGAGTTCCCTGACGTGCTGCTCGCGCCCCGCGAAGTCGGCGATGTTCATCGGCAGTTCCGCGGGGGGCTCGCGCGGCTCGGCCGGCCTCCTTTTCGTTCTCGGCTGCTCGTCCCGGTCGTCCTTGGCGAGCACGCTCGCGACGTGCCCGGGATCCGCCCGCTCCTCGGCCAGGATCAGCCGGTGCAGGTCGCGCAGCCGGTCCCCGGGTTCGACGCCCAGCTCCTCGTTCAGCAGGCGCCGGGTGTCGGCGTACACCGTCAGTGCCTCGGAACTCCGGCCGGCCCGGGTGAGCGCCACCATCAGGTGCGCCCGCAGGCGCTCGCGGAGCGGGTGCGCGTTCACGTGGCCGGTGAGCTCGGCGACGAGTTCCGGCTGGAACCTCACCGCGAGGTCGGCCTCGACGCGGTTCTCCAGCGTGGTGAGCCGCAGCTCCTCCAGCCGCGCCGCCTCGCCCGACAGGTCCTCGACGAACCGCAGGTCGCCGTACGCGGGGCCGCGCCACAGCCGCAGGGCCTGGTGGAGGAAGTCCGCGGCCTCGTGGTGGTCACCGTGCAGGAACGCGTCGCGGCCGTTCTTCGCCAGCGACTGGAATCGATGGACGTCCAGCTCACCGGGGTGCACGACCAGCAGGTAGCCGCCGTGCCGGCGCAGGACCCGTTCGTGGCCCAGGGACTGGCGGAGGCGGGAGGCGTACAGGCGCAGGTTGTTGTCGGCCGTCTTCGGCGGGTGCTCGCTCCAGAGCGCGTCCACCAGCAGGTCGTCGGCCACGGACCTGTTGGCGTGGTGGAGCAGCATCGCGAGCAGGGCCCGCTGCTTGCGTCCGCCCAGGGGAAGCGGCTGGTGGTCGGCCCTCACTTCGACCGGCCCCAGGACGGAGAAGTCCATACCACTCCCCTGGAAGGCTTCGCAGTGGCCAAGTTTGCCTGACCTCCCCCCGACCGTCAATGATCATCCACAGTTCCCGGGCCGTGGGACCGGCCGCCTGCCGGAGCCGGCACGAACCGCGGAACCCGGTGATCCGGGGGGATCCCGCCGGGCGGGTGCTACGCGGGCGGCCTGTCGGCGGCGGCGACCCGCGACAGTTCCACGGTGCAGAACGCGCAGCGCTTGGCGTCGACCGGGATGTCGCTCAGGCACTCCGGGCATTCCTTCTCGGTGGCCTTCTTGTTCCTGTCGAAGAAGCCGATCAGCCGGGTCATCGGCATCACGACCAGCCAGTAGATGACCGCGGCGATGATCAGGAAGCTCAGCAGGTGGTTGATGAAGTCGCCGTACATGAACCGGGAGCCGTTGATCGTGAACACGTACTGAGAGAAGTCCGGATTCCTGCCGCCGGTGATCGCTCCGATCAACGGCGTGATGAGGTCCTTGACCAGTGCCTGCACCAGCCCGCTGAAGGTCGCCCCGACCACGACGGCCACGGCGAGCTCGACGAGGTTGCCCCTCAGCAGGAACTTCTTGAATCCGCCCATCGCCCATGTCCTCCACTCGTGAGGACGGTCGGGCTACCCACCTGTCGGCGGCCAAACTTCCGTGTTTTCCGGGGGTTTCGTCGAAAAAGGACACAACCGGACCATCGCGGCGTGGGGATGTACGGGGGCCGGGGTGAAGGCGGAAGGCTACTATTCGGCGCAGTTCGTGAGCGAGGCGGTCGGATGGACTTTCGTGTGCTGGGCCCGGTCGGGGCGTTCGCCGACGGGGGGGCGGCGCTGGACATCGGCCCCTACCAACAGCGGCTGGTGCTGGCCATGTGCGTCCTCGCCGCCCCGCGGCCGGTCGGCCCGAGCCGGATGATCGACGCGCTCTGGGAGGGCGACCCCCCTCCGGGGGCGCTCAACACCGTGCAGGCGTACGTCTCCAAGCTCCGCCGCGTGTTCGAGCCGGGCAGGACGAGGAACGTGCCCCCGGTGGTGCTGGTCAGCAGGCCGGGGGGCTACGCGCTGGACGTTCCCGGCGGCGCGATCGACCTGGGCAGGGCGCGGGGGCACGCGGCCGTGGGCAGGAGCCTGGGGGCGGGGGGCGACCACGGGGGAGCGGTCAGGGAGCTGCGGCTGGCGCTGGGGGAGTGGAGCGGGGAGCCGCTCGCGGACCTCTCGGGCACCTCCTGGGCGGTGGAGGAGAGCGCGCATCTGGCAGAGCTGCGGCTGACGGTCGAGGAGGACCTGGCCGAGGCGGAACTCGCGCTCGGCCGGGGGGCGGCGTTGACGGGCGGGCTGGTCCACCTGGTCGGCGCCCATCCGTTCAGGGAGCGGCTGCGCGTGCTCGCCGCCCACGCGCTCTACCAGGCGGGACGGCAGGCCGACGCGCTCGGCGTGCTCGCCGAGGGGCGCCGGTTGCTGATGGAGGACATGGGGCTGGACCCCGATCCCCGGTCGAGGGAGATGGAACGGCGCATCCTCGGCCAGGATCCCGCGCTGGCGCCCCGCCTCGCGGTGGAGGCGGGCCGTGCGGCGGCGGAGGAGAAGGACGCCGGGCTGGTCGGCAGGGACGCCGAGGTGGAGGTGCTGGAACGGGCGGTCGCCGGTGACGGGCACCGGGTGGTGCTGCTGGCCGGGGAGCCCGGCATCGGCAAGACCAGCCTGGCCGAGCACGCCGCCGGGACCGCGCGGGCGGGCGGCCACCGGGTGGTGTGGGGCCGCTGCTGGGGCGGCACCGGCGCGCCGCCCTTCTGGCCCTGGACACAGGCCGTGCGGGACCTGGTCGGCAGGGACGGTGAGCTGGCGCGGCTGGCCGGAGCCGGAGCCGGAGCCGCCGGGCAGGCGGGACAGTTCGCGTTGTACGAGGCGTTCGCCCGGCTGCTGAACGAGCACGGCCGGGTCCTGGTGGTCCTCGACGACCTCCAGTGGGCGGACACCTCGTCGCTGCGCCTGCTGGAGTTCCTGGCCTCCACCCGGCTCTGTCCCGAGCTGACCGTCGTGGCCACGTACCGCGACACCGACGTACGCCCCGGCGAACCGCTGGAGCACGCCCTCGGCGCGCTGCTGCGGCTGCCGCACGTGCGGCGGCTCCTGCTGCGCGGCCTGGCGGAGGAGGAGATCCGCGAGTATCTGGGACGGGCGGGCGCCGACCCCGCGCTGGCCGCGGAGATGGGCAGGCTGACCGCGGGCAACCCGTTCTTCCTGGGGGAGGTGCTGCAGCTGGGGGAGACCCCCCAGGCGCTGTCGGACGTCGTGCGCGGCCGGATGGCCGGTCTGCCGCCCGGCACCGAGGAGGTGCTGACCGTCGCGGCGCTGCTCGGCAGGGAGGCGGCGACCGACGTCCTCACGCGCGTGGCGGGGCTGCCCGAGGAGCGGGTCCTCGACATCGTCGACGCCGCCGTGGGGGCCCGGCTGCTGGTCGAGGGGGACGGGCCGAGCTGCCGCTTCGTCCACGACATCGTCCGCGACGTGCTGCGCGAGGCGCTGCCGCCGCTGCGGCGCAGGAGGTTGCACGCGCGCATCGCGGAGGTGCTGGAGGAGCGGAGCGGGACGCGCCTGACCGAGATCGCCCATCACTGTCGCGAGGGCCTGCTGAGCTCCCGGATGGCGGGCAGGGCCATCGGCTACACCCGGCGCGCGGCGGCCCAGGCGACCGCGCAGTTCGCCCACGAGGACGCGGTGGAGGGCCTGGAGAGGGCGATCGAGCTGATCGGCCGGCTGCCGGAGCCCGACGACGCGCTGCGCTGCGACCTCCTGCTCGACCTGGCCGAGGCGCAGGCCGCGGCGGGGATGAGCGCCGCGGCCCACGCCTCGCTGGAGGCCACCGCGGAGATCGCCGAACGGCTCGGCGACGACAACCGGCTGGCCAGGGCGGTGCTGGGGTTCTCCGACCCGATCTCTTCGGCCATGTACGAGGAGATGACCGGCATCGACCGGCTCGCCAGGCGCGTCGACCGGGTCCTCGCCTCGGACCTGGCCGCGGACTCGCCGTGGCGGGCCCGGTTGCTCGCCGCCGCGGCGCTGACCGGCTCCACCGTACGACCCGTCGAGCGGAGCGTGGAGATGGCGGGGGAGGCGGTGCGGCTGGCCCGCCTCACCGGCGACGAGCGCGTCCTGTCCAGGACGCTGATCGTCCTGGAGATCCTGCTGCGCTCCGGCCACGACCACGAGCGCCGCGCGGCGGTCGTCGCCGAGATCATGGAGATCGGCCGCCGCACCGGTGACCTGGCCGTCGAGTGGATCGGCATGGAGAACGAGTACGTCGAGCTGACCGCCAGGGGAGCCGCCGGGCGGGCCGCGGAACTGCTGGACCGGCTGCGGGAGACCGCGGAGCGGCTCAGGCTTCCCTCGATGGTCAGCCTGGCCGCCTGGCAGGCCGCGGTCCGGGCCTACCTGTCAGGGTGCTTCGCCGACGCGCTCGCCGCGGCCGACGCGTCCGGCGAGGCCCACCCCGAGGGGGCGCTGGGCCGGGACGACGCGTCGCTGCGGCGGGAGGTGTTCCGCTTCCTGTCCCTGCGGGCGGCGGGCGGGGGCCACGAGCCGGGTGATCTTCACGAGCCGAGCGGGGTTCACGAGCCGGGCGGGGCGGGGGAGGCGCTCGCGCTGGCCGACGAGATGCTGGCCCGCCGTCCGGGCCAGAAGCCCTGGCGGATCCTGCGCTGCCTCGCCCTGATCGACCTGGGCAGGACGGCCGAGGCACGCGACGTTTTCGCCGGGCTCGCCCGCGACGGCTTCGCGGCGATAGGTCCCGAGCTGGCCTACCGGTTCGTCCCGGACGCCGTCAGCGAGATCTGCGCGGCGCTCGGCGACGAGGCGGCGGGGAGGGTCCTGTACGGCAGGCTCGCCCCGCACGCGGGCCGGTTGCTGGGCTGGTCGCTGACCGACCTGTGCCTGGCCAGGCTGGCCCTGCTCGGCGGCGACGCGGACCGGGCGCGGGCCCATCTGCGGGCGGCCGAGGCGTTCGCCGCCGGGGCCGGGCTGCGCGTCTACGGGCCCGCGCTCCGCGCGCTGGGCGAGAGGCTCCGCCCGCCGGGAGCGTGATCGGCCGTGACGCCCCGCGCTCCGCGTACCGGCCGGCACGTTTCGCCTGCGACGAGAGGGTTAGGTGGTAAAGGCCCGAGGGCGTCCGTGGCCTGGGGGCCGAAAGGAGCGAGGAGCGTGCATTGGCCGTCAACCGTGTGGTGACCGACATCCCGTCCGGCGTCCTGTCCGGCCGTCCGGCCGGGACCACGGCCGTCGCGCCCCCGCGCGACCGGTTCCACGGCCGGCGCGGCCGCCCGCCGCTCGACCCCGGCGGGCCGGTGATGGACATCTCCACCCCGGTCTGATCTACGCTCGGTCGACGCACGTCATCGCCAGGATCTGAGATCACCGTCACAGGAGTGGGAATGTGCGCATGGCCACGCGAACACGGGGCATATTCCTGCACCGCTGGAAGGCGGCGCGTTGACACCCTCCCCCCATCGGCCGAGTTCGCTCAGACTTTCGAGAGAAATCCGCAGTACGGCGTCGCGCCGTGTTCTCTCCTCCGCCTCAAGGCGGAGGTCTCCACGCTCAAGAGGAACTGATGATCGAGATTTGGCCGGGTGACCCCTATCCTCTCGGGGCCACCTACGACGGCGCGGGAACCAACTTCGCGCTTTTCACCGAGGCCGCGGAACGCGTCGAGCTGTGCCTGTTCGACGAGGAGAACAAGGAGACCAGGGTCACCTTCACCGAGTGTGAGGGCTTCGTCTGGCACGGATACCTGCCGGGCGTCGGCCCGGGGCAGCGCTACGGCTATCGCGTGCACGGCCCGTACGACCCGCCGAGAGGGCAGCGGTGCAATCCCGCCAAGCTCCTGCTCGACCCGTACGCCAAGGCGGTCGAGGGGGACGTGAAATGGGACGAGGCGGTGTACGGCTACCGCTTCGGCCATCCGGACAGCCGCAACGACGCCGACTCCGCCGAGTTCGTGCCGCGCTCCATCGTGATCAACCCGTTCTTCGGGTGGGGGCACGACCGGCCGCCGAGCACGCCGTACCACGACACGGTGATCTACGAGGCGCACGTCAAGGGCCTGACGATCAACCACCCGAAGATCCCCGAGCGGATCCGCGGCACGTACGCCGCGATCGGCCACCCGGAGATCATCGATCACCTGACCGCCCTCGGGGTGACGGCGATCGAGCTCATGCCGGTGCACCAGTTCGTCACCGACCACGTCCTCGCCGAGCGGGGGCTGACGAACTACTGGGGCTACAACAGCATCGGGTTCTTCGCGCCGCACAACGCCTACTCCAGCACGGGGCAGCGCGGCGGGCAGGTGCTGGAGTTCAAGGCCATGGTCAAGGCCCTGCACGAGGCGAACATCGAGGTCATCCTCGACGTGGTCTACAACCACACGGCCGAGGGCAACCACCTGGGCCCGACGCTGAGCATGCGCGGCATCGACAACGCCGACTACTACCGCCTGGTCGACAGCGACAAGCGGTACTACATGGACACCACCGGCACCGGCAACAGCCTGTTCATGCGCTCCCCGCACGTGCTCCAGATGATCATGGACTCGCTCCGCTACTGGGTCATCGAGATGCACGTCGACGGCTTCAGGTTCGACCTGGCCTCGACGCTGGCGCGCGAGCTGCACGAGGTCGACCGGCTGAGCGCCTTCTTCGACCTGGTCCAGCAGGACCCGGTGCTGTCGCAGGTCAAGCTGATCGCCGAGCCGTGGGACGTCGGCCCCGGCGGCTACCAGGTGGGCAACTTCCCCGCCAGGTGGACCGAGTGGAACGGCATGTACCGCGACACGATCCGCGACCTGTGGCGGGGCGAGCCCGCCGCGCTGCCCGAGTTCGCGTCCAGGCTGACCGGCTCCAGCGACCTCTACCAGGACGACAGCCGCCGCCCCGCCGCCTCCATCAACTTCGTCACCTGCCACGACGGCTTCAGCCTGCAGGACCTCGTCTCGTACAACCACAAGCACAACGAGGCCAACGGCGAGGACAACCGGGACGGCGCCGACGACAACCGCTCCTGGAACTGCGGCGAGGAGGGGCCCGCCTCGCTGGCGATCGAGTCCCTGCGCGAGCAGCAGAAACGCAACTTCCTGACCACGCTGTTCCTGTCCCAGGGCGTTCCGATGATCTCCCACGGCGACGAGTTGGGCCGTACCCAGCGGGGCAACAACAACGTGTACTGCCAGGACAACGAGCTGAGCTGGGTCGACTGGTCGGACATCAGGGAGAACTGGCTGCTGCTGGAGTTCACCCGGCGGCTGGCCAAGCTCCGCGCCGACCACCCGGTCTTCCGGCGGCGCAGGTTCTTCTACGGGCGGCCGGTACGCGGCTCGGAGGAGAACCTCAGCGACATCGCCTGGCTCACTCCGAGGGGGGAGAAGATGACCGACGCCGACTGGAACGTGGGGTACGCCAAGTCGCTCGCCGTCTTCCTGAACGGCGAGGCCATCACCGAGCCCGACCGCCGGGGCCGGCGGATCGTCGACGACTCGTTCCTGCTGCTGTTCAACGCCCACCACGACGTCATCAAGTTCACGCTGCCCAAGGACTACGGTGAGATGTGGCTGACGGAGATCGACACCGCCATGCCGATCACGGTCGACACCCGGGTCTGCCGGGCCGGAGAGAGCGTGCCGGTCGTCGGCCGCTCGGTGAGGGTGCTGCGCCGTGTCTGAGCCCGTGACCCAGCCCGTCCCCGAGCCCCACCCCGAGCCCGTTCCGCTGGAGCCCGCGCCCGGGATCGTCCCCCCGGGGTCGGTGCCCGAGCCGGGCCCCGTGCCGGAGCCCGTGCCGGAACCCGGGCCCGGCATGCCGCCGGACCCGCTGCCGGAGATCTCGCCCGAGACCCCGCCCGGTGCCGTCCCGCCGCAGGTCGCCCATGACGAGATCCTGCCGGAGTCCGTTCCCGGGACCAGGACCGGCGTGGACGTCCCCGACCCCCTGGTGCTTCCCGAGGAGGTGCCCGCGCCCCCGCCGCCGCCGGGTTCGTACGAGGTGCCGATCTCGACCTACCGTTTCCAGCTCACCCCCGACTTCGGGTTCGAGAAGGTGGCCGAGCTGGCCCCGTACCTGCGGGACCTGGGCGTCAGCCACGTCTACCTGTCACCGATCCTGCAGGCCGTGCCGGAGTCGCGGCACGGCTACGACGTGACCGACCACTCGCGCGTCCGCGAGGAGTTCGGCGGCGTGGAGGGGCTGCGGGAGCTGTCGGCGACGCTGGCCCAGCACGGCATCGGCATCGTCGTCGACATCGTGCCCAACCACATGACGATCCCGGTGCCCGAGTCGGGCAACGCGCAGCTGTGGTCGGTGCTCAAGGACGGGCCGGAGTCGCCGTACGCGTCGTGGTTCGACATCGACTGGTCCGTCGAGGACGGCGAGGACGGTGACGGTGCTGGCGGTGTCGGCGGTGTCGGCGGTGTCGGCGGTGTCGGCGGCAAGGTGAACATGCCGGTGCTCGGCGACTCGGGCGAGGCGGTGGCCGACGGCGACGTGCTGCGCTACCACGACCACGAGTTCCCGCTGCCCGACACGCACTACCGGCTCGTCGACTGGCGGCGCGGGCCCGGCTACCGCCGGTTCTTCGACGTGTCCTCGCTGATCGCGGTGCGCGTGGAGGACCCGGAGGTGTTCGACGCCACGCACGCCGTCATCCTCTCGCTCGTCAGGGAGGGGGTCATCCAGGGGCTGCGGGTGGACCACCCCGACGGGCTCGCCGAGCCGCGCGGCTACCTGTCGCGGCTGCGCGAGAGCGCGGGCGTGTGGACCGTGGCGGAGAAGATCCTGGTCGGCTCCGAGCGGCTGCCCGCCGACTGGGAGTGCGACGGCACCACCGGCTACGAGACGCTCAACCGGATCACCGGGCTGTTCGTCGACCCTGCGGGCAGGGAGCCGCTGGTCGAGCTGTTCGCCCAGCAGACCGGGGTGCGGGACGACTACGCCGCCGTGGTCCGCGAGTCCAAGGCGGAGGTGCTGAACCTGTTCTTCGGCGCGGAGATCGACCGGCTGCACGCCGTCGTCGGCTCCGACCGGCAGACGCTGGTGGAGCTGCTCGCCGCGATGCCGGTCTACCGGGCCTACGCGGTGCCGGGCGAGCCGGTGCCCGAGGCCTCGGTCAGGATCGTCGAGGAGGCCGGGCGGGTCGCCGCCGGGCGGCTGCCCGAGGGCGCCCCGGTGGCGGAGGTCGTCGAGCGGGTCCTGACCGGGCCCGCCGAGGCTGTCACCCGCTTCCAGCAGACCTGCGGCCCGGTGATGGCCAAGGGGGTCGAGGACACCGCCCTCTACCGCTGGTACCCCCTGTCCTGCCTCAACGAGGTGGGCGGCGAGCCCGACCGGTTCGGCGGGTCGGTCGAGGAGTTCCACGCGTTCTGCCGGGAGATGCCGCCGGGCACGATGACGACGCTCTCCACGCACGACACCAAGCGCTCCGAGGACGTGCGGGCCCGCCTCGCCGTGCTGTCCGAGATGCCGGGGGAGTGGGCGGCGGCGGTCGGCGAGTGGTCCTCGAAGGTCTCCTTCGACCCGGCCCTCGACTACCTGGCCTGGCAGAACCTGATGGCCTCCTGGCCGATCGGGCCCGGCAGGTTCTTCGACTACCTGTTCAAGGCGGCCCGCGAGGCCAAGACCTCGATCTCCTGGGCCACCCCCGACCCGGCCTACGAGCGCGGCATCCGCGACTTCGTCGGCCGGGCCGTCGAGGAGTGCGGCGCCTCGGTCGCGGAGTTCGCCGCGAGGATCGAGCCGTACGCCAGGTCCAACTCGCTGAGCCAGAAGCTCGTCCAGCTCATGATGCCCGGCGTGCCCGACCTGTACTGGGGCAACGAGATCACCGACTTCTCCCTGGTCGACCCGGACAACCGGCGCCCGGTCGACTTCCCGCTGCGCCGCCGGATGCTCTCGTCGGCCCAGGCCCACGCGAGCCAGGCCCACCCGGACGAGGCCCACCCGAGCCCCGCCGCCGCAGGCAGCCTGTCGTGGGACGAGGCCAAGCTGGCGGTCACCGCCCAGGCCCTGGACCTGCGGCGGAGGCTGGACCCCGAGGCGCCGTACGTCCCGATCGAGGCCGGGGAGCACGCGATCGCCTTCGCCAGGGGGGAGCGGGCCGTGGCGGTGGCCACCCGGCTGCCCGTCGGCCTGGAGCGGCGCGGCGGCTGGGGGAGCACCGCGCTCACCCTGCCGCACGGCACGTGGCGGGACCTGCTGTCGGGTGCCGAGTACACCGGCCGGATCCCGTTGGCCCACCTGCTGTCCGTCCACCCTGTCGCGCTGCTGGAAAGGGACTGACCGATGTTCGAGGTATGGGCACCGCAGGCGACGGCGGTGGATGTGGAGATCGGCGAGGTCCGCTACCCGATGTCGTCCGCCGGAGGCGGCTGGTGGACGGCGGAGGTGTCCGGCGCCGGGCACGGGACCGACTACCGGTTCCGGCTGGACGGGGGCGAGGCGCTGCCCGACCCCAGGACCCGCTGGCAGCCCGAGGGGATCTTCGGGCCGAGCCGGGTCTACGACCACGATCGCTTCGAGTGGGGCGACGCGCTGTGGAAGGGCCGTGACCTGCCGGGTTCGGTCATCTACGAGCTGCACATCGGCACCTTCACCCCCGAGGGCACCTTCGACGCGGCGATCGGCAAGCTGGAGCACCTGGTGGAGCTCGGCGTCGACTTCGTGGAGATCATGCCGGTGCCGCCGGTGCCCGGCGGGCGCAACTGGGGCTACGACGGCGTGGACCTGTGGGCCGTCACCGAGAACTACGGCGGCCCCGACGGGCTCAAGCGCCTGGTGAACGCCTGCCACCGCCGCGGGCTCGGCGTGATCCTCGACGTCGTCTACAACCACCTCGGCCCCTCGGGCAACTTCCTCGCCCCCTTCGGCCCGTACTTCCACTCCAGCGCCTCCTCCTTCTGGGGGCAGGCCGTCAACCTGGACGGCCCCGGCTCCGACGAGGTGCGCGCCTACTTCGTCGGCAACGCGCTGCAGTGGCTGCGCGACTACCACATCGACGGCCTGAGGCTGGACGCCGTGCACGCGCTGCACGACGACCGGGCCGTGCACCTGCTGGAGGAGATCGCCGTCGAGACGGAGGCGCTGTCGGCGGCGGTGGGCAGGCCGCTCACGCTCATCGCCGAGTCCGACCTCAACGACCCCCGGCTGATGACCCCGCGCGAGGCCGGCGGGTTCGGTCTCGCGGCGGCCTGGAACGACGACGTCCACCACGCCCTGCACGTGGCGGCGACCGGTGAGCGGCACGGCTACTACGACGACTTCTACGGCGCCCTGCCCAAGGTGCTGACCCGCGCCTACTACCACGACGGGACCTACTCCTCCTTCCGGGGACGCTCGCACGGCCGCCCGGCGTCCCACGTGCCCGGCTACCGCTTCGTCTGCTGCGCGCAGAACCACGACCAGATCGGCAACCGCGCCGAGGGCGACCGGATGGCGCCCGAGGCGCTGCGGCTGGCCGCGGGGCTCCTGCTGACCTCGCCGTTCACGCCCATGCTGTTCATGGGGGAGGAGTGGGGGACGCGGGCGCCGTTCCTGTTCTTCACCGACCACGTCGAGCCGCAGCTGCGCGAGGGCGAGGGCGAGCGGCGGCGGCGGGAGTTCGTCGGCTTCGGCTACGACGACTGGGCGGACAAGGCTCCCGATCCGGGCGAGGAGCTGACGTTCCTGCGCTCCAAGCTCGACTGGAGCGAGCTGGACGACGACGCCCACCGGGCCCACCTCGACTGGTACCGCGCACTCATCGCGCTGCGCCGCGCCCATCCCGAGCTGACGGACCCGAGGCTGGATCGGGTACGGGTCGACCACGGCGAGTCCTGGCTGGTCGTGCACCGGGGAGGGCTCAGGGTGGCGGCCAACCTCGGCCCGGTCGCGCTCACGGTCAAGCTGGGGACGGGCCGGTTCGCGCCCGGCCACATCCTGCTCGCCTCCGACCCGTCGGCGACCACGGAGGGGGAGGAGCTGTTCCTGCCCCCCCGCTCCCTCGCGGTGGTGAGGCTGGATCCGGCCCTCTGAGCCGTTCCCTCACCGTTTCCTCGCCGCTTTTTCGGGGTGGTGAGCTCACCGTTCCCTCGCGGTGGTGAGATCGCCTTTCCCCTGCGGTGACGGCTCGCCGCTCCCTCGCTGTGGTGAGGGAGCGGCCGTCCGGGAGCCTGCCGTCCGGACCGGCCGCGGGATCCGGCCGTCCGAGTCGGCCGCGGGAGCCTGCCGTCCGGGCCGCGGGCTCAGGCCGGCACGTGGTTGCGCAGCCGGAGGTCCTCGGGGTACGGGGAGAAGTACGTCTGGTCCCGCACGTAGTCGGCGGCCAGGCCCTGGGCGTGGTGGCGGATCAGGGTCGCCGGGACGCTCAGCGCCACCTGCCCGGCCTGGTAGGAGGCGATGACCTCGGCCAGGTCGGCCCGGCGCACCGGGTCGAGTGCGTCGCCCACCATGCCCACGCAGTGCTGCAGGACGTTGACGTGCCGGCCGATGCTGGCCTTGGCGGCGAACGCCGTGCCGAAGACGCGGGCGTAGTCGGCGGCCAGCTCCTCGCGGGGCCGCGTGCCCGCCTGGGCCACCACCCTGCCCGCCTCCCGGAAGGCCGCCGGGTTGTGGGCCAGCATCTGCATCTTGTGCCGGGCGTGGAAGGCCACCAGGTCACGAGGGCGCCAGTCGCTCTCCAGCAGCGCTCGGAGCCGGGCGCGGGCGAAGACCCGTTCCACGAAGGTCTCGCGGAGCAGGACGTCGTTGAGCCGTCCCTCGTCCTCGACGGGCAACAGCGGATGGGTGCCGAGGACCGCGGCCGCGAACACCCCCGTGCCCTTGTGATCCACGGTCGTGCCCCCGGCGTGGACGGGGATGCCGTGCACCCCGCAGCTGGGGCTCCTGGACTTGAGGACGTAGCCGTCCACCTCGCGCAGGGCCGGAGCCCGTTCTTCGGCGAGGGCGGTCATCCTGTCGGTGAGGTCCACCCGGCTCTTCCTGGAGACCAGCCGCGTCCCGTCCGGTGAGAGCTCCAGGCGGAGGGTCTCGCGTGGGCTGCCGAGCCCGATCTCCATCTCCGGGCAGATGTGCACCCACTCGACGTGCCTGTCGAGCTCGCCGTTGAGAAACCGGTTGCGGCTGTGCCCGCCGTCGAAACGGACCGGCTCGCCCATCAGGCAGCTGGACACCGCGATCCTCGGCCTGACGACCTGCCCGCCCGTCTCGTCGGTCCCGCCGGTCCGGCCGGTTCCGTGCATCGTGTCCACCTCGTCCATCACGTCCGTACCGTCCGCGCCACGCGCGGCGGCCACTTCACTCCGGCGGGGGTCGGTGTGCCGGCCGCCCGTCGCGGCCGTGCCGAGGATCCCGGACAGGCGGCGCAGGCCGCGTGCCGTACGTGCCTTGATCGTGCCGAGCGGGACGCTCAGCCTCTCGGCGATCTCCCGCTGGGTCAGGTCGCCGTAGTAGGCGAGCTCGATCGCCTGGCGCTGCGGCGCGGGCAGCTCGGCCAGCGCCCGCTGCACCTGGTCGCGCTCCGCCAGGCCGTCGCCGTCGGTCCGGCCGTCGGCGCCGGCGCGGTCCGCGACGGCATCCAGCGGCACCGTTTGCAGGGTGCGGATCCGCAGCTGGTCGACCGCCCGCTTGTGGGCGATGCCGAGCATCCAGGCGGGGAGGCTGCGCGCCGGGTCGAAGCGGTGCCGGGAACGCCAGACCTCCGCGAACACGATCTGCTGAAGGTCGTCCACATCCTGGGGGCGAACGAACCGTCGCAGGTAGGAGCGGACGAGGGGCCCGTGGGCCTGGAAGCACTCGACCAGCGCCGCCTCGTCGCCCGCGGCGAACCGGGTGTTCAGGGGGTCTGTCATGATGCCTCCTCTTACCGAGAAAAGCTACTCAAAACTTATTCATACTCGCTCGAAGGCCGTGATCGCAAGCGAGCGGCACGGAGGTTCCCGCAGGTACGGGGCGCAGGTGCCCGTAGGTACGGCGCGGTGGTTCCCGCAGGTACGGCGCGGTGGTTCCCGCAGGTACGGCGCGCAGGTGCCCGCAGGTGCGGCGCGGAGGTTCCCGCAGGTGCGGCGCGGAGGTTCCCGCAGGTGCGGGGCGTGTCGGAGGCGTGCGGGAAAGGATCAGGCCAGGGCGGCGGCCACGACGCGGGTGATCGCGTCCTGGAACGACGCGACGCGCGGGATGGACGCGGGCAGGCCGTCCCACCAGCCCGTGCCGCCGGCGACGACCAGGCTCGGCGGGCGGAGCACGGGCAGCGACGCGAGCGGGGCGGGATCCCCGGTCTCGGGCAGCTGGGACCAGACGAAGACCACCGAGGGACCCAGCCGCCGCATCGCGTCCGCCAGCGCCGGATACGGGGTCCGGGCGCCCAGCACCCGGGTCTCCACCCGATGCTCGGTGGTCAGCGCGGCGGCGAGCGCGTAGATCGGCAGGCTGTGCAGGTCGTTCTCGGCGCAGGCGAGCAGCACGGGACGCGGGCCGGCCGGGCGGGCGGGGCGTTCGGTGAGCCCGATCAGCGCGGCCATCAGCCGGTCGGAGAACAGGTGCTCGACCTCGATGCTCGCCCCGCTCTCGGACTGGCGCCTGCAGATCGTCTCGAAGACCGGCATCACCAGGCGCTCCCAGGTCCACAGCACGCCGTGCCTGGCCAGCGCCGCGCCGATCCAGTCGTGCACGGCCCCGCTGTCCAGCATCGTCGCTGCCCGCGCCAGCATCGCCACCGTCGGCACGCCGGGCGGCCGGTCGGCCTTGAGGGACGGGATCCCCTTCGGGGCCGGCCACTCGGGTTCCCGCTCCGGCTCCCGTTCCCGCTCCTCCGGAGGCGCGGAGGGGACGACCTCGATCCGCAGGACCCTCCGTGCCGCGTCGGAGGCCGGAATCCCGCTCCTGATGAGCCGGTTCATCTCCTCCAGGCGCCACAGGTCGCGGGCGTCGTAGCGCCGGTGTCCCCCCGGGCTCCGGCGGCTCGGGCCCACGCCGTAACGTAGGTTCCAGGTCCGCAGCGTGGGGGCGGGTACTCCGAGGCGCCGGGCGACGGCTCCGATGCCGTATCCGGGCTCCTCGTCGGCTACCACTTGACGCTGCTCGTCCATCTCATCCCATTTCGAGCCTGCTATGTGCGGTACCAGCGTGACAGGCGAGGGGAGCGGTCGCTCCCTGAACGTTCTTTCGAGTTCCGGGCCCCTGGTGGACGCAACCGACGGAGCGTTACCGGGCGAAGGAAAAACGTGACCGATACTGTGATCGTTTTGTTCAGCCGCGACCTCCGGGTGCACGACCACCCGGCGCTCGCCGCGGCGTGCGAGCGCGCACGTCATGTCATACCGCTCTTCGTCGCGGACCCCGCCATCCCCTCGGGCGACTCGGGCAACCGCGGGGGGTTCCTCGCCGAATGTCTCGCCGACCTGCGTGGATCGCTCCGCGGGCGGGGCGGTGAGCTGATCGTGCGCCACGGTGACACGATCGCCGAGACGATGCGCCTGGCGGAGGAGACGGGGGCCCGGGCCGTCCACACCAGTTTGGACGTCAGCACCCTCGCGCGACGCAGGCAGCGGCGCCTGGCCGAGGAGTGCGAGCGCCTCAGGATGGCGTTCCGCCTGTTCCCCGGCCTGACGATCGTGCCCCCCGACGCCCTGAGGCCGACGGGCGGAGGCGACCACTACCGGGTCTTCACGCCCTACCTGCGGGCCTGGGCCCGGCAGCCGCGCAGGGAGGTGCTCAAGGCCCCCGGCATGGTGCACGTCCCCGGCGGCCTGAGGGCCGGAAAGCTGCCCGAGCCGGGGCGTGAGCCGTACGAGCTGTTCAGGGGCGGTGAGGAGGTAGGGCGCCGGAGGATGGAGCAGTGGCTGAGGCACTGCGTGGAGGACTACGCCGACGGCCACGACGACATGGCGGGCAACCGCACCTCCAGGCTCAGCCCCTACCTGCGCTTCGGTTGCGTCTCGCCGCTGGAGCTGGAGGCGCTCGCCAGGGAGGCGGGGGGCGCGGGTGACGCGAGGGACGTGGGGGAGATAGAGGAAGAGGGCGAGGACCGCAGGGGTGCCGACGAGTTCGTCAGGCAGCTGTGCTGGCGTGACTTCTTCTACCAGGTGACACGGGCCTTCCCGCGTATCAACCGGGACGACTACCGGCCGCGCGGGCACGAGTGGCGCGACGACGACCACGCGGCGCAGGCGTGGAAGGAGGGCCTGACCGGGGTTCCGATCGTGGACGCCGGGATGCGGCAGTTGCTCACCGAGGGCTGGATGCACAACCGGGCACGCCTGATCGTGGGCTCGTTCCTCGTCCGGCGGCTGGGCGTCGACTGGCGCGTCGGCGCCGACCACTTCTTCGACCTGCTGCTCGACGGCGACGTCGCCAACAACTACGGCAACTGGCAGTGGGTCGCGGGGACCGGCAACGACACCCGGCCCAACCGGCCCGTCAACCACATCCGGCAGGCCAGACGGTACGACCCGGACGGCGAGTACGTCCGCCGTTACGTCCCCGAACTCGACGCCGTGCCCACGCGGATGGTCCACGAGCCCTGGAGGCTCCCCTCGGGCGTCCCGGGCTATCCGGCGCCGCTGGTGCCCATGGGCTGAGCCGGGCCGGGCGAGCGCCGTGAGCGATGATCCGGGAAGGTCCGGAACGAATCGTCCTTCCCACGCGTCGCACAGGTGTGACCCCCTATGACAACGCCGCCGACGCCCTGCTCGCCGCCCGCGAACGGGTGCGCCGGCTCGAACAACTGACCAGCCGGCGCGAGGCGGTGGCCGTGCAGCTCGACGAGGTCGGGACGCTCCTGGGTGACCTCGAGGAGCAGCTCGCCAAGGAGGAACGGGACGTCTCCAAACTGGAGGGCGGCGGCTTCGCGGCCCTCCTGTCCGGGCTCACCGGGTCCAGGGAGGAGCGGCTCGTCAGGGAGCGCGCCGAGGCGCTGGCCGTACGGCAACGCCTGGACGGCCAGCGCAACCGCCTCGAATGGCTGAACGCGGACCGGGCGGCCGTCGACGAGGGGCTCGCCGGGCTGGGGACGGCGCGGGAGGAGTACGACGCGCTGCTGGAGCGGGAGGAGCGCCGGCTGGTCGCCTCCGGCGCCCCCGAGGGGCGCGAGCTGGTCGAGATCGGCCACCGTCTCGCCGACACCCGCGCCGACCTCGTGGAGCATCAGGAGGCCCACCAGGCCGGGGTCGACGCGCTGCACGGGGTCGGCGAGGTCCTGCGCTGCCTCGGCGGCGCCCGCGGCGCCTCCAGGTGGGACATGCTGGCCGGGGGCGGCTTCGCGGACATGGTGGAGCACGGCCACCTGCGCAACGCGGACGAGGCCGCCTGGCACGCCCAGCAGCTGCTGGACACCTTCTCCAGGGAGCTCGTCGACATCGGCGTGAACGTCACCCCGAAGCTTCCCAAGGTGGACACCCGCTGGTTCGCCGACATGTTCTTCGACAACATCATCACCGACGCGATCAAGCATCATCGGATCTCGGAGACCGGCGCGGCCGTCGCGGACGTCGCCGAGTGGGTGAGGCGCACGGTCAACGGTCTGGACCTTCGCCTCGAAGAGCTGGCCCGGCAGCGGGACGCCCTGGCGGCTCGCCGGGAGAAGGTCATCGTCACCGGCTGAGGCGCGGGCCTTTCCTGCGGGCCCTCGGCAGTGAAAAGCCCCGGCGGCCGAAACCTCAGCGGCCGAAACCCCGGCGGTGAAAAGCTCCGGTGATGAAAAGCTCCGGCGGCCGAAAGCCCCGGTGATGAAAAAGCCCCGGCGGTGGGGGGCCTTCCCGGCGGGGCGCCTGGCCGGGAAGGCCCACCACCGCCGGGGTGGCGGTGATCGTCTCAGTGCCGTGGTCTCAGTGCCTGTGGTCGTGGCCCGCGTGGTCGTCGTCCTCGTCCTCGTCCGAGGGACCGTCGGAGGGCTCGACGCCCAGCACGGCCTCACGGGGCTCGATCTGGTCGACGTGCTCGATCAGGCCCAGGACGTGGTCCGGCTCGATCAGCCACTGCAGCGCGCTGGCGCCGGTGTCGTCGGCCGAGACCAGCTCGGCCTGCTCCTTACGCTCGTCGTCGTCCAGATCGGCGTCAGGGTGGTTGATCTCTTTCAGCGCGGCGGTTTGCAGGGCGGCGAGGTCCTGCACCTCCACGGTCAGCTCAACGGTCAGACGCAGATAGCGTTCGGTGCCCGATACATCACTCATGGTGGAAATCCTAGTGCCTGGGTGGGGTGGGAACTGCCTAGGGGAGCTTCCACTCCACGGGGCCCGCGCCCTGCTGCTGGAGAAGCTCGTTCGTCCTGCTGAACGGGCGGGAGCCGAAGAAGCCGCTGCGGGCCGACAGAGGGCTGGGGTGGGCCGACTCGATGGCCGGGACGGACCCGAGCATCGGGCGCAGGTTGCGGGCGTCGCGTCCCCACAGGATCGCCACCATCGGCTTGTCGCGGGCGACGAGGGCCTTGATGGCCTGCTCGGTGACCTCTTCCCAGCCCTTGCCGCGGTGCGAGGCGGGCTTGCCCGGCATGACGGTGAGCACCCTGTTGAGCAGGAGCACGCCCTGCTCGGTCCAGGGGGTCAGGTCGCCGTTGCCCGGCATCGGCAGCCCGAGGTCCTCGGTGAGCTCCTTGTAGATGTTGCGCAGGCTGCCCGGGATCGGGCGCACGTCCGCGGCCACGGAGAAGCTCAGGCCGATCGGGTGCCCCGGCGTGGGGTACGGGTCCTGGCCCACGATCAGCACTTTGACCTGGTCGAAGGGCTGCTGGAAGGCCCGGAGCACGTTGGCGCCCGCAGGGAGGTACTGCCGGCCTTCCGCCACCTCCTTCCGGAGGAACTCGCCCATTTCGGCGATCTTCTCGGCGACGGGTTCGAGGGCCTTGGCCCACCCGGCTTCCACGACTTCGTTCAAGGGGCGTGCGGCCATGTGCAGGACCCTATCGAGGTTTTAGGCCCGGTACGGCGCGTGCTGGAAAGTGCTGGAAATCAGCGCGCGTCGCACCGGGCCTGCCCCTGTGGATCACTTCACCGAGCCGGCCATCATCCCCTGGACGAAGTACCGCTGGAAGGCGAAGAAGAGGATCAACGGGATGATCAGCGACAGGAAGGCCCCTGGCGCAAGAATGTCCACGTTGGTCCCGAATTGCCGCATCTGGGACTGCAGGGCCTTGGTCATCGGCTGGTTCTCGGTGTTGGCGAAGACCAGCGAGACGAGCAGGTCGTTCCAGACCCAGAGGAACTGGAAGATCCCGAGTGAGGCGACCGCCGGCTTGGCCAGCGGGAACACCACGGTGGAGAAGATCTTCCATTCCCCCGCGCCGTCCATCCGCGCCGCCTCCAGCAGCGAGCGCGAGATGCCCGCGAAGAAGTTGCGGAGCAGGAAGATGGCGAAGGGAAGTCCGAAGGCGACGTGGAAGAGCACCACGCTCACGATGGAGCCGAAGATCCCGGCGGAGCCGTACAGTTTCGCGATCGGGATGAGCGCGATCTGGGTCGGCACCACCAGCAGGCCGACCACCACCAGGAACAGCGCGTCCCTGCCGGGGAACTCCATCCAGGCGAACGCGTACGCCGCCATGGCGGCGATGCCGATCACCAGGACGGTGGAGGGCACCGTGATGAACACGGTGTTCCAGAACGACGCGGTGAACCCGGTGGCCAGCAGGTCGGAGTAGTTCTTGAAGGTCAGCTCGGCCGGCTTGGTGAGGATCGTCCACCAGCCGGTGGAGTTGTTGGCCGTCTCGTCGCGGATCGAGACCACGAACAGTCCCAGCGTGGGAACCAGCCAGAACAGGCCGATCACCACCAGCACCGCCTGGACCAGGCCGCCGCCCAGCCGGTCCACGATCCTGCCGAGGGCGCCGCGGGGCGGGGCGTCAAGGGTGGAGGTCGTCACTGGTTGTCCCTCCTGAACCGGCGGATGTTGAGAATCATGAAGGGCAGGACGAGGACCAGCAGGAAGATGGCGAGCGCGCTGCCCAGCCCCTGGTTGCTGCCCCCGCCGAACGAGACCCGCCACATCTCCAGCGCGATCACGTTGGCCTGCGGCTGCACCGATCCCGGCGCGATGACGAAGACCAGGTCGAAGACCTTCAAGGTATTGATGATCATCGTGACGAACACGACGAGCAGCACCGGGGAGAGCAACGGAACGGTGATCTTCCGGAACACCTGCCACTCGGTGGCGCCGTCGATGCGGGCAGCCTCCAGCGCGTCACGCGGGATGGCCGCGAGCCCGGCCGCGATCAGCACCATGGCGAACCCGGCCCACACCCAGACGAACGCGCCGATGATCGCCGGGGTGATCAGCGTCGGGCCCAGCCAGGGGATGCCGCCGAAGGCCGCGTCGAAGTTCGACTGCGGCAGCCGCACCTGGTACTCGCCCGGGGCGAGCCCGGTGAAGCGGAAGGTGCCGTCGGCCTCGCTGGTGGCGGTGGCCTTGACGGCGCCGTTCTGCACCGCCTCGACCGTCATCCCGGCCAGGGCCTTCTCGGTGCCGTCCACCTGGTTGGGCGCGCCGCCGCCGCCCTGGGTGAAGTCGAACCAGACGGTCCCGGCCAGCTCGCCGGGGCCCGGCTGGGCCGCCTTCGCCGTCGAGGCCGAGGCGAGGGTGGCGGGCTTCACGCCCACGAGCGGCAGGAGCACCGCCTGCCCCGGCTGCGCGGGCTGCTTGGCCACCACCCCGCCGCCCTGCCCGGGGGCGACCGGGGACTGGTCGTTCTCCCGGGGACGGGCGTCCGGATAGCCCTGGTCCGAGCCGAAGAGGCCGGTCACCGAGGTGATCACGGCGTTGGCCACGCCCCGGTCGGGGGCCTGCTCGTAGACCAGGCGGAAGATGACGCCGGAGGCCATCAGCGAGACGGCCATCGGCATGAACACGACCAGCTTGAACGCGGTCGCCCAGCGGATCCGCTCGGTCAGCACCGCGAAGATGAGGCCGATCACGGTGACCAGGGCGGGCGCCACCGCGACCCAGATCAGGTTGTTCCTGATCGTGGTCAGGGTGGAGGAGTCGCTGAAGATCGTCGCGTAGTTGTCCGCCCCGACGAAGGTGCGGCCGCCGGCGTCGTAGAGGCTCCGGTAGATCGAGTAGATGATCGGGTAGATCACCATCACGCCGAGCACGAGCGCGCCCGGCAGCAGGAACCAGAGCGCCAGCGTCGGCGGCGGCCCCAGCCGGGAGGCCCCGGCGGGCACCTTGGCCGGTGCCGCCGCAGGAGCGGCCGCCCCGGCCGTGGCGAGCTCCGGCTCGGCGACAGGCTCGGTGACCGGCTCGGCGGGGTCGTCCGACCTGACGTCGGCCAGGGCCGGGTGGCCGTCCCCCTCGCCGGAGGCCGTCGCCTTGGGGAGCTCGGGGGGCTCGGGGGACTCCGGGGTGGTTTCCGGAGCGTGGGCGGGGCCGGCGTCCTGCGCCGGCCGCCGGGTGTCGTCAGGTCCGGAGGAGGGGTCGCGGGCGGCGTCGCCGCCACGCGAGCCCTGCGGGCCGTCTAACCGATCGGTCACGGCCGCTCCCCTACTTCCAGGCCTGCTTGGCGGCGTCTTCGAGCTTGGCCTGGATGCCCTTGACGTCCGAGGGGTCGCGGACGAAGTCCTGCAGATACTTCCACTCGGCCTTGCCGTCGGTCCCGCCGAAGGCGCTGGGCGCGAGGTCGGACATGTCATAGCGGACGGTGTCGCCGGCGGCGATGATCGTCTCGGCGAGCTTCTTGGTCAGCTCGTCCGGGTAGCTGGCGGGCGAGACGTTGCGGTTGGGAGAGAGGTAGCCGGGGAGCTTCGCCCAGACCTCGCCGCCCTCCTTGGAGGCGAGGAACTCCAGCAGCGCCATCGCGCCCTTGGAGTCCTTCAGCGCCACCGCGATGTCGCCGCCCAGCACGACCGGCTCGGTCTCGCCGGCCTTCGGGAACGGGAAGTACTTGGCCTCCTCGCCGAGCTTCGCGCCCGACTGCTCGGCCGTGACACCCACGAAGTCGGCCTCGATGACCATCGCCGACTTGTCCTGGCCGTAGACCTGGGTCACACAGGTCGGGAAGTCGGTCTGCAGGGCGCCGGCGGAGCCGCCGAGCAGGAACTCCTTCTTGCCGACGAGCTGCCCGATCTTCTCCAGCGCGGTGGTCACGCTGGGGTCGGTCCACGGGATCTCGTGCTTGGAGAGCTTGGTGTAGTTCTCCGGGCCCGCGGTGGACAGGTAGACGTTCTCGAACAGGTCGGTCAGGGTCCAGCCGGAGGCGCCGCAGAGGGAGAACGGCGGGGTGCCGGAGTCGGCGATCGTCTGGGCGGTCTTGATCAGATCGTCCCAGGTGGCCGGGGGTGTCGCGCCGGCGTCCTGGAAGGCCTGGTCGCGGTACCAGATGAGCGACTTGTGGGCCGCCTTCACCAGCACGCCGTAGGACTGGCCGTCGGCGGAGCCGAGTTCCTTCCAGTACGGGGTGTAGTTGTCGTCGATCTGCTTCTGGACCTCGGCGGTGAGCGGCTTGAGCGCCTTCTGGTCCGCGTACTGCTGGACCAGGCCGGGCTGGGGCAGGATCGCGACGTCCGGCGGGTTGCCGCCCTCGATGCGCGGGCCGAGGTAGGCGCCGGTGTCCTCGCCGGTGGAGGCGTAGGTGACCTTGGCGCCGGTCTTCGCCTGGAACGCCTTGAGCACCGCCTCGAAGTTGGCCTGCTCGGCGCCGGTCCACTTGGCGGCGACCTCGACGGTCACCCCTTCGAGGGTCTTGGCGGCGGCCGGCGCGGACGTGGACGCGCCGTCGCTCGTGGCCGGTGCCGGGGCGGCCGACTCGCCGCCGCCACACGCGGCGAGTGCCAGAGCGAGTCCCGCCGTCGTCACCGCGGCAATGGTTCTGCGCATGCTGAACAGACCTCCTGAGACGTTGAGGCTGAAAATTGAGCTGTATAGGACGAACAAGCAGCCGAAATGGGGATGACGGCTTCTGCCGGGGGTCGGCCCGGCGTCATTGAGCCCGGATGATCTCTTCGAGTTGGCCCTTCATGGAGGAGACGACGTCCTCGCTGTCGTGCTCGGTGAAGGGCGGTGTGAGGGCGTTGGAGACCGCACTGGCGATCACCAGACTCACCTGGTCGTAGTTGGCGCTGGCGGGCCTGGGCCGGGCGGAGAGGATGCTCTGCTTCAGGACCGGAAGGTAGGGGAAACGCTTGATCAGACCGGGGTCGTCGTACAGCTCGGCCCACACGGGCGGGAACGAGCCGTCGGCGAGCACCCGCCGCTGGTTCTCCAGGCCGGTGAAGTAGCGGATGAACTCGGTGGCCGACTTCTGCCGCTTGGAGAAGGCGCTCACCGCGAGGTTGTAGCCGCCGAGCGAGCCGGTGCCGGGGCCGTCGAGACCGGGCAGCCGGGTCACCCCGAACTTGCGGGCGACCGACGAGGTGGTGGCCGGTCCGTAGGCGTGCGGCCAGTTGCGGGCGAAGGCCAGCCGTCCCTCCTCGAAGGCGAGTTGCGCCTCGTCCTCCTTGAAGGAGAGCGACTCCTGCGGGATCCACCCCTCCCGGAACCCGCCCACCAGAAAGTCCAGGCCGGCCTTCGCCCTGGCCACGTCCATGGTCACCTTGGTGCCGTCCGGGCTGAGGATCTGCCCGCCCGCCGACTGCACGGCCTCGGCGAAGTTCACGGTCAGGCCCTCGTAGGCCAGGAACTGCCCCGCGTACCCGCCGATGCCGTACCTGTCGTGCAGGACGCGCGCCTGGGCGCGCAGCTCCTCCCAGGTCCTCGGCGGCTTGAAGCCCTCCTTGGCCAGCAGGTCCCTGCGGTAGTAGAGGAGACCGGCGTTGCTGGTGTACGGAACCGCCCAGAGCTTGCCCCGGTAGACCGCCGTGTCGACGACCGGCGGCAGGAACCGGTCGAGCGGGAACATCGCGCGCTCCAGCGGCAGGATCCAGCCGGCCTCGGCGAACTCGGCGGTCCAGATCACGTCCAGCCCGATCACGTCGTACCGGTCGCTTCTGGCCTGGAGGTTGGCAACCATCTGGGCACGCTGCTCGTCGGCCGCCTCGGGGAGTTCGAGCAGGGTCGCCCGCTCCCCGGGGTGGGTCTGGTTCCACCGGTCGAGCAGCGGCTGCAGGTAGGCGGTCGCGGGACGTCCGATCACCAGGGTGAACGGGCCGGTCCCGCCGAAGCGTTCGGTCTCCCGCGCGCCGGCCGCCGAGCACCCCGCCACGAGAAGCGACACGAGAAGCACGGCGAGCGCGACGGGGGTGAGTCGGCGCACCATGACCTCCCGGTTTCCAGTTGGTTACATACGTGTTAGGTAGATGCATGCATGTTATGCATAGCGATAACATCACCGTCAACGGATAACCCCGTAACGCTCACGTAACGAGCTCTCCGAGGAGGTGGGGCGTGCGGCTGACACTGCTGGCGCTCCTCGCGAAGGAACCTGCCCACGGCTACGAGCTCAAACAGGCACTTGAACAGATCTTCGGCAGCGCCTACCCTTCACCGAACATCGGGCAGATCTACGTCACGCTCGGCCGGCTGGAGAAGGACGGCCTGGTGCGCGCCGTGGACGTCGAGCAGTCCAACCGGCCGAACAAGAAGGTCTACTATCTGACGGCCGCCGGCCGCGAGATCCTCGACACGTGGGTGGACGAGCCCACCGAGGGGCCCAGGGTCCGGGACGAGTTCTTCATGAAGCTCGTGCTGGCCCCGATGACCGGCATCGCCGACAGGATGGCGATGATCAACCGCCAGCGCCGTCACTACCTCGGACTCATGCGTGACCTCAACGAGCTCGCCGAGCGGACCGACCCGGACAACCGCGTCGCGCTCCTGCTGGTCGAGGGGGCCATGCTGCACCTCCAGGCCGACCTCGACTGGCTCGAACGCTGCCAGGAGGACCTGAGTTGACGTCTCCCGTGGTTCCCGTGGGCGAAACGGTTCCCGTGGTCGAAACCGTCAATCTCGTCAAGATCTACCAGGACGGCGGGGTGCCGGTGCCCGCGGTGCGGGGGGTCGACCTGCGCGTGGGCCCGGGGGAGTTCGTGGCGGTCATGGGCCCGTCCGGCTCCGGCAAGTCCACCCTGGTCCACATGATCGGCGGCCTCGAGGCCAGGACCAGCGGCGAGATCTGGCTCGACGGGCAGCGGGCCGACACGCTCAACGAGAGCGCCTGGGCGCTGCTGCGCCGCCGGAAGATCGGCTTCGTCTTCCAGTTCTTCAACCTCGTCGCCAACATGACGGTGGCCGACAACGTCGAGCTGCCCGCGCTGCTGGCCGGCGCCTCCACGCGCGAGGCCCGCCGGCGCCGCGAACACCTCCTCGGCGAGCTCGGCCTGACCGCCCGCGCCGACGCCGCCCCCTCCCAGCTCGCCGGGGGCGAGCAGCAGCGGGTCGCGCTGGCCCGCGCGCTGGCCAACGAGCCGAGCCTGCTGCTCGCGGACGAGCCCACCGGCAACCTCGACAGCCGCAACACCCGCGACGTCCTGCGCCTGCTCGGCGAGGTCCACCGCGAGGGCCAGGCCGTCATCCTGGTCACCCACGACGCCAGGGTGGCCAGCCTGGCCGACCGGGTGGTCTCCCTCCTGGACGGCCAGATCGTCGACGACGGCGGCGCCGGGCTGGCCCGCCGCCGCCCCAAGGGCAGCGCAGGCGACGTCGTCGAGCTGAGAGGCTGACGGTGCGCTTCCGGTCCTCCCCGCCCGCGGCCGCGCGGGCTTCCCGGCCCGTGCCTTCCCGGCCCGTGGATCCGCGGGCTCCCCGGGCTGTGCCTTCCCGGCCCGCGGCCGCGCGGGCCTCACATGTCTCACGGGCTTCACGAGGCGTACGGTCCCTGACGTCGCGGTCCGTGCGGGGGGCGTCGCGGTGAGCACCGTACGCGCCTCCGTCAGGTGGATCCGGGCCGATCTCGGGGCCCGCAGGGGCCAGGCGCTGCTGACGGTGCTGGCCGTGGCCGGGATCGTCACCGCGCTGATCACCTCCGCGACCCTGCTGGAGGACGGCACCAACCCGTGGCGCGGGCTGTTCGCCGAGTCCAGGGGCGCGCACGTGTGGATACACACCAAGGACGCCCCCGACCCGGCCGCGCTGTCGAGACTCCCGGGCGTGGTCCAGGTCGCCGGACCCTACCGGTCGGCCCCGGTCACCCTCACGCTGGACGGGAAGAAGTCGCCGGTGGCGCTGCGGGAGATGTCCGCGGCGCCGCCGCAGGTCGCCGTCCCCCTGATCCGCGAGGGGCGCCCGCTGCGCCCCGGCGACACCGACGGCGTGGTCGTCGAGCGCTCCTTCGCCAGGGCGCTCAGCCTGGGGGTGGGCGGCACCTTCCCGGTGACCGCGCTCAACGGCGCCACCCACCCGCTCGTCGTGGTCGGCCTGGCCGACACCGCCGACCAGGGTTTCTACCCCGAGTGGACGCCCGGCCTGGCCTGGACGCTCGCGCCCGTCCTGGCCAGGGTCGAGCCCGCGCTGGGCCGCAGCGAGTCGGTCACCGGGCTGCGCCTGTCCGACGGCGAGGCCACGCTGCCCGCCGTCCACGGCGCCGTCACCCTCCTGGAGGGGCAGATCCAGCGGATGTCCACCTGGCGCGAGGTCCGCGCCTCGATGGAGCTGGACAACCGGCTGCTCGGCCTGCTGCTCGCCCTGTTCGGGATCACCGGGCTGGTCGCCGCCGCGCTCGCCATCGCCAACGCGGTGGGCGGCCGGGTGCTGAGCCAGACCCGCGACATCGCCACCCTCAAGTCCCTCGGCTACACCCGGGGCCAGGTCTTCGGCGTGCTCATGGCCGAGCACGGGGCGCTCGGGCTGCTCGGCATCGTCATCGGGCTGGTCTGCGGCCAGATCGCCGCCTCGTTCGTCCTGGACGGGGTGCCGATCCTGCCGCTCTCCCCGGTCCCGCTGCTCGCCATCGCCGGCGGCACCGCCGCCGTGGTCCTGGTGGCGGTGGCCCTGCCCGCCTGGCGGGGCTGCCGCACCCCGCCCGTCCCCGCGGCCCCCGCGGCGCCGCCCAGGGGGCACCTGTCGCGGCTGGCGCGCCTGGCCCTGCTCGTACGGCTGCCTCCGGCCCTGGTCCTGGGCACCCGTGACGCCTTCACCCGGCGCGTCCCGGCGTTCCTGAGCATCTTCGGCGTCGCGGTCCCGATGATGATGATCACCATCGGGCTCGGCTGCTGGGCCACCCTGGACGACTTCCTGCGCCACCCGGAGCGGGTCGGCCAGGCGGCGGCGCTCACCGTGCGCCCGGACAAGCTCCCGGCCGACGACGCCCTGCGGATCGCGAGGGCCGACCCGGGGGTGCTCGCCGCCTACCCCGGCACCGAGGTGCCCGCGCTGGAGCCCGAGCAGACCAGGAGCGTGCTGGCCCGCGCCGCCGGAACCTCCGCCGAGCCGTACCCCTTCTCGGTCGTCGAGGGGCGGATGTACGCCGCCAGGGGTGAGGCCGTCGCCGGGCAGGGGCTGCTCGACCTGCTGGACGTGAAGATCGGGGACCGGGTCCGGCTCACCGTCGGCGGCACCCCGCTGATCGTGCACCTCGTGGGCCGGGTGGTGGAGCCCGACCAGGACGGCGAGGTGCTCTCCTTCGGCATCGACAGCCTCGCGGCCAAGGACGCGGTGCCGCCGCAGTTCTACAGCCTGGTGCTCAGGCCGGGCGCCGACCCGGCGGAGGTGCGGGCGCGGCTGCTGATCGCCTCGGGCGAGGCCCTGGAGGTGCAGCGGGTGGTCAACCCGGCGGAACGGCTCGCGATCATCCGCGTGGTGATCGTGGCGCTGATCGTCGTGCTCGCCCTGCTCGGCCTGGCCAACCTCCTGACGGCGAGCGCGCTGGGCCTGCGCGACCACGCCTTCGACCTGGCGGTGCTCAAGGCGATGGGTCTCACGCCCCGGCAGGTGGCCGCCACCCTGGTCACCGGGACCGGTCTGCTGATCGTGCTGGGCGTGGTCGCGGGCGCCGCGGCCGGTGCCTCACTGGTCGGCGGGCTGATCGACCTGCAGGGGCACACCAGCGGCGTCGGGGCGGGCATCGGCCGTACGCCCTCGGTCCTGACGCTCGCCGTCGCGATGCTCGTCGCGATCGGGACCGCCCTGCTGGTGACGCTGATCCCGGCCGGGCGCGCGGCCCGCGCCCAGGTCCCGGTGACCGCGCGATAGCCCCGGGACGGTGACCGTCCCGGGGCGCTCTCGGTAAGGACTCAGCCCTCGGCGCCGGGGATGTCGGCGTTCTTGAGCGAGAACCAGTAGAAGCCGTGGCCGGGCAGGGTCAGCAGGTACGGCAGGGTGCCCACGGGGGGGAACCGCACCCCGCCCCTGGCCTCGACCGGGATCATGCCCGCGAAGCGGCGCAGGTCGAGCTCGACCGGCTGCGGATACTTCGACAGGTTGTTGACGCACAGCATCAGGTCGTCGCCGTCCTCGCGGACGAAGCTGAGCACCGCCTGGTTGCTGGACCACAGCTCGTTGTAGACGCCGGTGCCGAAGACCTGGTGGTCACGGCGGATCGCCAGCATGTTCCTGGTGAAGTGCAGCAGCGACGCGGGGTTCTTCTGCTGCGCCTCAACGTTGATCGCCTGGTAGCCGTGGATCGGGTCCATGACGACGGGCAGGTACAGGCGCCCGGGGTCGGCCTTGGAGAAGCCCGCGTTGCGGTCGGGGCTCCACTGCATCGGGGTGCGGACCGCGTCGCGGTCCTCCAGCCAGATGTTGTCGCCCATGCCGATCTCGTCGCCGTAGTACATGACCGGGGAGCCGGGCAGCGACAGCAGCAGCGCGGTGAACAGCTCGATCTGGTCGCGGTCGTTCTCCAGCAGCGGGGCGAGGCGGCGCCGGATGCCGAGGTAGGCCCGCATGCGCGGGTCCTTGGCGTACTCGGCGTGCATGTAGTCGCGCTCCTCCTCGGTCACCGTCTCGAGCGTCAGCTCGTCGTGGTTCCGCAGGAAGATGCCCCACTGGCCGCTGTCGGGGAGCTTCGGCGTCCGCGACATGATCTCGGAGATCGGCTCGCGGCTGCCCTGCCGCACCCCCATGAAGATGCGCGGCATGAGCGGGAAGTGGAAGGCCATGTGGCACTCGTCGCCGCCGACCGAGGGGTCGCCGAAGTACTCGACCACGTCCTCGGGCCAGCCGTTGGCCTCGGCGAGCAGCACCCGGTCCGGGTAGAGGCGGTCGACCTCGGCGCGGACCTTCTTCAGGTACGCGTGGGTCTCCGGCAGGCCGGAGCAGTCGGTGCCCTCGCGCTCGAAGAGGTAGGGGACCGCGTCGAGCCTGAAGCCGTCGATGCCCAGGTCCAGCCAGAACCGCAGGACCTCCAGCATGGCCTCCTGGACCGCCGGGTTCTCGTAGTTCAGGTCGGGCTGGTGGTGGAAGAAGCGGTGCCAGTAGTACTGCTTGCGGACCGGGTCGTAGGTCCAGTTGGACTCCTCGGCGCCGACGAAGATGATCGGCGCGTCGGGGTAGCCGGACGGGTCGTCGGACCAGACGTAGAAGTCGCCGTACGGACCCTCGGGGTCGTGCCGGGACGCCTGGAACCAGGGGTGTCTGTCGCTGGTGTGGTTCATCACCAGGTCGGTGATGATGCGCAGGCCCCGCCGGTGCGCCGACTCGATCAGCTCCACGAAGTCTCCGAGGTCGCCGAAGTCCGGCAGGATCTTCATGTAGTCGGAGATGTCGTATCCGCCGTCACGCAGGGGAGACTCGTACAGCGGGAGCAGCCACAGGCAGTCGACGCCGAGCCACTCGACGTAGTCCAGCTTCTCGATGAGGCCGCGCAGGTCGCCGGTGCCGTCGCCGTTTGAGTCCTTGAACCCGCGGACCAGCACCTCGTAGAAGACCGCACGCTTGTACCACTGGGGGTCCGCCGAGACGAAGTCCTCGGCCACGGACTCCTGGGAAGGGGAGGGGAAGGGGGATGGGGTCATCGTGTTCTCGCTCACGGTGATGAAGGGCAGGACGAAGTCACCGGATGCTCCGGCTGATGATGTTTGGTGACCGCGCCGGCGGGAGCCGTCATCCCCACGAGCTCCATGCTCTCGGGCGGACCGAATTTGTGATTCTGGGCCGTCCCTTGTGGCGCTTTCTGGGCCGAACACTACCAGCCGTCCGACGCCGTGGAACCCCCCTTGGCGTGGCACGTCGCCACCGCCCCACGGAATCGCCGCGCGCATCGCGCCGAGGCCGCGTAATCGTCGCGTCGCTCACCGTTTTCACGGACGAAACATCGGACGCCCCGGGAGAGCGGTCCCGCCCCGCACCCGCAGGTCAGGCCCGTACGCGCGCCGCCCGGAGAGAGTAAGGGCCGACCCCCGGTTCAGGGGTTCCGGGCCCGGTCCCCGAAGGCGCCGCGAGGCACCGCCGGACCACGTCATAGGGGTCCGGCGGGTGGGTCACAGGGGCCGGGCCGGGCCCGGGGCGGGGTGGGTTGGGCCCGGGAAGGGGTGGGTCCGGAGCGGGGCGAGCCGGGCCAGGCAAGCGGGCCGGGCCGGACCTGGGAAGGGGCGGGCCCGGGGCGGGTCAGGCCCAGGGAGGGGTGAGGTCGGGGAGGTCGTCCCGGTAGTCGCCGAGCCAGGCGCCGAACAGCACCAGGCCCCGTACCCAGAAGCGGTCGTTCCAGCCGTTGAACCGCGCGAGCCCGTCGGGGCCCTCGGCGATCACCGCGTGGAGCTGCTCCGACAGCAGCGAGGGCACGGCGGCGGCGACCCGGGTGAGCATCCGGTGCCCGTACTCCCTGGCGGGCGCGGCGGCCGAGCGGAGCGGGACCCGCTGGAGCGGCTGCTTGACCACGTTGGTGGAGGGCAGCGCGGCCACGCGCGGGTTGGCCGCGTACAGGATCTCGCGGTAGAAGCGCCCCTGGTCCTTGCGGTGCACGCCGACCGAGAGCGCCGCGTCGAAGAAGGCGGGGTGGATGAACGGCGCCGCGAACGAGGCCTCGGGGCCGACCAGGCTGACCGGCGAGCGGGCGATGCCCCGCGCGGTCCTGGTGTGCAGGACCGACAGCGGCAGCTCCGCCCGGTGGCCGTTGAGCATGGCGGTCGACTGGGTGAAGGCGTGCCCGACGCTGTCGGTGATCCAGGCCCCGGCCTCCTCCGACAGGAACGGCACGGACGGGGAGCCCAGCGTCAGCGAGCCGAGCAGCGCGGCCTTGCGCTCGGCCTGCGTGGAGGCGTCCAGCGCGGCCCCGCTGACCATGAAGTTCTTCAGCAGCGGACCCCCGGCCAGCCCGTCGACCAGGGTGCGGCCCGCCCGGTGCACCTCGCGGGCGAACGGGGTGTACCAGGCGTGGTGCGGGGTGAGGAACTCCAGCCGCCGCGCCGCGGCCAGCGCGTCGTCGGGGTAGGCGGCGGCGTCCTGGGGGATCACCCGGTGGCGCACGCCCAGCTCGCGGGTGATCGCCTTGGCGAAGACGATGTCGGTGTCGGTGCCGTCGTCGGGGCTGGTCGTCCACGACTCCACGTCGGCGCCGCGCGCCACCGCCACCGAGCACAGCAGCCGCGAGTCGTAGCCGCCGCTGACCGGCACCAGCAGCGGGCGCCCGTCGAACTCCTTGTAGACCTCGTGCAGGATCTCCAGGATCTCCCCGGCGGTCCGGCCCGCCTCGTAGGGCTCCTCGCGCAGCCACCTGGGCAGCATCCGCTCGACGCCGACCCGGCCCGCCGCCCGGTCGAAGACCAGCGCGCTCGCCCCCGCCAGCCGTTTCACCTGCGTGTACGGGGTGTCGTCGCGCAGCGGGAAGGTCATCTGGATGATCGAGGCCCAGGCGTCCCAGTTGATCTCGTACGGCGTGCGCGCCAGGGAGAGCAGCGGTTCCAGCAGGGAGGAGAAGTAGACGGCCCCGCCGTGGGACAGGTAGTAGACGTCGACGAGGCCGAGACCTCCGGCGTGCAGCGTGACCCGCTCGCCGTCGTCGATCAGGCCGGGCGTCTCGTAGGTCTCCGCCACGGTGATCCACGGGGCCGCCCCGCCGGGCGTGCGCTCCCCCCAGGCGAAGGCCCAGGTGCGCTCGTCCCGCTGGTAGGGAGGCAGCGGGGAGGAGCTGAACAGGGCCGCGTTCCCGGCCTGGAGGGCGGGTCTGACCCGCGGCCCGGCCCCGCGCAGCGTCTCCAGGACGGCCTCGTCGAGGTGCCCGATGCCACCGCAGACGTACGGCCTCACATTGAACGTCGGCCACTGCACCGTGCTGACTCCTCTGTGTCGCGATTGACCAAAGGGTATCCTTTCGCCCGGCTCACGAAACGGAGGACGGCGTGGCGGGCGAGCAACTCGAAAGCACACGACAGGCGTTGCGGGAGGCGGTGGCGCACGCGGAGAGGGCCTCCGAGCTGGCCCGCCTGCTTGACGCGGCACAGGCAAAGATCGCCGATGCGGAGCGTGCGGCCGAGGAACTGCGCGGGGTGAAGGAACTCCTGAGCGAGACCGAGGAGCGGCTGGAGGCCGCGAACGCGGCCGAGGAGAAGCTCCGCAAGGACTTGGCGGAGCAGCGCTACCAGGCCGAGGTGGCCAGGTGGAAGCTCTCCTCGGTGCAGGTGGCCCGCTGGTCGCGGCTGGGTGACGCGATCAAGACGGGCAAGAGCAACCCGGTGCGGCTGGCGCGCGGCCTGCGCGGGGCGGCCAAGCCGGCCAAGCGCCCGACCGCCCCCAAGCGCCAGCCGGTGCCGCGCAAGGCGGGCGAGAAGGCGCCCGCCCCCGGGGCGTCCTTCCAGGCCACCAGCTCCGTCAGGACCGTCGGCGGCAGGTCGGTGAAGCTCAAGCCGTACCGCGTGCCGACCGGCCCGAACACCCGCCCGCACCTGACCGCGGCCGTGATCGCCGCGCCGCACGGCGAGGCGCTGCTGCGCTACGAGTGGCGCCAGACCACCGGCTTCACGCCGAGGGACTTCGCCCGGGTGCTGGCCGCCGAGGTCCCGCACCTGCTGCTGGTCGAGTCGGTGACCGAGGGGCCGTGGGCCGCGGAGCTGCGCAGTCCCGACCAGGGGCTGCGGTCCCTGCTGGCCTGGTGCGCGGAGCGGGGCATCCGCACGGTCTTCTGGCACACCGAGGGCGAGCCCGGCGAGTTCGTCGCCGCGGCCAGGTTGTTCGAGCACGTGGTGACCGCGCTGCCCAGGTCCGTGGGGCCGTGGGGCGCCGCGCTGGCGGCCCAGGAGCCCGAGCAGGGGCGCCGGACGCCGTCGCTGGGAATCCTGCCCTTCGCCGTCCAGCCGCGCGTGCACAACCCGCTGCCGCTGGCCGGGGACCGGTTCGGGCGGGTGCTCTCGCTGGAGGAGCTGCTTCCCGGGCACCTGTCGTACCCGGACGTGCTCACCTCCTACCGCTGGCCCGTCGCGGTCGACTGCCCGCCGGGCACGGAGCCCTGGCGGATGGCCGAGCTGGCCGCCTGCGGCACCCCCATCGGCACCGAGCCCGACCCGCGCCGCGCCCACCTGGCGCTCCGCCAGGCGTACGCCTCGGGCACGATGACCGACAAGGTCGACGACCTGCTGGACGCGATCGGCCTGCCCAGCGGCAGGGCCACCCTCGACATCTCGGTGATCATGATCGACCGGGGCGACCTCGACTACGCGCTGGCCCAGGTCGCGCCGCAGAAGGGCGTCGTCCAGCTGGTGCTGCTGTCGGACGCCCCGGACGCCGTCGGCCGGGCCCGCGAGGCGATGCCCGACGGGGTGGACGTCGCGGTGCGCCGCTCCGACACCGAGCTGACCACGGGCGGCCTGCTCAACCGCGCCCTCGACCTGTGCCAGGGCGACCTGGTGGCGGTGATGGACGCCCGCGACCGGTACGGCGAGCACTACCTGACCGATCTCAGCCGGGCCTTCCTGTTCGCAGGAGCCGACATCGTGGGCAAGGCGGCCTACTACGCCCACCTGCGCGACGTCGCGGCGACGGTGCTGCGCCAGCCCTCGGCGGAGTACTCCTACCTGCCCGACGTGGCGGGGGCCACCCTGCTGGCCCGCCGCGCGGTCCTGCGGGGCATCGGCTTCGCCGACGTCTCGGACAACTGGGCCGAGGTACTGATGCGCCAGTGCCGCGCGGACGGGATCAAGGTCTTCTCCGCCGACCGCTTCGGGTACGTCTGCCTCCGCGACCGTGACCGCTGGCTGCTCGGCTCGGCCCAGCTCGTCGACTACGGCCCGGCCGACCCGCACGCCCTGGTCTGAGCGGGTCCCCGGGTAGGCGTTCGCCGCCGCGGCGGCGGACGGCCCGGCCGGTCCGCACGCCCCGGCCCGAGCGCGGGCCGTCCGGGGGCGTCGGATCGTCCGGGGGGCCGTCGGGCCGCCGGGATTCCGGGGGTCGTTAGGCTGCCGGGATGACGCCCGGCGCGCTCGGCGAGGTCCTCGGCCTGCCACCGATCCCCAGGGGGACGTGGGCCGGGGAGGCGCTCTACGTCTCCCCGGCCGCGCTGCGCCGGGGCGAGGACCCCGAGGAGACGGCCGGCCGGCTCCGCGCGCTGCCGGGGATCGCGGACGTCCGGGTGCGGCCCGGCGGTTTCCTGGAGATCGTGGTGGCGGTGCCCGGCGAGCTGGTCACGGAGATCGGCGCGGGCGCGCCCGCCGCCACGGGCGGGATCACGGGCGGGGCCGGGGTCACGGGCAGGGGCACGCGCGCGGCCGGGTCCCCGTGGGAGGACCTGCCCAGGACGTGGGCCAACCCCGGGTTCGTCGTCGGGTACGCGCACGCGCGGGCGGTCGCCGTACAGCGCTGGGCCGCGGAACTCGGCGTCGGCGGGGATTTCAGGCCCGAGCTGCTGGAGGGCCGCGAGGACCGGGCGGTGCTCAGGCTGCTGGCCGAGGTGCACGGCAGGCGGGTGAGCCGGGATCCCGGGTGGGCCGCCTACGCCGAGCAGCTGGCCCTGGCCTACCACGACGCGTTCGAGGGGGCCGCCGCGCTTCCCTCGGGGGACGAGGAGCCGTCGGAGCTCCACGCCGCCCGGGTGCGCCTGGCGCGGGCCGTGCGGGACGTGCTGGCCGAGGCGCTGGCGGCACTTGGCGAGACGGCGCCCGACAGATTGTGATAGACCCTCCCAAAGAAGCTTAAAAAGATCAGGGGAGAGGTGAATGGCCGGGCCCCGGGACTGGGAGGCGCGCGAGCCGCGCCGATCCGGGATGGTCCGGCGGGTGCTGCCGACCCTGCTCGCCTTCGCCGTCATCCTCGGCGGGCTCGCCTATCTCGGCGGAGACCTCAGGGAACTCCTCGGGACCGCCCCGGGCTCGTCCCGCTCGGCCGCGGCGACGCACCGCCTCTACCAGGAGACCCGGCCGGTCGACGGCCGTTGCGGCGCCCTTCCCCGGGACCTCGACGCCGACGTCAGGATGTCGCTGGAGGCCCTCGGCGGGTGCCTGGACCGGATGTGGGCGGACACCCTGGCACGGGCGGGCATCGACTACGAGCCGCCGGAGGAGGTGCGGCTGGTCGACGCCCCCGAGGAGGCCGCGTGCGGGATCGACGACTACGACTGGGCCGGGATCTACTGTCCCGAGCCGCACGTCGTCAACGTGCTGGTCGAGGGTGAGCGGGCCTTCCCGATGATGTTCACGCTCGCGCACGAGTACGCCCACCACGTCCAGGAGGTCAGCGGGATCGCCGACCGCAGAGGCTCGGAGGCCTTCGACGAGGCGTGGTCGCGGCGGCTCGAACTGCAGGCGGACTGCCTGGCCGCGGTGACGCTGCGTGCCGCCGCGCCGCGCCGGCTGGAGAGCCTGCGCCGTCTCGCCGGGCGCGGTTCCGGCGCCGACGAGGGCGTCGAGGCAGGCTACCGGCAGTCGCACGGCTCGGGGGCCAGCAGCGCCGAGTGGATGCGGCGCGGCCAGGAGGGCGGCACCGTGGGGTCCTGCAACACCTGGGCGGCTCCCGCCGAGTCGGTCTCCTGAACTCGCCCGGGTCTCCCGGAACGGGCTCGCTCCGGTCTCTCCAGAAGATCGTGTCGTCGTACGACGTTAAAATATGTCGTCAAAGTGGCGCATAACGTAAAAAGTTCGCGTGTTCGAGGTGGATCGCGTCTCGATAGGTGGGCAATCGTCTCAGGGGGATCACCGGGTCCGATAGCCTCGATCGGGTGAGTCGATTCGCCCACCCCGCCGGTGACCGGCATGCAGAAGTGCTGCCCGAGGAGCGCCCTCCGCACGCACCTGCCGATCTGAACACGCTCGACCCCACCATCTGGCCGCGAACGTCGAGCCGCGCCGGCGGCTCGATCACGATCGGCGGCGCGGATGTCAGGGACCTCGTCGAGGAGTACGGCACCCCGCTCTACGTGGTGGACGAGGAAGACTTCCGCTCCCGCTGCCGCGACTACGCGAGCGCGTTCTCCGGGGGCGAGGTCCACTACGCGGGCAAGGCGTTCCTGTGCCGCGAGGTCGCCCGCTGGATCATGCAGGAGGGCCTCGGCCTCGACGTCTGCAGCGCCGGCGAGCTCGCCGTCGCGCTCAGCGTCGGGTTCCCGCCCGAGCGGATCACCATGCACGGCAACAACAAGTCGCTCGCCGAGCTGGAGAAGGCCGTCGAGGTCGGGGTCGGGCACATCGTGGCCGACTCCTTCGAGGAGATCGCCCGCCTGGGCTTCCTCGCCGACAAGCACGGCAGGCGTCCCAAGGTGATGATCCGTGTCACCGTGGGCGTCGAGGCCCACACCCACGAGTTCATCGCGACCGCCCACGACGACCAGAAGTTCGGCTTCTCGCTGAGCAGCGGCGCGGCGGCGGAGGCGGCCAGGCGGATCCTCGCCCTGCCCCAGCTGGAGCTCGTCGGCCTGCACTCCCACATCGGCTCCCAGATCACCGACACCGCCGGGTTCGAGGTGGCCGCGGCCCGTCTGGCCACCCTCCTGGTCAAGATCAAGGACGAGCACGACGTCGTGCTGCCCGAGCTGGACCTCGGCGGCGGCTACGGCATCCCCTACGTCGAGGGCGACACCGCGCCCGACGTCAAGGAGATCGCCGACAACCTGCGGGAGATCGTCAGCAAGGTGGCCAGGGGCGCCGGCCTGCCGGTGCCCAAGCTCACCGTCGAGCCGGGCAGGGCCATCGCCGGGCTGGCCGGGGTGACCCTCTACGAGGTCGGCACGATCAAGGACGTCGAGGGCCTGCGCACCTACGTCAGCGTCGACGGCGGCATGAGCGACAACATCCGCACCGCCCTGTACGGGGCCGACTACACCGCGCGCCTGGCCTCCCGCGAGAGCGCCGCGAGGCCGATGCTCTCCCGCCTGGTCGGCAAGCACTGCGAGAGCGGCGACATGGTGGTGCGCGACCTGTGGTTCCCCGCCGACCTGGCCACCGGCGACCTGATCGCCGTCGCGGGCACCGGCGCATACTGCCGCTCGCTCGCCAACAACTACAACTACCTCCCCAAGCCCGCCGTGGTCGCGGTCAAGGACGGGGTGTCCCGCGTGATCGTCCGCCGGGAGACCGAGGACGACCTCCTGAGAGGACAGCTGTGAAACGACCCGGAGCGGCGGGGAAAGCCCGTAAGGCGGAGAAACCCGTCCACAGTGTGAGCGACAAGGGGGCGTGACCGCATGGCACTGAAAGTGGCACTGCTGGGATGCGGCGTCGTCGGCTCCCAGGTGGTCAGGCTCATGCACGAGCAGGCCGACGACCTCGCCGCCCGCATCGGGGCGCCGCTGGAGCTCGCCGGGGTCGCCGTGCGGCGCCTGGGCCGCAGGCGGGACGCCGACGTGGACCCCGCCCTGCTCACCACGGACGCCGAGGCCCTGGTCACCCGGGACGACATCGACATCGTCGTCGAGGTGATCGGCGGCATCGAGCCCGCCAGGTCGCTCATCCTGGCCGCGCTGAACAACGGCAAGTCGGTCGTCACGGCCAACAAGGCGCTGCTCGCCGAGGACGGCGCGACCGTCCACGCCGCGGCCAGGGCCGGCGACGCCGACCTCTACTTCGAGGCGGCCGTCGCGGGCGCCATCCCGCTGATCAGGCCGCTGCGCGAGTCGCTCGCCGGAGATCACGTGCACCGGGTGCTCGGCATCGTCAACGGCACCACCAACTACATCCTCGACCAGATGGACTCCAGCGGGGCCTCGTTCTCCGACGCGCTCGGGGAGGCGCAGGCGCTGGGCTACGCCGAGGCCGACCCCACCGCCGACGTGGAGGGCTTCGACGCCGCGGCCAAGGCCGCGATCCTCGCCGGGATCGCCTTCCACAGCCGGGTGACGGCCGCCGACGTGCACCGCGAGGGCATCACCGAGATCACCGCGACGGACGTGGCCAGCGCCAAGGCCATGGGATACGTCATCAAGCTGCTCGCGATCTGCGCCCGTTCCGACGACGGCAGGTCCTTCGGCGTACGGGTGCACCCGGCCATGATCCCCAGGACGCACCCGCTGGCCGGGGTCCGCGAGGCCTACAACGCGGTGTTCGTCGAGGCGCGCTCCGCCGGGCAGCTCATGTTCTACGGCGCGGGCGCGGGCGGCGCCCCGACCGCGAGCGCCGTGCTGGGCGACATCGTGGCCGTGGCGCGCAACGTGCTGGCCGGCACCCGGGGGCCGGAGGAGTCCACGTACGCCGACCTGGTCGTGCACCCGATGGGCGAGACCGTCACCCGCTACCACGTCTCCCTGGACGTCGCCGACAAGCCCGGCGTGCTCGCCAGGGTCGCCGACATGTTCGCCAAGCAGGACGTCTCCATCCAGACCGTCCGGCAGGAGGGGCACGGCGCGGACGCCCAGCTGGTGCTGGTCACCCACCGGGCCAGCGACGCCGCGCTCTCCGCCACGATCGAGGGCCTGCGCGAGCTGGACATCGTCCGCGACGTGGTGAGCGTCATGCGCGTCGAGGGCGAGGACACCCACTAGAGCGGCCGGGCCGGGCCGCGGTGGCCGGCCCGCCCGGCCCGCGCTGATTCGGCGTCGGCCTGTTCGGCCTGTCGGTCTGCTCGGCCCGTTGGCCTGTTTGGCCTGTCGGTCTGCTCGGCCCGTTGGCCTGCTTGGCCCGCGCCGGTTCGGCGCCGGCGCACTGGGCCCGCGCCGAACCGGCACGGGCGCGTCCCGCCGTCACCGGCGCTGCCTGGGGACCCGGTCCCGGCCCTCGCGGCGATCGCGCCATGCCGGCTCGGCATCGGGTTCCTGGGCATTTGGTAACAGATTATTTGGCGACCTCTATCGGCTTATAAGGTGCTTTCATGCTTTATTTGCCGTTCCGCGAAAGAGGGCTCACCGGGAAGGTCTTTCGCCGGGCGGCGGCGTTCGCCACGGCGCTGACCGTCGTGGCGGCGCTGGGCCCGGCGGCCCACGCGGCGGCCGAACGGCCCGCGAAGAAGGTCAGGACGGTCGTCGCGCTCACCTTCGACGACGGTGACTCCTCCCACCCCGCCGTGGCTCGCATGCTGGAGAAACGCGGCATGCGTGGAACGTTCTACGTCAACACCGAGACCGTCGGCGGTGAGCAGAAACTGACCCGCCGCGAGCTCGCCGGGATCGCCAGGAAGGGTCACGAGATCGGCGGTCACACGCTGACCCACGTACGTCTCACCGAGCTGACCCGCAGCGAGCAGGAGGGCCAGATCTGCGACGACCGCAGGACGCTGGTGGCGTGGGGGTATCGGCCCACCACCCTCGCCTACCCGTTCGGCGCGGTCGACTCCGACGCCATGGCGGTGGCACGGCGGTGCGGTTACGACGCGGCCCGCGGGGTCGGCGGGCTCAAGGAGTGGGGGTGCCCCGGTTGCCCGGCCGGTGAGACTCTCCGTCCGAAGAACCGCTACGACATCCGCACGCCGGGCTCCGTCCGCGAGGACACCCTGCTGCGGCACATGAGGCAGCAGGTCCTCAACGCCGAGAAGGGCGGTGGCGGGCTGGTCCCGATGGTGTTCCACCGCGTCTGCGACGACTGCGGCCTCTACTCGACGACTCCCGAGCTCCTGGGCCAGTTCCTCGACTGGCTGGCGAGCCGCAAGTCCCACGGCACGGTCGTGCGGACCCTGCAGAGCGCCGTCGGCGCCCGATACCGCCCCCTGCCCAGGCAGGAGTGACCGGGCCGCCGAGAACGCCCGGTGTCCGGGGCGTCATCGGCGGCAGGGCGTGGCGGCAGGGCATGGCGGCAGGGCGTCAGGAACCCTCGGTGAGCCTGCGGAGGCGGCGTGCGGCGCGGGCGAGCAGGGAGCGCTGCTGGGCCTGGCGCAGGGCGACGGCCTCCAGGCGGCGCTGCTCGGCCTTCTCCTTCCACCTGACGGTGTCGCGGCTGCCCTTGGCCGCCTTGGCCCGCAGCTCCTTCAGCTCGGCCTTGAGGGCGGCGACCTGCCGCTGGGCCCGCTCGGCCTCCCTCGCGCGCGACTCGGCCGCGGCCTTCCAGTGCGCGGCCTCCCGGTTGCGGTTCGCGGCCCAGGAGGGGTAGGCGCGGGCCGCGGGCCGCAGCTTCCACGACTCCGCGTCCAGCCAGGTCGCCCCGTGCAGGTCGGCGATCACGTCGTCGAGCCGCTCGCCCTCGCGGAGCACGCGCCTCGCCCTCGCGACGGCGGAGGTCCGCTCCAGCCGGGCGGCCAGCACTCCCGACTCGTCCTCGTCCAGCGCCACGAGCAGCAGGCCCTCGTCGTCCTTCTCCGCCTGCTCGATCAGCCTGGCCAGCGAGTCCGCCCCCGGTACCCACCCGGCCGGGCAGACCAGGCGGAACGGCGCGGGCGCCGAGGTCGGGGGGACCCGCTCGGCGAAGGAGACGCGACCGTCGTGGGCGTACTGGCCGCGCAGCAGCCGCAGGTCGAGCAGCGGGTCGTCCAGCGGTGCCGGACGCTCGCCGGCCAGTGACGCCCACGGCCCGGTCAGGGTGACGCGCACGTCGGGCAGGGTGCTGGCCAGCGCCCCGTCGGCGCTCGCCCTGACGTCCTCGAAGGAGGCGCCCCCGGCGTCCACCACGACGTCGACGTAGGGGACCAGCCACTGCCGGCCGGCGTCGGTGCGCAGGTGGCGACGGTAGGGGATCCGGTCGGCGATGAACGGGTCGTTGTGCCGCCGGACGTCCGCGGGCCTGCGCATGGCCGTCGTCGTGCCCAGGTGCCAGCTCAGCGCCTCGGCGTCGGGGACGAACACCGCGCCCGTCTGGGTGAGCCGGTAGCCGAGCTCGGTGTCCTCGCCGAGGGCAAGGGAGGTGTCCAGCCCTCCCGTCTCCCTCAGCAGGGCGGCAGGCAGCGAGACCGTCGCCCCCACATGGACGCGGTGCAGCAGGGAGCTGGGCGCGTCGCGGAAGTCGCGGTGGGCGGCGACGAGCTCGCCGATCCAGTCGTGCCCGTGCTCGGGATCCTCCTCGAAGAGGAGAGCCGCCCTGTCCTTGGCGACGGCGATCTGGACCTCGGCGGGGGAGGGCGGGATGCCGGCCATCGCGGTGAAGCGCAGCGTCCCCATGACCACCAGGTAGCCGGCCAGGTGGTGCCAGCGCATGTGCGCCTCGACGTGCTCCCGGTAGGAGACGATGTCGGCGTCCATCCGGTGGATCACCTGGCCGTCCGCGACGGCCGTGCCGGTCTCCATCGCCCGGGCGATGCCCCGGCGGTCGGAGGCGTCGCCGACGATCCGGGTGCGTTCCGGGGCGATCTCGGGGAGCCGCAGCGGGGGCGAGCTGCCGTCGTCCACGACGATCACCTCGAGGAGGTGGGAGGGGTAGGTCTGGGCGGCGAGCGCGGCCAGCGTGAGGTCGAGCCTGTCCTGCCGCCCCTTGGCGGGGATCACCACGCTCACCGTCAGGCGCGGCTCCCACGTGCCGAGGGCGGGCGCGGCCAGCACCCCGTAGTCGTTGCCCGGGATCCGCGGGACGGCCACGTCGCCTCCGGCCGGGGCCGGCGGGACGTTCGCGCCGCCTCCGGCCGGGGCCGGCGGGACGTTCGCGCCGCCTCCGGCCGGGACCGGCGTCGCGTACGGCGCGCCGGGGACGTACGGCGCGTCAGGGCGGATCCGCGACGTGCTCACGGTGCCTCCCGGGGGAGTTCCATGAGCGCGCTGGGCCGGAAACCGCGCCACTGGCGCTTGTTGCGCCGCAGGAACGTGCCGATCGGCTCGCGCCAGGTGTGGTTGGCGACGTTCCCGCGCCGCAGGATGTAGCCCAGGCCCTGGGTGCGGTAGATCTGCCCGCCCGCGGCCTGCACGGCGTGCTGGAACTGGGCGTCGATCGTGCCGGGCATCGGACGGAAGCCGCCCACGGCCTCGAAGGCGGAGCGTTCGGAGAAGATCGTTCCCCCGGCGATGAAGTTGGTGATCTGCTCGGTGATCTGCTCGCGGTGGACGGTCACCCCGATCGAGGCGAGATAGACGAACTCGGGGACCATGCCCACGACCTGGGCGCCCGAGTAGGAGTGGGCCAGCAGCAGATCGGAGACGAAGTCGGGCCCGTACCAGTCGTCGTCGTCCATCTTCAGCAGGAACGACCCCGACGCCCTGGCCGCGGCCTGGTTCAGCACGGTCCCGAACACGGTCCGCCCGTCTGCCTCGACCACGGTGACCGGCCGCTCGAAGGACGCCAGTGCCCCGGCCACGCCCGGATGCGTCGCGGGGACGCCGTGCAGCGCGAGGATCACCTCGAACTCGGCGCCGCGCTGCCTGGCCAGCTGCTCCAGCGCGAAGCCCACCATGTCCGGGCGGCGGGTGACGAGCAGCACCGAGACCGTCGGCACGGGCGCCACGGGGGCGCCCAGCTGCTCCCAGCGGGCGCGGACCCCGTGGAGGCGCAGCGCCTCGCGGCGCAGCCGGATGCTGTGCTCCTCGCGCTCCAGGTCGTCCTTGAGCGCGGGCACGTCGACCGAGGTGATCAGCCTGGCCAGCTCGGGGCCGAGGGCGCCCGCCCAGCGCGGCACGGCCTCGGCGACAAGGGGAACCCCGGCCGCCGCCAGCCCCGTGACGACCCGCAGCGCGGCCGCGGGGCCGGTGTGGCTGCGCTGCCAGTCCACCCGTACCCCTCTGACCTGCCTGATCCGGTTGACGTCCACGTCCGTGACGCGGCCGGAGGCGTCGAAGGAGGTGAGCGTCCTGCCCTCGCAGGTGATCGTCCAGCGGCCGGACTCGGAGGACAGGTCGGCCGTGCCGAGGGACGGCACGGTGACGAAGTTCATGGGGTTGACGGAACGGTCGTCGACGGGGGGGATGGTCCAGGGCTCGGACAGGTCGCCCAGTCCGTTCTCCAGGATCCTGCCGCCACCGGGACGGCCGAGCCTCTCCCAGGTCATCAGCCCGGCGACCGGGCGGTCGATCGAGGTCTCCGCGCCGGTCCACGGCGGCGGCTCCTCGCCGACCGTCCGCACGACCAGGTCGGCGCCCCGGGCGCCGAACCTGTCGGGGACGGGCCCGGGCGGGGGGGCCGGGGCCGCGTTCGGGTCGCCGGGGCGCCAGTGGGCCGCGCCGGGCCCGGCCAGACCGCCGACGGGCCCGGCGACGGCGTCCATCCGGTGCCCGCCGAACGCCCTGGCGGTCGCGGCGAGCGTCCGTCCCGCCGGTACCGGCTTGGAGAAGCTCGCCTCGACCACCCAGGCGTGCTGTTTCGGCTGGTGGACGCGGAGTTCCACGAGAGCGCGCCAGCGGTGGGCGGGGGTGGGGGAGATCACCGGCGCGGTGTACCAGTGCGGCGTCTCCCGCACGGCGACGACGACCCGGGGGGCCATGGGCAGCAGCGACTGCAGGCTCGCGGCCCTGCGGACGTCGGTCGCCGTGCGGGCGAGCACCAGGATCTCCGCGGCGCCCTCCTCGGCGCGCGGGATACCGTCGAGGTCGCCGTCGAGGTCCATCGCCCCGTACGCCTCCAGCTCGCCGAGTGTCTCGAAGCCCGCGCAGTAGACGAGGACGCGTCGCTTGCCGCTCCGCTCCAGGGCGGCGCGGACCAGTTCGATCAGAAAGGACATCAGCCGGTCTTCCCCCGACGCCTGGCCATGGAGGTGATCCTCCCCAGCGGGCCGCGCCGCCGCTCGGCCGCCAGGCGCGCGGCCTCCGCCCGCAGCCGTTCCGTCTCGGCGCGCAGGCTCTCCACCTCGTCTCGCAGGCCCTCCGCCTCGCGCTTCCAGCGCGCGGAGTCGGCCCGCCACTTCGCGGTGTCCCCGGCGACGGGCTCCGCCTCGCCGGCGGTCGTCACGCCGACCTCCGCGGCGCTCACCCAGAGCGAGCCGAACATCTCGTGGACGGCATCGTCGAGGTCGGCACCGGGGTCGCCGCCGGGTCCGTCGTTCACCAGCGCCGCCCTGGCGAAGGCGGCGGTGCGCTCGAACCTGGCCGCCCTGACCCCGGAGGCCCCCTCGTCGAGCGCCGCGCTCAGCAGCCCGTACTCCTCGCGTTCGGCGAGTTTGACCAGCTCGGCCAGGCTGTCGGCGCCGAGCGCCCACCCGGCGGGGAAGGTGAGCCTGAACGGCGCGGGAGCCGAGCCCGCGGGCACCTCCTCGGTGAAGGAGACGCGCGGCTCGTGGACGTACAGGTTGCGCACCAGGCGCAGGTCGAGCAGCGGCTCGTCGAGGGAGGGGCGGCGTCCGGCGGGAAGCTCCGACCAGGGCCCGACCACGGTGACGGCGACGTCGACGAGGGTGCCCGCGAGCGCGGAGTCCACGCTCGCCCGTACGTCCTCGTAGGAGGCGCCGCGGGCGTCGACGACGACGTGCACGTACGGCACCAGCCAGGCCCTGCGCGGGTGGGTGCGCAGCCAGCGCAGGTCGGGGATGAGGTCGGGCAGCACCGACCAGTTGTGCCGGTGCACCTCCTTCTCCCGGATCATGACCGTGGACGGCCCGAGGTGCCAGGCGCGGGCCCGCGGGTCGGGGACGAAGACCGCGCCCGCCTGCGCGAGGCGGAAGCCGAGATCGGTGTCCTCACCCATGTTCAGCGTGGTGTTCACCCCGCCGACCGAGCGCAGCATCGCCACGGGGACCGAGGTGGTGGCGCCCGAGTGGAGCCGGTAGGCCCCGGCGCCCGCGTCCCGCAGCCACCGGGTCTCCTCCAGCACCCCGGCCCGCCACTCGTGCGGCGCGGACTCGTCGAACAGCTTCTCCGCGTCCCCGGCCTCCACCGCGGAGAAGACCTCCCTGGCGGAGGGCCCGGCTCCGTCGTGGGCGGAGGGAGTGAAGCGGACGTCGCCCATCACGACGGCGTAGGGGGCGAGATGGTGCCAGCGCATGTGCGCCTCGACGTGCTCCCTGTCGAGGATCATGTCGGAGTCGACCCAGTGCAGGACGTCGCCCGCCGCCGCGGCGGCGCCGGTCTGGCGGGCCCAGCCGCGTCCCCATCGGCCGTCCGGCACCCTGACGAGCCTGGTGTTGGCCGGGGTGATCTCGGGGACGCGCAGCGGCGGGTCACTGCCGTCGTCGGCGACGACCACCTCCATGAGGTGCGCGGGGTAGGTCTGCGCGGCCAGCCCGGCGAGCGTGCGCTCCAGGGCCTCCTGGCAGTCATGTGCCGGGATCACCACGCTCACCCTGAGCCGGGGCTCCCATCCGCCCAGGTCGGGCGGGAGCAGCGACCCGTAGTCGTTGTGCCTGATCCTGGCGCGCGGGACAGCGGCCCGGCCGGCCCGCTCATCCCGCTCATCCCGGCCGGCGCGACCGGCTCGATCGGACCGCTCACCCCGTTCACCCCGGTCGACGCGGCCGGCCCGATCGGCCCGCCCGTCCCGGCCGGCGCGGTCGTCGCGCGGGCCGGCGGAAGGGCGGGCGGACGGGGCGGCGCCGGATATGGCGAAGCCGGTTCCGGTCACGCCTTCCCCTCCGCTCTCTCCTCCGCGGCCAGGCGCGGCAGCAGGTCGTGGACGATCTCCTCGATCTCCTGGCGCCGGGGTACGGAGGCCAGGCGGTCCTCTCCCAGGGAGACCAGGATCGCCTGCAGGTCCTCGTCCCGCTTGCGCTCGTGATCCTTGAGCAGCTCGACGATCTCGTCCAGCCGCCGGTCCAGCCGCTGGGCGGCCGTCTTGACCGTGGCCAGCTCCGCCTCGTAGCGCTTGACCCGGGCGTCGATCCGCTGGGCCTTGCCGTCGACCCTGCGTACGGTCGCGACCGCCAGCACCTGGACGGCGAGTACCGTCGCGATCGCGCCGAGCACGATGGCCGCCGTGACCGAGATGGTCCCGGTGCTCGCGAGCAGTGTCAGCGCGATCAGGAACACCGGGCCGAGGGCCGCCGCCAGAAGCGTCAGTTTTCGGGGCGTGGGCATCCGCGCTTACCTTCCGTGCCGCTCTGTCTTTACCTGTCTTTGTGGGTGGTAAATGAGGCTATCGGCTCCTCAAGTGCAGATACGGCGATAAATAGGAAATTCGAAGGTTCCTGTGACCTGTGTGACAGCTGTGAGTGTCTGTTGGTGATCCTCCATGTCAAGTGTGATGTGCGGTGAGAAGCGATCTTCCCACCTCGCTATCCTTCGCTCGTGCCCGCGCAGCCGACCGCCCTTCCCCCGCCCCCTCCCGCCGTCCCGGCGAGCCTCCCGCGGCCGGTGCCGGGGGCACGCGCCCCCGGGGTCCACGGGGGTCGCGGGGTCCGCGACGCCCACGGTTCTCACCGCCCGGCCGGCACCGAGCACACCTGGAGGCTCTCCCCGGCCCGTCTCCCGCGCGCCGCGCCGAACCGGTGGCGCGGTCTCCGCCCGAGCCCGATCCTGGAAGCGCCATGACAGCACGGATCGCCGGTAACGACTACCGGAGCCTCACTCCGCCCGCCCTGGGCTCCTGGACCCCCTCGCTCCGGGTCAGCGTCGTCGTTCCCGCGTACGGCGACCAGGAGAAACTCGACCTGGCACTCGCAGGGCTGGCCTCGCAGACCTACCCGGCCGCGCTGACCGAGGTCGTCGTGGTCGACAACGGCAGCAGCCCGCCGCTGCGGCTACCGTCCCTGTGCCCCGCGGACACCCGCCTGATCGTCTGCCCGGTTCCCGGCCGCGCCCACGCCCGCAACGCCGGGCTGGCGGCCGCCACCGGCGACGTGATCCACTGGCTCGACTCCGACGTGGTCCTGGACCGCAGGTCGGTCGAGGCGCACATGCGCTGGCACCACGCCGCCCCGTACCTCGTGGTGACCGGTTACCTGCGTTTCACCCCGGCCGGACTGCCGGCCCCCGAGGTGGTCGCCGCCGCCGACGACCTGGCCAAGCTCTTCGAGCCCGCCGAGCCGCACGCCTGGCTGGTCGACCTGGTCGAGCGCACCGACGGCCTCACCGCCAACCCGCACCGCGCGTTCAGCCTGCACGTCGGCGGCGCGACCTCGGTCAACGCCGCGCTGCTCGCCGCCGCGGGGCCGATGGACACCGACCTGATCCTCGGCCAGGACACCGAGATGGGCTACCGGCTCGCCCAGGCGGGCGCCGTCTTCGTGCCCGAGCCGCTGTCGCGGGCCTTCCACCTGGGCCCGACGATGCGCATGCGCGACAAGGCCCCGATCGACCGGGTCAGCCACGCCTTCGTGGCCGACCGGATCCCGTCCTACCGCTGGCTCCGCTCCCACCCGGCCCGGCAGTGGAAGGTCCCGTACGTGGAGGTGGTCGTCGAGCCCGCGGGGCGGCCGGGGAAGGGCTACGCCTACGACGAGGTCCGTGCCACCGTCGACGCCGTCCTCGCCGGCACCCTGCCCGACGTCGCGGTCACCCTCGCGGGGCCGTGGGACCGCGTCGGCGCCGAGGGACGCGCTCCCCTGAAGAACCCCGACCTGGACCTGGTGCTGATCCGCGGCCACTACGCCCACGAGCCCAGGGTCCGCTTCGTCCAGGAGGTCTCCGCGGCCTCCGCCGCCCCGGCCCTCCCTCCCGACCCGCCCGGCGGCTCCGCCGCGCCGGCGAGCCCCGCCTGGGCGGTTCCGTACCGTCTGCGGCTGCCCGCCGGATGGGTGCCCGGCGAGGACACCCTGGCCCGCCTGCTCGACCTGGCGAGGGACGAGGGGTACGGCCTGGTCTCGGTGCTGCTGGCCGAGGAGGACGACGCGGCCGGTGGGGACGGCGGCGCCGGCGGCCCGGCGGGCCCGGTGGGCACGGCCTCGGGGAGGACGGTCGTCAGGGCGCGGCTGGAACGTGCCGCCGCGTTCGCGCGCGCCGCGATCGTGCTGGAGGAGGGGGAGGACCTCGACGACGCCGTGGACGACACCTTCGGCGTGATCTGGGTGGACGGCGAGACCTACGGGTTCGCGCCCGAGGCCGGTGTTTTCACCGGCCGTCGCGGCGCCTACCGCGCCAGGGCCGAGGCGGCGGCGGAGGTGGCCCGTCTCACCAAGGAGGCGGAGCGGCTCCGCGAGCAGGTGGCCAAGTGGCGAGACGAGGCGGGCCGCTGGCGCAGGAGCACGGTCGAGCTGCGCCGCGAGGTCGGCACCCTGCGCAAGGAGCTGGCCGCCGCCAGGAAGGTCGTCCAGTACGGGCTGCTGTCCTCCGTGAAACGGGTCATCACCCGCCGTCGCTGACGGCGCCGACGCCCCCGAGGAAGTAGGAGCCGATGTTCCTGTACGGCACGGCGGTGCCGGGCTCCGGCCGCCACTCGGGCAGGTTGACGACGCCGGGCTCGACCACGTCGAAGCCGTCGAACAGGCGGACGATCTCCTTGCCCGTACGGCCGACGAAGGACGAGGAGGCCCGGTCGTAGACCTTGGCCACCCCGTCCGAGGCCTCCGGGCGGGCGTCGACCGCGGCGTGGGACAGGACGAGGTGGCTGCCGGGCGCCATGGCCCGGCGCAGGGTGGCGATGATGCCCAGGGGGTCGTCCTCGTCCGGGACGAAATGCATGATCGCCAGCAGGAGGACCCCCACCGGCCGGTCGAAGTCGATCGCCGCGCGCACGTCCGGATGCTCCAGGATCTCCCCGGGCCGGCGCACGTCTCCCTCGACGATGGTCACGTTGTCGTTCGTGCCGAGGAGCGCCCTGCCGTGGACCAGGACGGTCGGATCGTTGTCGACGTAGACGACCCGCGCTCCGGGGGCGACCTGGTGCACGTTGTTCTGGGTGGGCAGCCCGGCGCCGATGTCGAGGAACTGGTCGATTCCCGACTCGGCGAGGAAACCGACCGCACGGCCCAGGAACGCGCGGTTGGAGAGGGCGCCGTGCCGGGCCTCGGGGATTATCTCCAGGACCTTCTCCGCGGCCTGCCGGTCCGCCGGGAAGTTGTCCCTGCCTCCCAGGTAGTAGTCGTACATGCGCGCGACGTTGGGGATATGCGTCTGGACACCCTTGGGTATCTGGTCGGCCACGTGCCGCTCCCAGGTAATGAAATTTCCAGAATTATGTAGATCATAACCACACGTGCTATTTAGAGAAGCCCTTATTGGAGAAGCCCTTATCGGATTGACGAGATCGCGTCACGACCGGCTCTCGCGCCGTGCGCCCGGCCCCCTCGCGCCCGCTGCCAGGCCCTCCTCCTGAGCCGTGCGCCGGGCCCCTCGCGCCGTGCGCCCGGGCTCCTGTCGCGCCCGCTGCCAGGCCCTCCTCCTGAGCCGTGCGCCCGGCCCCTCATGTCGTGCGCCCGGTCTCCGGCTCGCCGACGGCATCGGCCGGCATCGGCTGCTCGGCCGGCTCCGACGCCCCGGTGGCTCGGCCGCCACGGGCCGCCGCTCAGTTCCTGAGGGCGGTGCGGAGCCTGCCGAGAAGGGAGTCGCGTCCCTCCTGGCGCCTCCCCTCCCCGCGTTTCTCCTCCTGGCGCCGCTGCTCCTGTCCGGGGGCCCGCTCCACCGCGGGCCTCGCGGCCTCCCGCCCATGGGCCTTGGCCCCGGGCGAAGCCGGAACCCGGGCGGGCGGCGGGGGCGTGGGCCCGGCCGGCCAGAACTCCGGCCGGTCGCCGCGCCGCACACCGTGGGTGGCCTCGATCGACGCGGCGACGTCGTCCGCGCCGAGCAGTCTCGCCCGGCCCAGTGCCTCGGTCCGCTCCAGCGTCGCCTCGCCGTCGCCGCCGAGCTCGACGACGAGCATGCCCGAGCGGTCGTCCTGCATCACGCGGATCATCCGTTCCAGCGTGTCGCGTCCCAGCGGGACCGAGACCGGGCCCGTGTAGCGGAACGGGATCGGGGCGGGGGTGGCGGAGACCTCGTCGGCGAACCGCACCCGCTCGTCGTGGGCGAAGTGCTCGCGCAGCAGTCGCAGGTCGAACAGGGGGTCGTCCAGCACCGGCCGGCGGTCCCCGGACAGTTTCGACCACGGGGCGACCAGGGTGACGATCACGTCGCCTAACGACCCGTCGAGCGCCGCGCCCACCGCCTCGCGTACCCGCTCCTCGGGCCCGTCGGTGTGGAGCACCACCTCCACGTACGGGACCAGCCAGTGGCGTCCCCGGTCTTTGCGCAGGTCACGGCGGAGCGGCACCCGGTGGGCCAGGTAGGGGGCGACGACGCGCACCGCCCGCTGCGGGTCGCGGCGCTGGGCGGGAAGCCCCAGATGGACGGCCTGGGCGGCCATGTCGGGGACGAAGACCACGCCGTGCGCGGCCAGCCGGTAGGCGAACTCGGTGTCCTCGCCCCGCAGCACCTGCGGATCCACCCCGCCCACGGCGTGGAAGATCTCGCGCCGCATCGACACCGTCGGCCCCGTGCACACGTGGTAGGGGTTGCGGCTGGCTCGCAGGCCGTCGGTGCGGGAGATCGTCTGCTCGGTGGAGCTGGGCAGGGCGCCCGACAGGTCGAAGAGGGAGCCCAGCGAGCCCGCCCGCACGCCCTCGTGCACCTGCGCGGCCGCCAGCGCCGGCTCCTCGACGAACTTCTTCGCGCCGATCGTGACCAGATATCCGGCCAGGTGGTGCCATCGGGCCAGCGCCTCGATGTGCTCGCGGCAGACGACCATGTCGGCGTCGAGACGCTGGATGATCCGTCCCTCCGCGAGGGCGGCGCCGGTGTTCACCGCGTGGGCGATGCCCCAGCCGGAGGAGCCGGTGGTCACGATCCTGGTGCCACCCGGGGCGATCTCCGGCAGCCGCAGCGGCGGTTCGCTGCCGTCGTCGACCACGATCACCTCCATGAGGTGGTCCGGGTAGGTCTGCGCGGCCAGTGCGGCGAGGGTGAGGTCGAGCCTGTGCTGCCCGCCGTGGGCCGGAATGATCACGCTCACCGGGAGCTCCGGATCCCACTCGCCGAGCGCGGGCGGGTCCAGGGGCGAGTAGTCGTTGTGCCGGATCGGTGGCAGGTCCGCCGCCGTGCCGCCCGTCATGATGTGACACCCCTTGTCGTGTTCCCCGTCTGTCAAGCTCTGTCAAGCCCCGCAGACCATACCGGCCGATCCTTAGAGTTCCCTGGGGACAGGACGCCCGGCTTGTCCATTTGGTGGACAACGCATCCCAGAGCCGAACGTGTTGCCCGTAGACTCGTTTTCCAATACCGCAGGTAGCACGCGCACGGACCGGCCGCGCGCGGTGAGGAGCAATCATGACCAGGGCGTGGCGTGGCCTCATCGAGGAGTACCGTGACCGACTGCCGGTGACCACGGCGACGCCCGTCGTCACGCTCCTGGAGGGCGGCACCCCGCTCGTCCCGGCGAACCGGGTGTCGGCGCTGACCGGCTGCGAGGTCTACCTGAAGGTCGAGGGCCTCAACCCGACCGGAAGCTTCAAGGACCGTGGCATGACCATGGCCATCAGCAAGGCCGTCGAGGACGGGGCGAAGGCCGTCATCTGCGCCTCGACCGGCAACACCAGCGCCTCCGCCGCCGCCTACGCGGTCCGCGCGGGCCTGACCTGCGCCGTGCTGGTCCCCCGGGGAAAGATCGCGATGGGCAAGCTGGCCCAGGCGCTGGTCCACGGCGCCAGGCTGCTCCAGGTCGAGGGGTCCTTCGACGACTGCCTGGAGATGACCAGGAAGCTGTCGGAGAACTACCCGATCGCGCTGGTCAACTCGGTGAACCCGTTCCGGCTCCAGGGCCAGAAGACCGCCGCCTTCGAGATCGTCGACACGCTCGGGGACGCCCCCGACATCCACTGCATCCCGGTCGGCAACGCGGGCAACATCTCGGCGTACTGGATGGGCTACACCGAGTACGCCCGGGACGGCGTCGCGACGAGGACTCCGCGCATGTTCGGTTTCCAGGCCAGCGGCGCCGCGCCGATCGTCAACGGCGCGCCGGTGACCCACCCGCACACGATCGCCACCGCGATCCGCATCGGCAACCCGGCCTCGTGGCAGCTCGCCGAGGCCGCCCGCGACGAGTCCGGCGGTGTCATCCAGGCCGTCACCGACCGCCAGATCGCCGCCGCGTACAAGCTGCTCGCCCAGGAGGAGGGCGTGTTCGTCGAGCTCGCCTCCGCCGCCAGCGTGGCGGGCCTCCTGCAGGCCCACGCGCAGGGGCTGGTCGAGCCCGGGCAGCGCGTCGTGTGCACGGTGACCGGAAACGGTCTCAAGGACCCCGACTGGGCCATCTCGGGCGCGCCCACCCCGGTGACGATCCCGATCGACGCGCACGCCGCGGCCACCGCCCTCGAACTCGCCTAGTGGACCTCAGGAGAAGCGACGTGCCCCCCACCTTCCCAGGACCCCGATGACCGGCGGCACGGCGAAGGCGACCGTCCGGGTCCCCGCGACGTCGGCCAACCTCGGTCCCGGATTCGACACGCTGGGCCTCGCGCTCGGCCTGCACGACGAGATCGAGGCCGAGATCCTCGAGTCCCCCGGCATCGACATCGCGGTCGAGGGCGAGGGGGCCGGCGAGCTCGACCTGGGCGAGGGTCACCTCATCGTCACCACGATGCGCGCGACCTTCGACAGGATGGGTCTCCCGCAGCCGCGCGGCATCCGGTTGCGCTGTCTCAACCGGATCCCGCACGCCCGCGGCCTCGGGTCCTCCTCCGCGGCGATCTGCGCCGGGATCCTCGCCGCCCGGGCGCTGGCCGCGACCCCGTACGCCCGTCCCGGCCGGGATCACCCGCCCGGGCCGCCCGAGCTGACCGACGACGGCGTCCTCGCGCTGGCCACCGGGATCGAGGGCCATCCCGACAACGTGGCGCCGTGCCTGGCGGGCGGGCTCACCGTCGCGTGGACGGACGCCGGGGGCGTGCCGCACCTGGTGCGGCTGCTCCCGCACGAGGCCGTCAGGCCCGTGGTCCTCGTCCCCGCGCACCGGCTGTCGACCGAGACCGCCCGCGGGCTGCTGCCCAAGGAGGTCCCGCACGCCGACGCCGCCGCGAACGCCGGCCGGGCCGCGCTGCTGGTCGCGGCGCTGACCGCCAGGCCAGAGCCCGGCCTGCTGCTGGCCGCCACGGAGGACCGCCTCCACCAGGACTACCGCGCGCCCGCGATGCCGCACACCGCCGACCTGGTACGGCGGCTGCGCGGGGCGGGGGTGGCCGCGGTCGTCTCGGGAGCGGGTCCCACGATTCTTGCGTTGTCAACGGTGAATACGCAGGATTTGATCGCACCGGAAGTGGGTAATGACTGGCACATCCAGCCACTGGAAGTCGAAACCAGGGGCGCCCGCGTTGTTTCTCTTGAGACACGCTGACGACTCTTCGACCTTCAGGGAATAGCTGTGTGCGCTGGTGATGTTAGGCTGATAGCCGCACCAGGTGCCCCGCGTTGGGTGCGTGCTTGTCAGCCACACATCGCTGCATCATGTCTCACCTGGTGAGACATGAGCGCCGCAGTGGCCTCCCCGAATCCGTCGCCTCCGAATGCTCCAGATTTCGGTTGGGGCAACGAGAAGCGGCGTTTTAGGGGACATGCGCGTTCGATCTACCTCGACATCTGGTTGCCGGTAGCAATCCGGGGGGGTGTCCTCCAAGTCCCACCGTCGGCGATTCTCGATGGTGACGGCCTGGATCCGCCCTTCTCCGACAGTGGCGGCGGCTCTCCATGGGCCGCCGAGGATCGCGACGTGCAACCCGACCCGGTCTGTCCCACCGGGTCGATCGCACCACCGGGACGATTGGCTGATCATGGCCACGCCCGACCCCTGGGAAGGACCCATTAGTGAGCGACACCACCGAACTCCTCTCCGACGTCACCGGCGCGGCGCCGGCGTCCGGCGACACCCCCACCCGCCCCGCGGCCAAGCCGCGCCGTCGCTCCGGCACAGGCCTTTCCGCCATGGTGCTGCCTGAGCTGCAGGCCATGGCTTCCGGCCTCGGCATCAGCGGGACCGGGCGGATGCGCAAGAGCCAGCTGATCGCGGCCATCCAGGAGAAGCAGGGCGTCTCCACCGAGAGCGCCCAGGCTCCCGCCGCCGTCAAGGAGACTCCTGCCGTGGCCGCCCCGGCCGTCGTGGCCGAGCCGGTCGCCGAGCGTCCGGCGCGCACCCGCAGGGAACGTTCCCGCCCCGTCGTGGCCGCCGAGCCCGTCGTGGAGCAGGCACCCCCCGCCCCCGAGCCCGTGGCCGCCGTCGTCGCGCCCGAGCCCGTCGTGGAGCAGCAGACCATCGACACCGCCCCGGCCGAGGGTCGTGGCGAGCGCGGCGAGAGCCGTCGCGAGCGCGGCGAGCGCCGTGGCCGCAACAGCGAGCGCGGCGAGCGGGGCAACGATCGCCGCGAGCGCGGCGACAACCGCCCCGACAACCGCAACGACGGCCGCGCCGACCAGCGCGCCGCCGACGCCGGCCAGAACCGCGGGGAGCGGCTCAACGACCGCGGCGACCGGCTCAACGACCGCGGCGAGCGGTCCAACGAGCGCGGCGAGCGCGGCGAGCGTCTCAACGACCGCGGCGACCGCACCAACGACCGCGGTGACCGTGGCGACAGGGGCGAGCGCGGCGAGCGCGGTGACCGGGGCCCGCAGAACCGGGGCCCGCAGGACCGCAACGACCAGCACGGCGTGGGCGACGACGACGACCGCCGTGGCCGCCGCGGCCGGTTCCGCGAGCGCAACCGCCGTGGCCGCGAGCGCTTCGACAGCAACGAGCCCGTGGTGGGCGACGACGACGTCCTGATCCCGATCGCCGGAATCCTGGACATCCTCGACAACTACGCGTTCGTCAGGACCAGCGGTTACCTGCCGGGCTCCAACGACGTCTACGTCTCGCTGGCCCAGATCCGCCGCAACGGCCTGCGCAAGGGTGACGTCGTCACCGGCGCCGTCCGCCAGCCCCGCGACGGTGAGCGCCGCGAGAAGTTCAACGCGCTCGTCCGCCTCGACACGGTCAACGGCATGGACCCGGAGCAGGCGCGGCAGCGGCCCGACTTCAACAAGCTCGTCCCCCTCTACCCGCAGGAGCGCCTGCGCCTGGAGACCGAGCCGAACATCCTGACCACCAGGATCATCGACATGGTGGCGCCGATCGGCAAGGGCCAGCGCGGTCTCATCGTCTCCCCGCCGAAGGCGGGCAAGACGATGGTGCTCCAGTCGATCGCCAACGCGATCACCCGCAACAACCCCGAGTGCCACCTGATGGTCGTCCTGGTGGACGAGCGTCCGGAAGAGGTCACCGACATGCAGCGGTCGGTGAAGGGCGAGGTCATCCACTCGACCTTCGACCGTCCGGCCGAGGACCACACCACGGTCGCCGAGCTCGCCATCGAGCGCGCCAAGCGCCTGGTGGAGCTCGGCCACGACGTGGTCGTGCTGCTCGACTCGATCACCCGCCTGGGCCGCGCCTACAACCTGGCGGCCCCGGCCTCCGGCCGCATCCTGTCCGGTGGTGTCGACTCCACCGCCCTCTACCCGCCGAAGCGTTTCTTCGGCGCCGCCCGCAACATCGAGAACGGCGGCTCGCTGACGATCCTCGCCACCGCGCTGGTCGAGACCGGCTCCAAGATGGACGAGGTCATCTTCGAGGAGTTCAAGGGCACGGGCAACCTGGAGCTCAAGCTCAACCGGCAGCTCGCCGACAAGCGGATCTTCCCCGCGGTGGACGTCGACGCGTCCGGCACCCGTAAGGAAGAGATCCTGATGGGCAAGGACGAGCTCCAGATCACCTGGAAGCTCCGCCGCGTGCTGCACGCCCTGGACATGCAGCAGGCCCTCGAGCTTCTCCTGGAGAAGATGAGGGAGACCAAGTCCAACGCGGAGTTCCTGCTCCAGGTGCAGAAGACGACGGTCAGCTCCGAGCGCGACTGATCATCCGCCGTACGTCGAACGCCCCGGCCTCCCCGGCCGGGGCGTTCGCGTTTCCAAAGCCCTTGTGCGACCCCGTACTTCGGGATATCCCTACTTCAGGACGCCTTTTTCCCGTGCGGCTCCCGGGTCCGCGCCCGCGGCGCGTGGACGGCACGCGAGGAGGGGGAGGGGCGGTACGCGAAGGCGGCCGGCGCGGAGACGCCCGGCGCGCGAGGGACGGCGGGACGGCCGGGACACGGACGGCGACGACGGGCTGACCGGGGACGGGGGAGGCGCATGACGGCCGAGACGCTGGCGAGCACGACCGTGGCCAGGACGCCGCTCAGGCGGCGCGTGCCGCTCGGTCCGAACGGCCCCCTGGGCATGCTCGTCGACCCGATGACCTGGCGGGCCGTCCCCTACCTGCTGGCCAGCATGTTCTACGGCCTCGCCTGCTTCGCGTTCCTCGCGTCCGTGATCCCGGCCTCCCTGGTGATGGTGCTCGTGTGGGTCGGACTGCCGCTGCTCGCCCTGACCATGCTGGCCTGGCGGGGCGCGGCGATACTGGAGCGCCGGTTCCTGCGGCTGGCCTTCGGCGTCGACATCCCCAGCCCGTACCGGCCCTCCGAGGGCGACAACCTGTTCCTGCGCTGGAAGGACATGTTCGTCGACCCCGCCACCTGGAAGGACCTGCTCTATCTCCTGCTGCTGCTGCCGATCGGGATCGCGGAGTTCACCGTCACGGCGGTCCTGTGGATCCTCGGGCTGAGCCTGACGGTCGCGCCACTGCCCCTGCTGCTGGCCGGGCGGCCGATGACGCCCATCGACGAGTTGCCGATCGACAGCGTGCCGAAAGCGCTGCTGTGCACGCTGATCGGGGTCGGCTTCCTGCTCGCCGCCCTCTACGCGACCCGGGGCATGGCATGGCTGCACGGCCTGCTCGGCGTCGCCCTGCTGGGGACGAGCGAGAAGAACCGGCTGGCCGCCCGCGCCGCCCACCTGCGGGCCAGCCGGGCCCGCGGGGTGGACGCGGCCGAGGCCGAGCGGCGCCGGATCGAGCGTGACCTGCACGACGGCGCCCAGCAGCGGCTGCTGTCCGTGGCCATGGACCTGGGCCGGGCCCAGGCCAAGCTGGACTCCGACCCCGACGCGGCCAGGGAGCTCCTGGCCCAGGCACACCGGGGTACCAAGGCCGCCATCGCCGAGTTGCGCGACCTCGCCAGGGGCATCTACCCGGCGATCCTCACCGACAGGGGGCTGAGCGCGGCCCTGTCGTCGCTCGCCGCCCGCGCGCCCGTACGGGTGGACCTGTCGGTGGAGGTCTCCCACCGGCCCCCGCCCGCGGTGGAGAGCATCGCGTACTTCGTCGTGGCCGAGTGCCTGAGCAACCTCGCCAAGCACTCCGAGGCCACCGAGGCGTTCATCCGGGTGAGCCGCCGGGAACAGCGGGTGATCGTCGAGGTGTACGACAACGGGGTCGGCGCCGCCGTGCCGCGGCCGGGCAGCGGCCTCGCCGGGCTGGCCGACCGGGCCGCGACCATCGACGGCACCCTGACCGTCGACAGCCCGCTGGGCGGCCCCACGATGATCAGGGCGGAGTTGCCCTGCGAATGGTGAGAACGTGAGACCCATGCGGGTGGTGATCGCCGAGGACTCGGTGCTGTTGCGCGAAGGACTGGCCAGGCTGCTGGCCGACGGGGGCATCGAGACCGTCGGGGTGGCGGGCGACGGCCCAGGCCTGGTGACGGTGGTCGACGAGCACGATCCGGACCTGGCCGTCGTCGACGTGCGGATGCCGCCGACCCACACCGACGAGGGGCTGCGCGCCGCTCTGGAGGCCAGGGCCCGGCGGCCGGGGCTGCCGATCCTCGTCCTGTCGCAGTACGTCGAGGAGCAGTACGCCACGGAGCTCATCGGCGGCGGTGCCGCGGCGGTCGGCTACCTGCTCAAGGAGCGGATAGCGGACGTGGCCGAGTTCCTCGACGCCGTACGCCGGGTGGCGGCCGGGGGGACGGTCATCGACCCGGAGGTGATCGGACAGCTCCTGAGCCGCCAGCGCAAGGGCGACCCCCTGGACTCCCTGACCGCCAGGGAGAGCGAGGTCCTGGCCCTGATGGCGGAGGGACGCTCCAACACCGCGGTCGCCGGGCGGATGCTCGTCACCGAGGGCGCCGTGGAGAAGCACATCTCCAGCATCTTCGGCAAACTCGGGCTGGAGCCCGCCGCCGACGATCACCGCCGGGTCCTCGCCGTGCTCGCGTACCTGGGAAGGTGAGGGCCTGGGGCTCCTGGTTTCGCCGTGGGGTCCGAAGTTCCGGTTTCCTCACGGATATCGCGCCCGCCAGGGGCCGTGAGCACGCCGTGTCCACTCCTGGGGCGCGGGTCACCGGGGCGGGGGAATGTCTTGTGGCCTGGGATGGTTGGAGGATCTGGCACACTGGTAGCCGAACCGTAGCGGTTCCGGTTCCCGCCCGCGCGCACCTCGGTGTGCTCAGCGCGCAAGCCCCACAGGCGAGAGACAGTGGCGACCCGGCGACCGCGTTTTGGAGAGGAAAAGGCGATATGAAGCCCGATATTCACCCGGAGTACAACGAGACTCAGGTGACCTGCACCTGTGGTAACTCCTTCACCACCCGCAGCACCGCCAAGAACGGCGTGATCCACGCCGACGTGTGCTCCGCCTGCCACCCCTTCTACACGGGCAAGCAGAAGATCCTGGACACCGGCGGCCGGGTGGCGCGCTTCGAGAAGCGCTTCGGCAAGAAGCCCGCGGGCCAGTAGCTCTCATCCCGGCGCCGGCTCGGAGAACCCCCCTGCGGGGGTGCCCGGGTCGGCGTTCGTGGTGATGAGGCAGGCTGACAAGGGCTTTCAAGGAAGGACGCACGGTGAATCTCGACGAGCTGCTCAGTGAGTACGCCGAGCTGGAACTCAAGCTCGCCGACCCCTCCGTGCACGCCGACCAGAAGCAGGCGCGCACCTTCGGCAGGCGCTACGCCGAGCTGACGCCGATCATCGTCGCCTACCGCGAGCTCGAGGGCGTCCAGTCCGACCTCGGCACGGCGCGGGAGCTGGCCTCGGAGGACGAGGGGTTCGCCGAGGAGGCCAAGGAGCTGGAGGCTCGGATCCCCGAGCTGGAGGAGAAGCTCAGGCACCTGCTCGTCCCGCGCGATCCCAACGATGACAAGGACATCATCATGGAGATCAAGGCGGGCGAGGGCGGCGAGGAGTCCGCCCTGTTCGCCGGAGACCTCCTGCGGATGTATCTGCGGTACGCCGAGCGGATCGGCTGGAAGACCGAGCTGATCGACGCCACCCACTCCGACCTCGGCGGTTACAAGGACGTCACGATCGCCCTGAAGGCCAGGGGCGACGAGGGCGTCTGGTCGAGGCTCAAGTTCGAGGGCGGCGTGCACCGCGTCCAGCGGGTCCCGGTCACCGAGTCGCAGGGGCGCATCCACACCAGTGCCGCCGGGGTGCTCGTCTACCCGGAGGCCGAGGATGTCGACGTCCAGATCGACCCGAACGACCTGCGCATCGACGTCTACCGCTCCAGCGGCCCCGGTGGCCAGAGCGTCAACACCACCGACTCGGCCGTGCGGATCACGCACGTCCCGACGGGTGTCGTCGCCTCCTGCCAGAACGAGAAGAGCCAGCTCCAGAACAAGGAGTCGGCCATGCGCATCCTGCGGGCCCGCCTGCAGGCGATCGCCGAGGAGGAGGCCAACGCCGCCGCCATGGCCGAGCGCAAGTCCCAGATCCGCACGGTCGACCGCTCCGAGCGCATCCGCACCTACAACTTCCCCGAGAACCGCATCTCCGATCACCGCGTCGGTTTCAAGGCCTACAACCTCGACCAGGTGCTCGACGGAGACCTCTCGGCCGTCATCCAGTCCCTGCTCGACGCCGAGATGGCGGAGAAGCTCGCCGCCCATTCGTAGCTCGCCCATTCATAGAACGCGCCCATGACCTTTCTGCTGGACGAGATCGCCCTCGCCACCGCCCGGCTCGCCGAGGCAGGTGTGCCGTCGCCGCGCACCGACGCCGAGGAGATCGCCGCGTGTGTGCACGGCGTGCGCCGCAGCGAGCTGCACACGGTCAAGGACTCCGACTTCGACGCCCTGTTCTGGGAGGGCGTCGCCCGCAGGGAGTCCCGCGAGCCGCTCCAGCACATCACCGGGCGGGCCTACTTCCGCTACCTGTCCCTGGAGGTCGGGCCCGGCGTGTTCGTACCGCGCCCGGAGACCGAGGTCGTGGCGGGCTGGGCGATCGACCGGCTGCGGGAGATGGACGTCGCCTCGCCGGTGGTCGTGGATCTCGGGACGGGCTCGGCCGCCATCGCGCTGTCGATCGCCCAGGAGGTCGCGCTGGCCACCGTGCACGCGGTCGAGGTCGACCCCGGCGCCTACACCTGGGCCAAGCGCAACATCATCGAGCACGGCCAGGGCCGCGTCCACCTGCACCCGGAGGATCTGGCCGACGCCCTGTCCGAGCTGGACGGCCAGGTCGACCTGGTGATCTCCAACCCGCCCTACATCCCGCCGGGCGCGATCCCCCGCGACCCCGAGGTCCGCGACTACGACCCGCACCGCGCGCTGTACGGATCGGGCAGCGACGGCCTCGACGAGGTCAGGGCGGTCGAGCGGACCGCCAGGAGGTTGCTCCGTCCCGGTGGGTTCGTCGCCGTGGAGCACGCCGACCAGCAGGGCACCCCGGTATATCTGATCTTCTCCGAGGAGAACGGCTGGCGCGACGTGCGCAGCCGCCAGGACCTGACACGCAGGGACCGCTTCGTCACCGCTCGATTCGGCCAGGAATAGGATGCACGCCGTGAGCCGACGTTATGACTGTATGGATGCCGAGCAGCGAGCCACCGGCCTGATCGAGGCCGCCTCCGCCTTCCAACGCGGGGAACTCGTGGTGCTCCCGACCGACACCGTCTACGGTATCGGTGCCGACGCCTTCACGCCCGCCGCGGTCACCGCCCTGCTGGCGGCCAAGGGGCGCGGCCGTGACATGCCGGTGCCCGTGCTGGTCGGGACCGTCCGGGCCGCCAACGCCCTGGTGGAGAACCTCGGCCCGTACGGCCAGGATCTCGTCGACGCCTTCTGGCCGGGCCCGCTCACGCTGATCTGCCGCGCGAACCGGTCGCTGTCGTGGGACCTCGGTGACGCCAAGGGCACCGTCGCCATCCGGATGCCGCTGCACGCGGTCGCCCTCGACCTGCTCAAGGAGACGGGCCCGCTGGCCGTCTCCAGCGCCAACCGCTCCGGCGCACCGGCCGCCACCACCGCCGCCGACGCGGAGAAGCAGCTCGGCGACTCCGTGTCGGTCTACCTCGACGCGGGGCCGTGCGAGAGCGACATCCCCTCGACGATCCTCGACCTGACCACCGCGGTGCCCAGGCTGCTGCGGCGCGGGGCGATCAGCGTGGAGAAGCTGCGCGGTGTGATCGGCTACGTCGCGACGGACACGGGCCCGGAGCCCGACAACTGACCAGCGCATCCACGGCATATGCCGTGTTCCATGCCATCTGATTATCACCGTGACGCCGGGCTGTCTCCCCGGTACCTTGAAGTGGGCCGACACTTCCTGGGAGACGTCCATGGGCAAGTTCGAAGGAATGGACCCCAAGCTGGTCCGCGACCTGTTGTCCGAGGTGCAGCGGGCCGCCGAGCAGATGCGGAACGTCGAGGGCAAGGTCTCGCAGATGATGAGCGGGGCCGGCCTGTCCTCGCAGTCGACCCACCGGCCCGTCCAGATCGCCGACGCGTGCGACGTGATGGTCCGCGACGTCTCCGCCCGCGTGACGTTACTGGAGAAGAAGGTCAGCCAGAACGCGACGGCGCCCCCCGCCGAGCCGAAGGCCGGGGACCCGAAGCCCGAGACGGGCTCCCAGGGCGAGGGGGCGAAGCCGCAGACGGACTCCCAGAACGGCGCCAAGCCGGAGACCGGTTCTCAGAACGATACGAAGCCCGACACCCCGAAGGCGGAGGACCTCAAGCCGGCCGTCGGGGCGGACGACAGGCCCCGCGTCGGCGACCAGTCGGCCGAGAGCACCCAGCGTGACGATCCCAAGGACTCCTCCAAGCCCGACACCAAGCCGGACACCCCGAAGGCCGACACCCCGAAGACCGACGAGGCCAAGCCCGAGGCGGGTTCGAAGGGTGACGAGACCTCCCCGCGCGACGATCGCGACGATCGGAAGGAGACGCCGAAACCCGAGGCGTCCGGAGCCGACGACCGGAAGCCGGAAACGGGGTCGAAAGCCGACGAGACCTCCCCGCGGGAGAGGGAGACGTCCAAGGAGAGCGGCAAGCCGACGGACACCGCGCCGCGCGAGGTTCCCAAGCCCGATTCCACACCGGAGCCGCCCAGGGCCGAGGAATCGCGTCCCGAGCCGCCCAAGCCCGATCCCGCGCCGGAGCCTCCGAGAGCCGAGGAGCCGCGTCCCGAGCCGCCCAAGCCCGATCCCGTACCGGAGGTCCCGAAGGGCGACTCCGCGCCCCCGCCGGAGGCCCACACCCCGGATTCCCCGTCCCTGCCGGACGCGCCGAGGGCCGAGGACCCCCGGCCCGGGGCGCCCGCGCCGGATCGCGTCCCGGAGGTGCCCAACGCCCAGGGCGCGCCCGTGCCGGAGGCGCCCAGGCAGGACTCCGCGCCCGCGCCCGACGTCCCGAGGGCCGACGACGCGCGGCCGGAGACGCCGAGGGTCGAGGACCTGAAGCCCGCGGTCTCCGGGCCGGGGGAGAACCCGCAGGGTGGAGGGCCGCCGGTCGACACCGCGCCGCGCGAGGCGCCCGACGTCCCGCGTACGCCCGAGACCTCCACCCCGGACACCGGCCTCGAGCCGGGGACGCCGCAGGGGGAGTCCGCGCCCGCACCGGAGCCGCCCAGGGCCGACGACACCCGGCCGGAGATCGTCAACGCGGACGACACGACGCCGCGCGGGCAGGATCCGACCGGCAACGCGCCCGTGAACGACTCCGACGCCAAGGGCGACACGGGTTCCAAGGGCGACGAGACGACCCCACGCGGGGATTCCACCGGCAACCCGCCCGCGAACGATCCCGACGCCAAGGGCGACATCGGTTCCAAGGGCGACGAGCGCTCGCCGAGGGAGGAGGGCCGCTCCTCCGGCGACACCGTCCTCGACACCCCCAGGAAGGACCACCCCGACGACATCGACCAGAGCGGCGACTCCAAGGCGAAGATCGTGGAGGTCGACGGGGTGAAGGTGCTCCAGATCCCGCTCGACGCGCCCACGGCGGCCGAGGTCGACGAGCTGTTGAAGAACATCGAGGACATCCCGCCGCTGGAGATGCCCACGATCGACGGCGTCTCCGGCACCGCGGGGCAGCCCGGCTGGGTCGAGCCGCACGAGCCGCTCGATTCCGCCAAACCCGCGTACCCGCTCCTCGACACCGCGGGCCCGGCCACGGACCAGACCGTCCAGCCGCCGGGCACCGGTGGCGACACCACCCCCCAGTCCACAGGTACGACCTCCGGAGAGCCCGCCGCGCCCCGGCCCGCCGGGACGGCCTCCGGTGAGCCCGCCATCCAGACGGCGGGCACGACCTCGAACGAGGCGGCCACGCCGCCCGCCGGGGGGCCGGGGCCGTCCATCGGCGACGCGGTCTCCGGTGAGGCACGCGGTGCCGAGGGCACGTCCGGGCAGGCGGCGGGGGCGGCGCCCGGCGGGGTGGCCGCGCAGCCGGGCGAGGGCGGCGAGGGTTCGGCCGCCCGGTGGGCGAACGACGGCAGCGACGTCGTCACCGCCGAGGCGAGACCGCTCGATCTCGACGCGCTCAAGACGCTCGCCGACAACGCCCGCGAGATCGAACCGCTGGAGATGCCGGGCGTGAGCGTGCCCGACGGAGAGACCTGGGGCGAGGGGGCCTGGGCGCCCATGGACATCCGGCCCGACGGCCCGGCGGGCGACGTGGAACCGGGAGACCCGCAGCGGCCGATCCCGCCCCCGGGCGGTGGCCGGTGATCGCCGGAACGCGGGCGCGAGGCCGTGAGCGCCGTGAGCTGCCGTGAGCGCGAAGCGGTGGGCGCCGGGTGGTGAGGCACGGGGCGGCGGGCGGATGAGCACGGGGCACCGAGTAGCGGTGAGTGAGCAAAAGGCAGGGAGCGTGTCAGCGAGGGTGAGGAGCCTGTGATGTTCGTGGATCCACCCGCACCGCAGCCGCTGCAGCCGGGGGAGACCCCGCCGGCCTCGGCCAACAACGGGCTGCCGTCCCCGGACGCCGTCACGTCGTGGGAGTTCAACCCCGACTACCAGCGGCTGGTCATGATGTGGAGGCAGGTGCTCCCCGTGCTCGACACGCTGACCGGCAGCCTGGACAAGGCCTACCAGCTCGCCAGGAGCAGGGACGTCTGGGACGCCCCCGTCTCCGGCCGCTACATCGAGGACATGACGGAGTGGCGCACCCGTCTGAGCCTCTACCGGCAGGCGATCCTGACGTCGATCAGCGACCAGGCGGCCGACACGCCGAGGTGGGTGCCGGTCAAGACCGGAGCCCCGCACGCGTTCTCGTGAGGCGGCCTCCCGGTGGCGGCGGTCCTCCGCGACACGCTGTCCCGGGGCGGCGCGTCCCTGACGTGGGATAACCGGGGAGGGCGGGCTTACAGTGGGGGTGAGTCGTCGTCTTCGGGGTGTGAGCCATGGGCGCAGAACCGTACTACGGGCCGGATTTCGGTCTCCTGCAGCGCGAGGACCCGGAGATCGCGAGCGTGCTGCTCGACGAGCTCGACCGGCTCCGCGGGGGCGTCCAGCTGATCGCGAGTGAGAACTTCACCTCGCCCGCCGTGCTCGCCGCGCTCGGCTCGACGCTCACCAACAAGTACGCCGAGGGCTACCCCGGCAGGCGTTACTACGCCGGGTGCGAGGTCGTCGACCGGGCCGAGCGGCTCGCGATCGACCGGGCCAAGCGGCTGTTCGGCGCCGAGCACGTCAACGTGCAGCCCCACTCCGGCGCCTCGGCGAACCTGGCGGCCTACGCGGCCCTGCTCCAGCCGGGCGACACCATGCTGGCGATGGAGCTGTCGCACGGCGGCCACCTCACGCACGGCTCCAAGGTCAACTTCTCGGGACGCTGGTTCGACGTCGTGGCGTACGGCGTGCGCAGGGACACCGAGCTGATCGACTACGACGAGGTCAGGGAGCTGGCGCTGCGGCACCAGCCCAAGATGATCATTTGTGGTGCCACCGCCTATCCCCGGGAGATCGACTTCGCCGCCTTCCGGGGGATCGCGGACGAGGTGGGCGCCTGGCTGCTCGCCGACGTCGCGCACACCGTCGGCCTGATGGCCGGGCGGGCGCTGCCCTCCGCCGTGCCGTACGCGGACGTGGTGACCTTCACCACGCACAAGGCGCTGCGCGGTCCGAGGGGCGGCGGGATCATGTGCACGCGGGAGCTGGGCCCCAGGATCGACCGCGCGGTCTTCCCGTTCGTGCAGGGCGGCCCGCTCATGCACGCGGTGGCGGCCAAGGCGGTGGCGTTCGGCGAGGCGCTGCGGCCGGAGTTCGCGGAGTACGCGCGGCGGGTAGTGGCCAACGCCCAGGTGCTGGCCGACGCGCTGGCCGCCGAGGGCATGCGGCCCGTCTCCGGGGGCACCGACAGCCATCTGGCGCTGATCGACCTGCGCGACGTCGGGATCTCCGGCGCGGTGGCCGAGCAGCGGTGTCAGGCGGCCGGGATCACGCTGAACCGCAACGCGATCCCCTACGATCCGGAGCCGCCCACGGTGACCTCCGGGATCCGGGTCGGCACCCCCTGTGTCACGACGCAGGGGATGGGGCCCGAGGAGATGAAGGAGGTGGCCTCGATGGTGGCGCAGGTCATCCGCAACCCCGACGCGACGGACGAGATACGGGAGCGCGTCGCGGTGCTGACGAGGACCCACCGGATATATCCCAGCGAACTATGAGCTGTTCTGTGTCGTTTTCCGGTCACAGGTGGCCGGACTATCCGCGAAACTGGTTCCGTGCGCGAATATCTACTCATGGCGCTCGTCGCGGCCGCGGTGACGTATCTGCTGGTTCCGCTGATCCGCGTTTTCGCCGTTCGCATCGGGGCCATGCCCGAGGTCCGCGATCGTGACGTGCACACCACGCCGACGCCCAGACTGGGCGGTCTGGCGATGTACGGCGGTCTCGTCGCCGGTCTGCTGATCGCCGCCGAGCTGCCCTACGCCGGGGGCAAGCTGGCCGAGGGCCAGGGAAAGATCGTGATCGCGCTGATCGCCGCGGGCGGCCTGATCACGCTGACCGGCTTCCTGGACGACTGGCTGGGGATGGACGCCCTCGTCAAGCTCGCCGGGCAGATCGGCGCCGCCGGGGTGCTCGTCACCTTCGGCGTCAGCCTGCCGTGGCTCCCGCTGCCGACCGCGCTGGGCGGGCAGACCATCCTCGACTCGACGCTGAGCCCGCTGATCACGATCCTGATCGTGGTCGTCATGATCAACGCCGTCAACTTCGTCGACGGGCTCGACGGGCTGGCCGCGGGGATCGTCGGTATCGCCGCGATGGCCACGTGGACGTACTCGGTGGCCCTGTCGAAGGACTACGGCGACACCAGCATCAACGCGACGGCGGTCATCGCCTCGGTGCTCATCGGGATCTGCCTGGGCTTCCTGCCGCACAACTTCCACCCGGCGAAGATCTTCATGGGCGACACGGGGGCGATGCTGATCGGCCTGGTCCTCGCCTCCACGATGATCCTGGTCACGCCGCTCGACTCCAGCAGCATCAACCGCTTCCCCGTCATCCTCCCGCTCCTCGTGCCGGTCGCGATCCTGGTGCTCCCGCTGCTGGACCTGATCATGGCGGTGATCCGGCGCACGTCCAACGGCCTGTCGCCGTTCTCGCCCGACCGGGGGCATCTGCACCACCGCCTGCTGGACATCGGCCACTCGCACCGCCGCAGCGTCATGATCATGTACGCGTGGACCTTCCTGTTCGCCTTCGCGGTCGTGGCGCTGTCCATCGAGGGCGTCCCGCTCATCCTGTTCCCGCTGACCGTGCTGCTCGCCATCGGCGTGCTGGTGATGATGGCGCTGCCCCGCCTGCGCGCCCGCCGTGATCTCGGCGGGGCCGAGGGCCATGGCGACGGGCGCGGCGACGGACGCGGTGACGGACGTGGCCCGCTCGATCCCGCCGGTCCCGCGGGGCCCGGCGGTCCCGCGGAGGGGCCCGGGCAGCACACGCTCCCCGGCGAGCAGCAGCCGGGCCGGGTCAGGCCCCATCCGTATCCCGCGGAGGCGCCGGGGCACCGTCCGGCCGCCACCGGCGACGAGACGGCCACCCTGCCGGTGCGGCCCGACCTGTCACTCAGCGCTCCCCGGCAGGGTTTCTCAAACCCTGAGACGCCACTTTGAGGCGCTTTCCCCGGCTCCTTGATCGTTCACTTGAAACGGCAGGTAAAGGCGCTCTTCCGTGAGCTTGTGATAGCTTTCACTAGCAGATGGTGAACCTGCCCAGACCTGCAAGGTAGCAATCGCTCGCTTGATAACAGTTACTTGGAGTGCCGATGCTCGCCAACGACGTGCGCCTTCTGAAGGGGGCTGCGATACCCACGGTGCTGGTGGGGCTGGTCGTGATCCTCGTCGCGGCGTTGCTGGCCGGAGCCAAGGGGGCGCTCGGCGCCGCGATCGGGACCGCGGTGGTCTGTGTCTTCTTCACCCTCGGCATCGTCGCGATCTCCTACGCCAGCCGTGTCTCACCCATGATGATGATGACCGCTGCGGTGCTGAGTTACGTGGTGAAGATCATTCTGATCATGGCGCTGCTCAAACTGTTCGAGGACGCCACCGCCTTCGAGCCCAGGGCCTTCGGCTGGGGCGCCATCGCCGCCACGGTCGCGTGGACGGTCGGTGAGATGCGCGGCTTCATGAAACTCAAAATGCTCTACGTCGACCCCGATGGCCGGATTCCAGGTCAGGGCGATCCGCGATGAGGCGTATCATCTCGCTGGCGGCCTGGACCCTGCCCGATATGACTAGTCCTCACCGCGACTGCTATCGTCATGCCCGCGATGAGCGAAAAGAAAATCCGGCCCGAAGACGACGGCCGCGACTTCGCCAGCGCCGCCTGGTCGATCCCCAGCTATCTCCTCTCCGGGATGATCCTGTACGGCGGTGCGGGCTGGTTGCTGTCCAAGTGGACTGGCGTGGTCGCCTTCACCCCGATCGGATTGATCCTCGGGGTCGCTCTATCCGTCTACCTGGTCTACCGGAAGTACGGTCGCTAGCCTTCGGCGGCGGTCGCTTCGCTGACGAAGCCATTTCGATCAACTACCACGCTGAAGGGAACGCCGCGTGAGCACGCTGACGCTCCTCGCTCCCGGGGACGAGTTCACGCCTCCGGGACTCGAACTCTTCGACGCCGCCCCGATCGTCTCGGGCGTCGCCTGGCTCACGAAGCCGGTGCTGCTGGCCCTGCTGAGCTCGATCCTCGTCATCGGCTTCTGCTGGTCGGCCTTCGGCAACCCGAAGCTGGTGCCGCGGGGCGTGCAGAACATCGGTGAGATGGGCTACGTCTTCGTCCGCGACCAGGTCGCCCGGCCGTTCCTCGGCAAGGACGCGGACCGGTGGATGGGACTGCTCCTCAGCATGTTCTTCATGGTCTGGGTCTGGAACCTGATGGGCGTCATCCCGGTGCTGCAGTTCCCGGTCGCCTCGCACATCGCCTTCCCGATCGTGCTCGCCCTCAGCGTCTACATCCTGAAGATCTACCTTGGTGTCAAGCACCAGGGCGCGATCGGCTACTTCAAGAACATGATGTTCCCCCCGGGGTTGCCCAAGCCGATCTACGTGCTGCTGGCCCCGATCGAGCTCCTGTCCAACATGATCATCGCGCCCTTCACGCACGCGGTGCGACTGTTCGCCAACATGTTCGCCGGCCACATCATCCTGGCCTTCTTCAGCCTCGTCGGCTTCTGGTTCCTCTTCGAGAAGCTCACCGTGTTCGGCGCCCCGCTCGGCGCGGTCGGCGTGATCATGACGATCGCGATGACGGGCTTCGAGATGTTCATTCAGTTCCTGCAGGCGTTCCTCTTCTCGATGCTCGCCGCGATGTACATCGGCAACTCGCTCCACGCCGAGCACTGAGACCAGCGCCGAGCACCAAGACCAACCTCGAATCGTCCAGACCGGCGGGCAGATCCCACCGGCCAACCGTAAAGGAATACAAGAATGTCGATCCTCGCTGAGGTCAACGGCTCCCTCAACGCTCTCGGCTCGATCGGTTACGGCCTCGCCGCGATCGGCCCCGGCATCGGCGTCGGCATCATCTTCGGCCAGGGCGTGCAGGCCATCGCCCGCCAGCCGGAGGCCTACGGCCTGATCCGCCAGAACATGCTGCTCGGCTTCGTTCTCACCGAGGCGCTGGCCCTCATCGGCCTCGTCGCGCCCTTCATGTTCCGCTAAGACGCAGACAACCCTGACGGAAGGCTGCACAAATGATTCAGGCAGCTTCGCTCCTGGCGGCGGAGGAGGGGGGCAACCCCCTCATCCCGCACACCTACGAGCTTGTCGTCGGCGGCTTCGCCTTCTTCGTCGTCCTCTTCGTCGTCGGTAAGATCCTCACCCCGCGCATCCAGAAGACCCTGGTCGAGCGGACCGATGCGATCGAAGGCGGCATCAAGCGAGCCGAGGACGCGCAGGCCGAGGCCCAGGCGCTGCTCAAGCAGTACAAGGACCAGCTCTCCGAAGCCCGTCACGAAGCCTCGCGGCTGCGTGAGGAGGCCCGTGAGCAGGGTGCGCAGATCAAGGCCGAGCTCCGCGAGGAGGCCCAGGCCGAGGCCCGCCGCCTGGTCGAGGCCGCCCATCTGCAGATCGAGGCCGACCGCCAGCAGGCGTTCGCCCAGCTCCGCACGGAGCTCGGCCGTCTGTCGATCGAGCTGGCCGGTCGTATCGTCGGGGAGTCCCTGGAGGACGAGGCGCGCCAGCGCCGTACCGTCGACAGGTTCCTCGAGGAGCTCGAGTCGAGCAACGCGGCGGTCCGCTGATGACACGGCGAACCAGGCGTGACGCGCGAGTGTCGGTGAGCGGCTGATGAGGGGCCTCAGCAGGGCCTCGCTGGTCGAGGTCGAAGAGCGCTTCAACGCCGTCGCGGGAAGCGCGGACCTCGGCACGCTGGCCGACGAGCTTTTCTCGGTCGCCGCCCTGTTCGACCGCGAACACGGGCTCCGCCGCAACCTCTCCGACCCGGCCAGTCCCGCGGCCCAGAAGGCGCAGATCGTCCGGGTGCTGCTGGAGGGCAAGATCAGCGACGCCGCCCTGGAGACGGTCGCCGCGGCCGTGTCCGCCAGGTGGGCGCGCTCGGGCGACCTGGCCGACTCCCTGGAGCGGCTCGGCGTCGTCGCGGCCTCGGCCGAGGCGGAGGCGCAGGGCAGGCTCGACGACGTCGAGGACGAGCTGTTCCGGTTCGGGCGCATCGCCGCCTCGAACCTGGAGCTTCACCGGACCCTGACGGCGCCGGCGGCCCCCGAGGCGGCCAAGCGGGAGCTTCTGGGCTCCCTCCTGGCCTCGAAGGTCGCCCCCACCACCCTGCGGCTGGTCACCCAGCTCGTGCTGCATCCGCGAGGACGTAGCCTGGACGGTGGGCTTGAGGAGTTCGGCAAGCTGGTCGCCGCCCAGCGGCAGCGCCTCGTTGCGGTGGTGCGCAGCGCCGTCGTGCTTTCAGAGGAGCAGAAGCAGCGTCTCGCCACGTGGCTGCGCACCTCGTACGGCCGCGACGTTCATCTGAACGTCGAGGTGGATCCGCGGGTGCTGGGAGGGTTCTCGGTTCACATCGGGGACGATCTCATCGACACCACCATCGCGGGACGAATCGAAGAAGTCCGCCGCCGGTTGGCCGGCTAGGCGAATAGGGAGACTGAAGAGAGATGGCGGAGCTTACGATCCGGCCGGACGAGATCCGGGACGCACTTGAGCGCTTCGTCCAGGCGTACGAGCCGGAAGGTGCCGCGCGCGAGGAGATCGGGACCGTCGTCGACTGCGGCGACGGTATCGCCCATGTCTCCGGCCTTCCCTCGGCGATGGCGAACGAGCTGCTTGAGTTCGAGGACGGCACGCGTGGCCTGGCACTGAACCTGGACGTCCGGGAGATCGGTGTCGTTGTTCTGGGCGACTTCAGCAAGATCGAGGAGGGCCAGTCGGTCCGCCGGACGGGCGAGGTCCTGTCCGTGCCGGTCGGCGACGGCTTCCTCGGCCGGGTGGTCGACCCGCTGGGCGTCCCCCTGGACGGCAAGGGTCCCATCGAGTCCGAGAGCCTGCGCGCCCTCGAGCTCCAGGCCCCCTCGGTGGTCCAGCGCCAGCCGGTGAAGGAGCCGCTGCAGACCGGTCTCAAGGCGGTCGACGCCATGACGCCGATCGGCCGCGGCCAGCGCCAGCTGATCATCGGTGACCGTGGCACGGGCAAGACCGCCGTCGCCGTGGACACCATCCTCAACCAGCGGGAGAACTGGCTCTCCGGCGACCCCGACAAGCAGGTTCTCTGCGTCTACGTCGCGGTCGGCCAGAAGGGTTCCACGATCGCCCAGGTCAAGGGCCGCCTCGAGGAGGCGGGCGCGATGGAGTACACCACCATCGTCGCCGCTCCGGCGTCCGACCCGGCCGGTTACAAGTACCTCGCGCCCTACACCGGTTCGGCCATCGGCCAGCACTGGATGTACCAGGGCAAGCACGTTCTCATCGTCTTCGACGACCTGACCAAGCAGGCCGACGCCTACCGCGCCGTCTCCCTGCTGCTGCGCCGCCCGCCGGGCCGCGAGGCGTTCCCCGGCGACGTCTTCTACTTGCACTCCCGCCTCCTCGAGCGCTGCGCGAAGCTGTCCAAGGACATGGGTTCGGGCTCGATGACCGGTCTGCCGATCATCGAGACGAAGGGCAACGACGTCTCGGCGTTCATCCCCACCAACGTCATCTCCATCACCGACGGCCAGTGCTTCCTCGAGACCGACCTGTTCAACGCGGGTGTGCGTCCGGCCATCAACGTCGGTGTCTCCGTCTCCCGAGTCGGCGGCTCCGCGCAGATCAAGGCGATGAAGCAGGTCGCCGGCACGCTGCGCCTGTCGCTGTCGCAGTTCCGTGACCTGGAGGCGTTCGCCTCCTTCGCCTCCGACCTGGACGCGGCCTCCCGCGCCCAGCTGGAGCGTGGCCAGCGTCTGGTCGAGCTGCTCAAGCAGGCCCAGTACAGCCCGTTCCCGGTCGAGAAGCAGGTCGTCTCGGTGTGGGCCGGCACCACGGGCGAGCTCGACGAGGTCCCGGTCGAGGACATCCGCCGCTTCGAGACGGAGTTCCTCGACTACCTGGGCCGCGAGCACAAGGGCATCTTCGACGGCATCCGCGAGACCAAGCAGCTGCCCGACGACGCGGTGGTCGCCCTCAAGGACGCCATCACCGAGTTCAAGAAGAGCTTCGAGACCTCCTCCGGTGAGTACCTGGTCAACGACGAGCCGGTCGCCGCGCTCGGCGAGGGCGAGGTCGGCCAGGAGAAGATCACGAAGCGAGTCCGCACGGCAGAGAAGAAGTAGCCGATGGGTGCCCAGCTAAGACTGCTGCGGCGGCGGATCAAGTCGGTCAAGTCCACGGCGAAGATCACCCGCGCCCAGGAGCTCATCGCCTCGTCCCGCATCGTCAAGGCTCAGCAGCGGATGCAGGCCGCCGTGCCGTACGAGCGCGAGATCACCCGCGCCGTCACGGGCGTGGTCAGCAACACCTCCAGCACCGACCACCCGCTGACGGTGGCCAAGGAGCAGCCCGCCAGGGCCGCCGTCCTGATCGTCACCAGCGACAGCGGTTTCTGCGGCGGCTTCAACGCCAACATCCTGCGTGAGGCGGAGGCGCTCGGCAACCTGCTCAGGGACAGGGGCGTCGAGCCCGTGCCCTACGTGACGGGTCGCAAGGGCGTCGCCTGGCACACCTTCCGCAACCGTGAGATGGGCGGGCAGTGGACGGGGTTCTCCCGTAAGCCCGCCTACTCCGACGCCAAGGAGGTCGCGGGCGCGCTGATCGAGGCCTTCTCGGCCGAGGACGGGGTGGACGAGATCCACATCGTCTCCACCGAGTTCGTCTCGATGCTGACGCAGGAGGTCGTGGTCAAGCGGATCCTTCCGCTGGAGGTCGAGGAGACCGCCGAGGACCCGTCCGACACGCCGCTGCCGTACTTCGAGTTCGAGCCCACCGCGGGCGAGGTCCTCGACTCGCTGCTGCCGCGTTACGTGGAGTCGCGCATCTTCACCGCGCTGCTCCAGTCGGCGGCCTCCGAGGAAGCCTCGCGCCGCCGGGCCATGAAGTCGGCCACCGACAACGCCAACGAGCTCATCCGCGTGTTCACCCAGCAGATGAACCAGGTCCGCCAGGCCGAGATCACCCAGGAAATCAGCGAGATCGTCGGCGGCGCGAACGCGCTGGCTGACTCCGCAGCGGGGAAAGAGTGAAATGACTGCACAGACTGTTGAGACCGGCGTGGGCCGCGTCGCGCGGGTCACCGGTCCCGTCGTCGACGTGGAGTTCCCCGTCGAGGCGATGCCCGAGATCTACAACGCCCTCAAGGTGAACGTCGAGCTCCAGGGTGAGGCCAAGGTCCTCACCCTGGAGGTCGCCCAGCACCTGGGTGACAACCTCGTCCGCGCGATCTCCATGCAGCCCACCGACGGCCTCACCCGTGGCGCCCCGGTGACCGACACCGGCGCGGCCATCTCGGTCCCCGTCGGCGACGTCGTCAAGGGCCACGTGTGGAGCACCCTCGGCGAGTCGCTGGACGTCGAGACCTCCTCGCTCCAGATCAACGAGCGCTGGGGCATCCACCGCCCGTCGCCCGCCTTCGACACCCTCGAGTCGCGCACCGAGATGCTGACCACCGGCATCAAGGTCATCGACCTGCTCACCCCGTACGTGCAGGGCGGCAAGATCGGCCTGTTCGGCGGCGCGGGCGTGGGCAAGACCGTTCTGATCCAGGAGATGATCCGCCGGGTCGCCCGCAACTTCGGTGGCACCTCGGTGTTCGCCGGGGTCGGCGAGCGCACCCGTGAGGGCAACGACCTCTGGCTGGAGATGGAGGAGGCGAACGTCCTCAAGGACACCGCCCTCGTCTTCGGCCAGATGGACGAGCCCCCGGGCACCCGTCTGCGCGTCGCGCTCTCCGCCCTGACCATGGCGGAGTACTTCCGTGACGTCCAGAAGCAGGACGTGCTTTTGTTCATCGACAACATCTTCCGGTTCACCCAGGCCGGTTCCGAGGTCTCCACCCTGCTCGGCCGCATGCCGTCCGCGGTGGGTTACCAGCCGACCCTGGCCGACGAGATGGGTGTCCTCCAGGAGCGCATCACCTCGACCCGCGGTCACTCGATCACCTCCATGCAGGCGATCTACGTCCCCGCGGACGACATCACCGACCCGGCCCCGCACAACGCGTTCGCGCACCTCGACGCGCAGACCGTTCTCTCGCGGCCGATCTCGGAGAAGGGCATCTACCCCGCGGTGGACCCGCTCGACTCCACCTCGCGGATCCTCGACCCGCTGATCGTCGGCGAGGAGCACTACCGGGTGGCCCAGGAGACCAAGCGGATCCTGCAGAAGTACAAGGAACTGCAGGACATCATCGCGATCCTCGGTATCGACGAGCTCTCGGAAGAGGACAAGGTCACCGTCAACCGGGCCCGTCGCATCGAGCGCTTCCTGTCCCACCCGATGTACGCCGCCGAGGCGTTCACCGGCCAGCCCGGTGAGAACGTCCCGCTGGACGAGACCATCGCCTCGTTCAAGGGCCTGTGCGCCGGCGACTACGACCACCTGCCCGAGCAGGCGTTCTTCATGGTCGGCGGCATCGACCAGGCCGTGGCCAAGGCCAAGGAACTCGCCCGCTAGTCGCCTTCGGCGCCGGTACGGTCACGCGGCCGTACCGGCGCCTGGTTCGATAAGGAACTGGAGAGAAAGTGGCGAAGCTGCGAGTAGGCGTCGTCTCCCCGGAGCGTGAGATCTGGTCCGGTGAGGCCGACATGGTGATTGCCAAGACCGTCGACGGCGAGATCGGTATCATGCCTAAGCACGCGCCCGTGCTCGGCGTTCTCGTCGAGGGCGGCCTGCTGACGATCAAGCGAGGCGACGGAGAATCCGACCTCGTCGCCGCCGTCCACGGAGGATTCCTCTCGGTGGCCGACGACGAGGTGTCCATCCTGGCCGAGCTGGCCGAGCTGGGCTCCGAGGTCGACATCGCCCGCGCGAAGACCGCGCTGGAGCGGGCTCAGGCCTCGGTCGAGTCCGACCAGGAGAACGCGGACGCGGTCGCGGAGGCCAAGCGTGCCAGGGCCCGGTTGCGCGCGGCTGGGGAAGAAGTCGGATAAATTCTGCTTCTTAGGCTGTACGCGCTTTTGGGGGGCGAGCAGACATGGTGGTGGATGTTCTCATCGTGCTGGGGCTGCTCGTCGCCCTCCTGGGACTCCGGGTTCTGATACTGACCCGCTCCCGGGGATCGGTGCTCTGTTGCCTGCGCTCCCTGTCGAAGGAGCGAGGCTGGCGGGTCGGGGTGGCCCGCTACGCCGACGGCCACCTCAACTGGATCCCGCTCATAGGTCTGCTTCCAAGGCCGCGCCACGTCATCGTGAGGCGCGGCCTTGTCGTTTCCAGGCGTCGCAGGGTCGGGTCCGGTGAGTTCTTCGGGTTCATCGAGGGCGTGACGGCGATCGAGTGCCGCAACGGGCAGGACGCCTTCGAGCTCGCCATGGGATACCGCGCGCTGACCGGTTTCGTCGCCTGGCTGGAGTCCGCCCCGCCCAGCGCCTACCTCGACGTCGCCTGAGCTCTCCTCACCTTCCCGGCGGGCGCGCCGGGCCTGCGGGAGTCCTTTCCTCAGCGGGTGCCGCCGGGCTTTCGGAGGGGCGCTCGACAGGTTTCGCCGCGTTTCCTGAGTCCGTCCTCGGCGGGTGCCGCCGGGTTTCGGAGCCTCGTCCTCAGCGGGTGCCGCCGGGCTTCCAGAGGATCTCGTCGCCGCCCGCGGCCACCCGGCAGAGGATGAACATCAGGTCGCTCAGCCGGTTGAGATATCTCGCGGTCAGCGGGTTGACGTCGTCGTGGGCCTCCAGTGCCGACCAGACGGCCCGTTCGGCCCGCCGGACCACGGTCCTGGCGACGTGGAGCGCGGCCACGGCAGGGGTGCCGCCGGGCAGGATGAAGCTGCGCAACGGCGTGAGACGCTCGTTGAACTCGTCGCACCGGGCCTCCAGCCAGTCGACGTAGGAGGGCTCGACCCGCAGCGGCGGGAACTCGGGGTTCTCCACGAGCGGGGCGCACAGGTCGGCCCCGACGTCGAACAGCTCGTTCTGGATCCGGCTGAGGACGGCGGTGACGTCCGCCTCCAGGGTTCCCGCGGCGAGGGCCACGCCGATCGCCGCGTTGGCCTCCTCGACGTCCGCGTAGGCGGCCAGGCGCGGATCGGTCTTGCGGGTGCGGCTCATGTCGCCGAGCGCGGTCGTGCCGTCGTCCCCGGTGCGGGTGTAGATCTTCGAGAGCACCACCGGCTTGTCTCTGTCAGCTCGCGTCATGTGGCTCAGGGTATCGGCCAAAAAACTCTCCCGATCAACCCGATAGTGGACAATATGATTTGTCGATGGTTTCTGGTTTCTACCTGCGATTCCCCCACATCTCCCACGAGACGCTGACCTTCGTCGCCGACGACGACGTCTGGACGGCCCCGGCGGACGGCGGCCGGGCGTGGCGCCTCTCCTCGGACCGGGCCCCCGCGGGTCATCCCCGCCTCTCACCCGACGGCACCAAGGTCGCCTGGACCAGCGTCCGCGACGGCGCTCCCGAGGTCCACCTGGCGGATCTGGAATCCGGTTCGGCGGAGCGGCTGACCTACTGGGGAGACGCGCGGACCCGTACCCGCGGCTGGACGCCGGACGGCGAGATCCTCGCGATCAGCGCGACCGGGCGGCCGTTCGTCTCGCAGACCTGGGCCTACGTGCTCGGGGAGGGGCGCGTCGAGCGGTTGCCGTACGGTCCGGTCAACGACCTGTCGGTCACGGGGGACCCGGAAGACACGGTGGCGCTGCTCACCGGGGGGCTTCCCCGCGACCCGGCGACCTGGAAGCGCTACCGGGGCGGCACGGCGGGCCGGCTGTGGGTGCGGCGCGGTGACGGTGACTTCACCCGGATCCTGGCCGACCTCAACGGCCATCTCGCCAACCCGATGCTCGTCGGGGGGCGGCTCGTCTTCGTCTCCGACCACGAGGGCGTCGGCAACCTCTACTCCTGCGAGCCGGACGGTGGCGGCCTGCGCCGCCACACCGACCACGATGTCTTCTACGCCCGGCACGCCACCACCGACGGGACCCGGATCGTCTACCAGAACGCCGGAGACCTCTATCTCCTGGACGATCTCGACGCCGAGGCCCGCAAACTCGACGTCACCCTGGGCTCGCCGCTGCGCGGGCGGCAGCCGTACCAGGTCAACGCCGGCAGGCGACTGCACGATCTGGCCGTGGACGCGACCGGGCGGGCCAGCGTGGTGGAGGTCCAGGGATCGGTGCACTGGGTGACCCACCGGGACGGCCCGGCGCGGCAGCTCAGCGACGGCCTGTCGGCGGGGCGGCCCCGCGTCCTCGGTGACGACCGCGTGGTGTGGGTCTTCGACGACGGCGAGACGCAGGGACTGGAGATCGCCCCGGCGGGGGGCGGGGAGAGCCGCAGGATCGCCGTGGGCGCGCTGGGCGAGGTCGGGGACCTCGCCGTCGCGCCCGACGGGAACACGATCGCGGTGACCAGCAGGAACGGGCGGCTGCTCCTGGTCGACGTGGCCTCGGGCGAGGCCGTGGAGCTGTCCAGGGCCGACGGGGAGATCAACGGCCTCACCTGGTCGTCCGACTCGGCCTGGCTGGCCTGGTCGCACCCGGACGGCCCGCAGCTGCGCAGGGTCAGGCTGGCCAGGGTGGCGGACCGGAGCGTGACCGACGTCACCGACGGCCGGTTCGTGGACGTCTCACCCGCGTTCGCGGGGGAGTACCTGGCGTTCCTGTCGCGGCGCGGCTTCGACCCGGTCTACGACGCGCACTCCTTCGACATGTCCTTCCCCTTCGGCTACCGGCCCTACCTGGTGCCGCTGTCCGCGTCCACGCCGTCCCCGTTCGCGCCCAGCTCCGCGGGGCGGGCCGCCGACCCGGGCGCGGGCTCCGGCGACGACGACGGCGAGAAGGGCGACGGCTCGATCACCGTGGACCTGGAGGGCATCGCCGCCAGGGTCGTGCAGGTGCCGGTGCCCGAGGGTCGCTACTCGGACCTGCGGGCGGTCAAGGGCGGATTCGTCTGGTTGCGGGAGCCGCTGGCCGGGGAGCTCGGCGAGGACAGGGACGAGGTGGGGGGCGAGGCGCCCCGCCCGGCGCTGGACCGCTACGACCTGGTCAAGCGCAAGTGGGAGGAAGTGGTCGAAAAGCTCGACTGGTACCGAGTGAGCGGTGACGGCACGCAGCTCGTCGTCAGCGACAAGAACACGCTCACGGTCCGCCCGGCCGGGGGCAAGCAGGGGGGCAAGAACGGCGACGACACGACCGTCGACCTGTCCAGGATCCGGATCACCGCCGACCCCCGGGCGCTGCGGCGGCACGCCTACGCCCAGCTGGGCCGCCGGATGCGCGCCGACTTCTGGGTCGAGGACATGGCCGACGTCGAGTGGGAGGCCGTGCTGGAGGAGTACCGGCCGCTGGTGGACCGGGTCGCCACCGCCGACGACTTCGCCGACCTGCTCTGGGAGGTCGCGGGCGAACTGGGCAGCTCGCACGCCTACGTCGACGCCGCTCCCTGGGGCCACCCGGCCTCCGAGCCGATCGGGCTGCTCGGCGCCGACCTCTCCCGGGGCGACGACGGCCGCTGGCGGGTGGACCGGGTGCTGCCCGCCGAGTCCTCCGACGTGCACGCCCGCTCGCCGCTGGCCGGGCCGGGGGCGAGCGTGCAGCCGGGAGAGGCGCTGCTCGCGGTCGACGGCCGCCCGGTGCCGCCCGAGGGGCCCGCGCGGTTGCTGGTCGGCGCCGCCGACAAGCCGGTCGAGCTCACCCTGGACGGTGGCCGGCGGGTGGTCGTCACGCCGCTCCGCGACGACCGGCGCCTGCGCTACCAGCACTGGGTGGCCGGGAACCGGGCGCGCGTCAGGGAGTTCGGCGGCGGGCGCCTCGGCTACCTGCACATCCCGGACATGGTGGCCGAGGGCTGGGCACAGTTCCACCGCGACCTGCGCAGGGAGATGACCTTCGAGGGGCTCGTGGTGGACGTACGGGGGAACCGGGGCGGCCACACCTCCGAGCTGGTCATCGAGAAGCTGATCCGCCGGGTCATCGCCTGGGACCTGCCCCGGGGCATGACGCCGATCACCTACCCCGAGGACGCGCCGCGCGGCCCGCTGGTCGCGATCACCGACCAGAACGCCGGATCCGACGGCGACATCGTCACCGCGGCCTTCAAGATCCACAAGCTCGGGCCCGTGGTGGGCACCCGGACCTGGGGAGGCGTCATCGGCATCGAGGACGCCCACCGCCTGGTCGACGGCACGCGCATCACCGTGCCCAAGTACTCCTTCTGGTTCGAGGAGCTGGGCTGGGGCGTGGAGAACTACGGCGTCGATCCGGACGTCGAGGTCGACATCACCCCCGGCGACTGGGCGGAGGACAGGGACCCGCAGATCGAGGAAGCGGTACGGCTCGCGCTGGCCGCGCTGGACGAGCGTCCGGCGGCGACCCCGCCCGACCCCGCCACCCGGCCGTCCCGCCGGCGTCCCGCGCTGCCGCCCCGCCCGTAGTTGACATTTGTCACCCGGAACGCATTAAAGATCACTGCCTTTCCGGTGATATCGGCGACTACCTGGTGAAACGCGGGGCGACGACGATTGTCCCCATGAGAACACCACGGGTGACGGATCCGGCCGGCGCCGCGACCGCCGGCCTCGACAACGTGATCGAGGTCGGCGGGCTCCGGCAGGCGTACGGCGACTTCGAGGCGGTGCGCGGCGTCTCCTTCACGGTCCCGAGGGGCGAGCTGTTCGCCCTGCTCGGCACGAACGGTGCCGGCAAGACCACCACCGTGGAGGTCCTGGAGGGTTTCCGGGCCCCCACCGGCGGCAGCGTCCGCGTGCTCGGGCTCGACCCGGTCGGGCAGCGCCGGAGGCTGCGGCCCCGAGTGGGGATCATGCTGCAGGAAGGGGGTTTCCTCGGTGACCTCACGGTCGCCGAGACCGTCGGCCTGTGGAGGGGGCTGAGTCAGGACGCGGGCCGCGGGGACACCCCCGGCCGCCTCTCCGGGGTGTCCTCCGCCTTCTTCGGCCGGCACAGGGGCACGGATCCGGGGATCGCGGACGCCCTGGAGACGGCGGGACTGGGCAGGAAGGCCAGGACCAGGGTGCGGCAGCTCTCCGGCGGTCAGCGGCGCAGGCTCGACCTCGCGCTGGCGGTGATCTCCCGGCCGGAGGTGCTCTTCCTGGACGAGCCGACCACCGGCATGGACCCCGAGGCGCGCCGTGCCACCTGGAAGGTGATCGAGGACCTGCGGGCGGGCGGCACCACGGTGTTGCTCACCACCCACTACCTGGAGGAGGCCGAGCGCCTCGCCAACCGGCTGGCCATCATGCACGAGGGCCGGATCCACCTTCAGGGGACCGTCGAGGACGTGGTGGCCGGGTCGGGCGACCGGATCTCCTTCCGCCTCCCCGGCATCTCCTGGGCCTTCGGTGATCTTCCCGCGCTGGACGGCGTGGCCCCCGTGCTGACCTACGGCGGTGACACGGAGGTCGCCTACACCCTGACCGGAGCACGGGCCGAGGCCCGCGCGCACACGGCGGTGCGGCAGCTCCTGGCCTGGGCCGACACGCGCGGCGAGACCCTGGAGCGGCTGGCCGTCCGCCGGGGGACCCTGGAGGACGCCTTCATGCGCGTGGCCGGGGAGACGCCGGACGGGGAAGGGACCGAGGCCGGGGCGGCCGGGAAACGGGCCGGGGCCGGAGCGATCCGGGGGACCGGCGACGGAGCTGTGGCGGCAGGACCTGCGAGAAGGGGCGAATGATCATGGGAACCGACGTACTGCACGCGATGAGGCTCGCGAGAATCGACCTGACCCTGGTGGGCAGGAACACCACGGTCCTGTTCAACGTGCTCCTGCTGCCGCTCCTGATGGCCTGGCTGTACACCCAGGCCGTCGGAGCCGAGAAGGTCGGCGGCGTGGCCGGGAAGCTTTTCGTGCTGGCCGGGTTGCCGGGGTTGCTGCTGGTGTTCGCGGTCTTCGTCAACCTGGTGAACTCCTTCACCGCCCGGCGCGAGGAACTGGTGCTCAAGCGGTTGCGGGCGGGCCAGCCGTCGGGCCCGGCGATTCTCGCCGGCAGTGCCCTCGGGGCGCTCGCGCTCTATCTCGCCCAGGTGGCGCTCCTGGCCGTCTGGATGTGGCGGTCCGAGGGGGTCGCGGTGGCCAACGTGCCGATGCTCGTGACCGTCGCCGTCCTGGGGGTCGCGCTGTTCGGCCTGCTCGCCGCCGCCTTCTCCGGCCTCACGCCCAACGCCGAGCTCGCCCAGATCACGGTGCTTCCGGTGCTCCTGTTCGTGCTGGTCGGCGCCCCGATCGCGTTCCCCAGCGACACGCTGCCGGGCGGGCTGAGCGAGATCTCGGCCCTGCTTCCCGCGACTCCGGTCGTGGAGATCGCGCGCACCGCCTTCCTGGGCGGGGATCACATCTCCGGGGGCGGGGCGGCGCTGAGCATGGGCGGGCAGTGGGCGGCCGCGTTGCCCTCCTTCGCGATCCTGCTGGTCTGGATCGCGGTGGCCGGGCTGCTGGCCCGGTGGCTGTTCCGCTGGGAACCCCGGCACGGTTAGCCTTCATTACGAAATGTCAGTCGACAGTGCTGAAAAAGGGATGAGGCGCCTCGTGCGCCTCGTCCCCTCCGTGCTTTCCCGGAGGAGGCGGCGGTCCCCCATGCAGGGGCTCCGCCGGATGACCGTGCTCTCCCTGACCCTGGGCCTCGTTCTGGCCTGGGTCGGCCCCCTCAGCACGCTGGGGGACCCGGACGGGCAGTCCCGGCTCTCGCTGTTGGCGGTCGGGGTACCGGGCCTGCTGGTCTTCAGCGTTCTGTACGTGCGAATCCTCCAGGCGGCCGTGGCCGGGACCGGCGCGAGAGGCGAGATCGCCGCCTCGGCCGTGGTCGGGGTGATCCTCCTGCTGACCCAGGACGGCCACCCCTGGTCCTGGGGGCTGCTCGGCCCGGCCTGGGCGTCGGGTGCCGTGCTGCTGATGGGCAGGTCCGCCGCGATCACCACCACCGCCGCGGCGATCGCCGTCAGCCTGCTTCTCACGTCTCCGGGCGTCGATCCCGGTCCCGGGTTCACCGACATGTTCCTGTCGCCGCACCGGGAGGGAGTCCTTCCCGTCCTCGGCGCCTACCTCGGGGTGTCCGCGACGGCACCGTGGGCCAACCGGCTCCAGCTCCGGTTCTGGCAGGTGGTGAGAGCCGCGGAGGAGGGCAAGGAGGCACAGGCCCGGCTGGCCGTCACCGAGGAGCGGCTGCGCTTCTCCCGCGACCTGCACGACCTGGTCGGCCACAGCCTCTCCGCGATCGCCGTCAAGAGCGAGGTGGCCGCCAAGCTGTCGGGGGTGGACGCCGCGCGGGCGGCGGGGGAGATGGACGAGGTACGGATCCTGGCGCGGCAGACGCTCAAGGAGATCCGCACGGCGGTGCGCGGCTACCGCACGGTCGACCTCGCCGCAGAGCTGCGCGCGATGACCGCGGTGCTGGAGGCGGGCGGCATCCGCTGCACGCTGCAGATGCCGCGCGACCAGGTACCCGAGGGGGCGGCCACCCTGCTGGCCTGGGTGGTCAGGGAGGGCACCACCAACGTGCTGCGGCACAGCTCCGCGACCGAGTGTCGCACCGTGATGACCGTCCGCGACGGAAGCGTCGTGCTGACGATGACGAACGACGGGGTGGAAGGGGTGGAGGGGGTGGAGGGCCGGGGCGGCACCGGCCTCATCGGGCTGTCGGAACGGGTCGCCGCCATCGGCGGAACCGTCACGGCGGGCCCCGGAGGCCCCGGGGAGTTCAGGCTGCGGGCGACGGTTCCGCTGGGGGGAGGATGATGGTCCAGACGACGACCGCGGTGCCGGGCACTCCGGCCGGGGCGAGCGATCCGGTGGGGGTGGCACGGTGATCCGGGTACTGCTGGCCGACGACGAGCACCTGATCAGGAAGGCGATCGCCACCCTGCTCGACCTGGAGCCGGATGTCGAGGTGGTGGCCGAGGTGGCCAGGGGGGACCTGGTGGCGGCGGCCGTGCTGGAGCACCGGCCCGACGTGGTCGTGCTGGACATCGAGATGCCGGGGATGGACGGGCTGAGCGTCGCCGAGACGCTGCCGGGCCACGCGGTGCTGATACTGACCAGCTTCGGCCGGCCGGGACACCTGAGGCGGGCACTCGCGGCCGGGGTGCGCGGCTTCATCCCCAAGGACGCCTCCGCCGACGAGCTGGCGACGGCGATCCGCAAGGTCCACGCGGGCGGACGCTACCTCGACCCGGAGATGGCCGCCTCGGCGATGATGGCGGGGGAGAACCCCCTCACCGAACGCGAGCGCGGCGCCCTGGAGCTGGCCGCTCAGGGGGCCTCGGTCGCCGAGATCGCCGCCGCGCTCCACCTCACCCAGGGCACCGTGCGCAACTACCTGTCCAGCGCCATCACCAAACTGGGCGCGACCAACCGGATCACCGCGATCCGGTCGGCTCAACAAAAAGGTTGGCTTTAAACCGCGTTTTCTCGCTTGATTCGGGCAAGGAATCCACATGTTCGTCAGAAGGTCGACGCCGGGAGTGAGGGAGGTTCGCACCTTCTTGTACGCATTGACATCTTACGAACGCGGTGCGTGACCGTATGGCCATGGCGACGCACCGCCGTTGTGCCGGGCCGTTGCTCCTCGGCGGCCAGGCGTGAGGAGGAGGTATGCGCGTCCCTGGTAACTCCCGGGCACAAGTGGTCGGCGTCGGGAATCGTCTTGACGTGGGAACCGTCGCCCGAGTGCGCCCGCGGCTGCACGAGGCGGTCGACTCCGGGCACGGCGACCTGATCGTAGATCTTTCCAGGCTGGAAATGATCGATGCCACCGGTCTCGGGGTGCTGGTGGGCACGCATCGACGCGCCTTGGTCGCGGAACGCCGCCTCATTCTGAGGGGGGTGCCACCGAGGGTCATGCGGGTGCTGGCGGTGACCCGGCTCAACCGGGTCCTCACCGTGGAACTCCCCGTGGCCGCGGTGGCCTGATCCGGACGGCCGCCGGAGCTCGGGGGCGACGGCGGTGCCGGAACACGTCGGAGGACGGGCCCGGCGGACCCGTCCTCGTCTCCCGCCGGTGTCAGGTCACGAAGAACCTGTGCAAGAGTCTCCCGCCGGTGTCAGGTCACGAAGAACCTGTGCAAGAGTCTCCCGCCGGTGTCAGGTCACGAAGGACCTGTGGAAGATGTGCGTGGCGGTGTCGATCAGCTTGCCGACCGGAGGCGGGTCGTCGGCCAGGACCCACTCGATGAGCAGCTCCTGGACCGCTCCGATCATGCCAAGCGCGAGGAGGCGCTGGTTGGCCTTCGTGGCCTCCGGCAGGTCGGCGACGTTCGACTCGATCGTCTTGATGAAGGCCGCGACGGCCGACTGCCTGGAGGTGGTGAGGCAGTCGCCCGCCCGGCGCACCTCCAGATGCATGATCCGCGCGCGGCGCCTGTCGCCGGTGACGAAGTTGATGTAACTGGTGACCCCTGTCTTGACCCGGGAGGCCAGGGTGTCGGGGGCCTGGTCGATGGCCTTCGACATCTCCTCCAGCGTCTCGCGCACGCATCGGTCGTACACGGTCTGCATCAGCTCGTCGCGACCCGAGAAACACTCGTAGAAGGCGCGGTTGGAGATGCGTGCCGCGGCGCACAATCTCTCGATCGTCGTTTCCGGGAATCCGGGATCGGCGTAAAGGGTGTACGCCGCGGAGACGAGGCGCTCCCGACGTTCCGCCAGCCGCTCCTCCGCCGACATTCCCCGGTAGGACCGTCCATTCATGTCAAGCTCCCGCAGGTCAGCGCGAGGTTGACAGATACTCGCTTTATCACTTCCACCTCATGGTTCTGGCCCCCGGAATCAACCATTATGGGTGCAAGATCCTTTTTGTGGAAGGGTTGTTTTATTATTGCTTACATCCCTGGTGCAAGAAGGTGACAAGTCTGAGCGGTCGGTCAAGGTCCTGCCGTTCGCGCGAACGAGGTGTGCTCCATTCCGGCCGGAGCGGGAAAAACACGGTCCCGCCGGTCACCGGCCCCTGCTCGTTGTCGGCTCCGCTCGTCCCCGGTAGGCGGAGCAGAGGCCGGACGGTCGTCACAGGCGAGAGTGGAGTTCCGCGTCGGCGGGGCGCGGGCTCCTGCCCGACCGGGGCAGGACGGCCAGCCCGGCCAGGAAGATAGCGCAGGTCAGCAGGATGAGTTGCACGTCGTAGCGGAGATCCTTGGTGGGCGTCAGCAGGTTGCCGACGTGGAAGCCGGTGTGCACGCCGACCGCCATCCAGACCGCGCCGCTGCGCACCCGCGCCGCCGTGCAGGCGAAGCCCAGGGCGGTCGCGAGCACGACGTAGAGCAGTTTCTCGGTGAGGTCGTCGGCCGGGCTCTGGGAGACGATGTGCATGACGCCGAAGCCCGCCGACACGACGAACAGGACCATGCGCGGTGACAGGCGGTCCGAGAGCGTGTCGAACAGGTGCCCCCGCCAGAGCAACTCCTCGGGGAACGCCTGGCCGAGCACGATGATCGCGATCGCGAGCGCCAGGTAGGGCAGCATGGGCGCCACCTCCTGCTCCCACGAGGCCCAGGTGGCCACGCCCAGGACCACCGAGAGCGCGTTCCCGGCGACCACCGGCACGGCGCCGACGAGCAGGCCGACCGGCACATGCCACGCGGCCGACCGGGACCACGTCAGCCGCACCCCCGACCAGCTCTGGCGGCCGAGGTAACGGCGGATCGCGTACACCAGGGCGATCGAGGCGACCGTGGTGCCGAGCACGCCCAACGGCCTGTAGAGCGGATCCCCCCGGTCCATCAGCAACACGACGGGCAACGTTCCGACCAGGATCTGCACGAACATGGCGGCCATGGTTATCAGTACGGCCCAGACGGGGCGAGTGGCTCTCATGGACGGCAACACTAGAAACGGGCGCCGCGCAATACATCGAGCGGCGGATAGAAACGACCATGACCATCGTCATTGTGACTGTGGGGGGATCACCCCCGGGAGTCCGGCGGCCTAAGGTCGTGGCATGCTGCGTTTGGACTGGTTGCGCGACGCCGACCGGCCGTTCCTGTTCAGCGTCCTGTTCTGGGGCGTGCTCGTCGCCACCGCCGTCGTCCACGCCCTCTCTCCCAGCGGCCCGCTCGCCCGCGTGCTGACCGGGCTGAACCTCGCGCTGGTCGCGGGCCTGTGGCTGGTGCTGCCATGGGACCTGTCGCGAGGCCGCCGCTTCGTGGCCCCGATGTTCCTGGTGGCCACCCTGCTGCTGGGGGCCACCGGTTCCAGGGGCACCCACACGCTGCTCCCCCTCATCGCCGTCGCCAACCTCGCCTTCCTGTACGGCATGCGCGCCGCGTCGGTCATCCTGACGTCGCTGGCGGTGTGCCTGTTCGCGGCCGTCCCGCTGCTCTTCGGCAAGTCCGTCCTCGACGGGCTGCTCCAGGTCGGGGAGATGGCGATGTTCTCCGCGTTCGTGCTGGGGATGGCCTCGTCCACCCTGGAGGCGCGCCGCAGCCGCGAGGAGACGCGGCGCCTGCTGGGGCGGATCAGGGAGCTCGCGGTCGCGGAGGAACGGGCGAGGATGGCCGCGGAGATGCACGACTCGATCGGGCACCACCTGACCGTGATCAAGATGGACCTGGAGAACGCCGAACGTTTCCGCGAGCGCCGCCCGGACGCCGCCTGGGACGAGGTGCGCCAGGCCAAGGAGCTGACCGTCGAGGCGCTGGCCGACGCCCGGCGATGGGTGCGCGCGCTGCGCCCGCTCGCGCTGGACGGCCGGGTGGGCAGCGCGGCGCTGGAACGGCTGGCCGCCTCGTTCGACGGCACGGGCATCACGGTCACCTTCGAGGTGGAGGGCACCGAGCACCGGCTGGACGCCGACGCCGAGCTGGTGCTGTACCGGGTGCTGCAGGAGGGGCTGACCAACGCGCTCAGGCACGCCGAGGCGCTGCACGTGAGGGTCAGGCTCGTCTTCGGCGAGGCGCGCACCGTGCTCGTGGTCGCCGACGACGGCAGGGGGACCGGCGAGCGCTCCCGGCGGGGTTTCGGGCTGACGTCGCTGACCGAGCGGGCCCGGGCCCTCGGAGGTACGCTGACCGGCGGCAACGCCCCGGAGGGCGGGTTCGCGTTACGGGCCGAGCTGCCGGTCGCTCCGGCCGGGGTGGGGAGACGGTCATGAGCTCGCTCAGGATCATCCTGGTCGACGACCAGGTGCTGATGCGCCAGGGGTTGCGCAAGCTGCTGGAGGTCGAGCCCGGGATCGAGGTGGTGGGGGAGGCGGCCGACGGCCGGGAGGCGCTGCTGGTTGTGGCGGAGACCTGCCCGGACGTGGCGCTCGTGGACGCGCGGATGCCCGGGATGGACGGGGTGGAGCTGATCGTCCGGCTCGCCGCGGAGCACCCGAGGGTGGCCGCGATCGTGCTCAGCACCTTCGACGAGGACGACTACATCTTCGGCGCGCTGCGCGGCGGCGCCCTGGGCTACCTGCTCAAGGACTGCTCGCCCGAGGAGCTGGTCTCGGCGGTCCACCGGGTCGGCCGGGGGGAGACGGTGCTCGGCGCCCCGGTGGCCGCCAGGCTGGTCGCCGAGCTCCGGCACGCATCCGCGGCGGGCGGCGGATCGCGGGCGGAGGACCTGCTCCCCACCGGCTTCCGCGGGCAGGATCTGCTCTCCGCCCGCGAGGTCGAGGTGGCCAGGCTGGTCGCTCAGGGGGCCGCCAACCGGGAGATCGCGGCCCGGCTGTTCATCACCGAGGGCACGGTCAAGAACCACGTCTCCAGCGTGCTGCGCAAGCTGGGCCTCCGTGACCGGATCCAGCTCGCCCTGCACCTCAAGGAGTGACCGCGTGCCGGCGCGCCCGACCGGGCCGGACCGGTGAACGCGTGCGGTCACCGCTAGCGGGTGAGCAGGCCCCGGTCCAGGGCCGTGGTCACGGCGGCGGTGCGGTCGGAGACGCCGAGCTTGCCGAAGACGCGCAGCAGATGGGTCTTCACCGTGGTCTCGCTGATGAAGAGGGCCCTGCCGATCTCCGCGTTGGTCAGTCCCCTGGCCACGAGGGAGAGCACCTCCGTCTCGCGTGGCGACAGCGACTCGGCCGTCGGAGCCCGCATCCGGGTGACCAGCCTGGTCGCCACCGACGGCGACAGCACGGTCTCCCCGCGCGCCGCCGAGCGGATCGCGGCCAGCAGGTCGGCCCTGGAGGTGTCCTTCAGCAGATACCCCGCCGCCCCGGCCTCGACCGCCCGTACGATGTCGGCGTCGGTCTCGTAGGTGGTCAGCACGACCACCCGGCTCTCCGGCCGCCCGGTGAGGATGCGCGAGGTGGCGCTCACCCCGTCCCCGTCCGGCATGCGCAGGTCCATCAGGATCACATCCGGTGCGAGCTCCCCGGCCCGCACGACGGCCTCGTCCCCGGACGCCGCCTCCCCCACCACCGTGATCCCGGGGTCGGCCTCCAGCATGCCCCGAAGGCCCTCGCGGACCACCGGGTGATCGTCGACGATCATCACGCGAAGCATGTGTCACACCTTCCGGGCGGGCTGGTCGGTCCGGTCGCCGGCGGTGCCGGGCAGGTCCGGGGGGTCTTCGGCGGGGAGGGCGGGCCGGCCGGTGGGGACGGTCACTTCGAGTACCGTCCCCCCGCCGGGGAGTCCCGTCACCGTGAGGGTCCCGCCGACCTGCTCCACGCGGGCGCGCATGCCCCGCAGGCCGTACCCCTGGCCGCCGGACGGCTCGAAGCCGCGTCCGTCGTCGCGTACCTCCAGCCGCACGGAGCCGTCGCCGTAGGCGACCGAGACCGTGACGGACTCCGCGGCCGCGTGCTTGCGCACGTTGGCCAGGCCCTCCTGGGCGGCGCGGACGAGCACCACCTCGACCGGAGCGCTCAGCGGCCGGGACTCCCCGTGCACCTCGAACCCACCGGACAGGTCCGTCTCCTCGCCGAGCCGGTTCGTCAGCCGCCGCAGGGCCTCGTCCAGCGTCGAGTCGTTCAGGGGGGCCGGGCTCAGCGTGGTGACCAGCAGGCGTGCCTCGGTCAGGTTCTCCCGTGCCGTCTGGACGGCCAGCGCCAGGTGACGGGACGGGTCCGGCTGCGCCTCGGCCGCCTGGATCAGCATGATGATGCTGGTGAAGCCCTGAGCCAGGGTGTCGTGGATCTCCCCGGCGAGCCGCTCGCGCTCGGCCTGCGCCCCGCGCTCGGCCGAGAGCCTGGCGATCTCGGCCCGGCTGCTCTCCAGCTCCTCGATGAGCGCGGCCCGCTCCTCGCTCTGCGTGGTGATCCGCTCGATCCAGATGCCGAACGTGGAGGAGAAGAGGACGATGGTCATGACGACCACCAGGAAGTTGAACGGCTCCGGATTCTCCTGCAGGAACAGGTAGCGGATCATCGGGGAGAGGTTCAGTGCGATCATGGCGACTATCGCCCGCTTGACGCGGAAGACGATGAAGCACTGCGGGCACAGGCCGAACAGGGCGAATGTCGTGTACGACGTGATGAGGCCCGGGGGCGTGAACAGCGCGATCAGCAGAGCGATGTAGATCGCCCCCCGCAGCCGGTCGCCGGCGACGATCGCCGGGCGGCCCAGCAGGACGTAGAGCGGCAGGATCGCGGCCAGGCAGCCCGCCACGATCACCTTCTCGGCCACGGGCGCGTCGACGGCGAGTGCGACCCAGACGGGCGGGATGAGCCCGAGGACCAGGAGCATCTCCCAGATGCTCAGGGACTTCCAGGCGTGGGCACCGGCCCCCCGGGCGGGGGGCTCGGTGTAGACGGCGGTCACCCGTCTCGGCGGCTTTTCCAGCGGAACGTCAGCAGGCACAGCAGCAGTCCTCCGATCGCCCAGGCTCCCAGAACCAGGGCGACCCGGTCGAGTTCGTACGAGTTCGCGACCTCGAGCGTGGCGCCGGCCTCACCCAGGAAGACCGACCGGAACCCCTGGCACATCCACTTGAGCGGGAAGATCGAGGCGATGTTCACCAGCCAGGACGGCAGCTGCCCGATGGGGATGAACACCCCCGAGATGAACTGCAGCACCACGAACGGCATCGCGATCACCGCGCTCGCGCTCTTGGCCGACCTGGGCAGGCTGCTGATCGCGACCCCGAGCAGGGACGAGCCGACCACGCCGAGCACGAACACCCAGGTGAAGGTCACCCACCTGGACGCCTCCGACGGCAGTTCCAGGCCGAACAGCGCGACCCCGATGGCCAGCAGGATGACGACCTGCAGGAAGGAGACGAACAGGGTGTTGAGGGCCTTGCCGATGAAGTAGGAGGTACGGGGCAGCGGGGTGCCCGCCAGCCGTTTGAGGGTGCCGTCGTCGCGGTCCATCGCGATGTTGATGCCGAGGTTCTGGAACCCCGTCATCGCGGCGGTCCCGATGAGCCCTGCCACGTAGAGCTGGGAGACGGTCAGGCCGGTTCCCTCCATCTCGCCGGCGAAGATCGAGCCGAAGAGCACCAGCATGATGATCGGGAAGGCGAAGGTGAAGATCACCGCGTCCCGCTCGCGGAAGAACATCCTGTTCTCGAGGACCATCCGTGACAGCCCCAGTCGCATCACGGAGGGTTGCCCGGCCTGGACGGCCGGGGCGGAAGGCCGGGCAAGGGTCTGGCTCATCTGGCTGATCACCTCGGAAGATCGGTCGACGTTCGTACGGGAGACGATCAGGCGGGGGTCTCGATCAGGCGGAGGTAGACGTCCTCCAGGGTGGGACGGGCCACGGCCAGTTCGGGGACCTCGCCGTCGAAGCGGGCGGTCAGCTCCAGGACCGTCCTGGTCGGCGTGTCCGTCTCCAGAAAGCGGCGCTCACCCGCGTCGGACCAGCTCACCAGGGCTTTGGCGGTGGCCCTGCCGCCCAGGGTCGCGGGCTCGCCCTCGGCCACGATCCGCCCCCCGGCGACCACGGCCACCCGGTCGGCCAGCGCCTCGGCCTCGTCCAGGTAGTGGGTGGTCAGCACGATCGTGGTGCCGTCGCGGGCCAGGCCCTCGATCAGCTCCCAGAACCGCCTGCGGGCCTCCGGGTCGAACCCGGTGGTCGGCTCGTCCAGGAAGAGCAGCTCCGGGTCGCCGATCACCCCCAGCGCGACGTCCACCCGGCGCCGCTGGCCGCCCGAGAGCTTCCGGATGCGCTGGTCCGCCTTCTCCGAGAGCCCGACCTGCTCGATCACCTCGTCCGGGTCCTTGCCCCCCGGGTAGTAGCCCGCGAAGTGCCGCACGGTCTCCCGTACGGTCGCCTCGGCCGCGTCGTCGGCCGTCTGCAGCACGATGCCGATCCGCGAACGCCACGCGCGGGTGGGTTTGCCGGGGTCCACCCCCAGGACGCTGACCTCCCCGGCGTCCTTGGTGCGGTGTCCCTCCATGATCTCCACCGTGGTGGACTTCCCGGCCCCGTTCGGGCCCAGGATCGCGAACACCTCGCCCGCGTGGATGTCGAGATCGATTCCCCCGACGGCCTGGACGTCGCCGTAGCGCTTGGTCAGGCCTCTCACTCTCACCGCTGTGTCCATGTCCCAAGCGTCGCGTTCAGGCGTTTCGCGCGGCACCAACGTTCGATGGAACCCCGTGTCCACCGAACGGAGGACACGGGGTTCCATCGAGAGCTTCAGCGGGCCCGATCGAGATCGGCGCCGTTCGCGGGCTGGATCGCGTGGAGCCGGCGAGGTCCGCCAGGTCGCCAGGGCCTGTCCCGTGGATCACGTGATCGATTCGCATGGGCACGAGTCCCTGCCAGATATCAGCGCCACTTCGGAGGGGACGCGGAGTTTCTCTGCATGTGCGACCACCGTGACGTGCTCGGGATGCACGGCTCAGACGGGAAGGGTGCCGATGTCGGCGGCGACTCGTACCAAGGCCCGGATGAGGTCGTCCTCGGTCTCGGTACGCCAGACCAGGGCATATGGCAGGGCGTCGATGTCCTTGACGGGCAGGTAGGCGATGTCGGGCCGGCTCCAGTAGCGCCTCATGTGGCCGGGCAGGAGGTTGACGGTCTCTCCGGTACTGGCCAGGGTGAGGATCTCTTCGGCGTTACGCACCAAGGGACCGCGTTCGATCCGGCGGCCCTTACGAGTGTGGGACGGGATGAAGCCGTCGGCCCAGTAGTCCGGCCTCGTCGGGGCGTCGGTGTGCTGGAAGTCGGCGACCATGTCCAGCGAGACCGAAGTGCGCCGGGTGAGTTCGTGCTCGGCGGCCACGGCCACCACCCGCGGGTCGGCGAACAGGGTCGGGCCCACCGTCAGGTCGGGTTCTTCGACCGGCAGCCAGCAGATCAGGGCGTCGAGGTCGCCGCGGCGCAGCCCGGCGAACGGGTCGACGAAGGAGGCGTGCCGGATC
>NZ_JBFAAE010000033.1:0-96415 GCF_040639575.1 Streptosporangium sp. NPDC023825 | reverse complement strand
CCCCGTACCGCCGGCGGGGGGCCGCACCCCCCCCACCCCCCCCCGGGGGGCCCCCCCCCCCCCCCCACGGGGAGGTTCAGACCTGGACCCGGCGCTCGATCGCGTCGGCGATCTCGGCGATCGCCTCGTCGACCGGCACCCCGTTCTTCTGCTCGCCGTTGCGGAAGCGGAAGGAGACCGCGCCGCCCGCGATGTCGTCGTCGCCCGCCAGGAGCATGAAGGGCACCTTGGACCGCTGCGCGTTGCGGATCTTCTTCTGCATGCGGTCGTCGGAGGCGTCGACCTCGATCCTGATGCCCCGCTCGCGGGCCTTCTTGGCCAGGTCCTGGAGGTAGGGCGCGTGGGCCTCGGCGATCGGGATGCCGACCACCTGGACCGGCGCGAGCCAGGGGGGGAACGCGCCCGCGTAGTGCTCGACCAGGACGCCGAAGAAGCGCTCGATCGAGCCGAACAGCGCCCGGTGGATCATGACGGGCTGCTGCCGGGAGCCGCCGGTCGCCTGATACTCCAGATCGAAGAGCTGCGGCAGGTTGAAGTCGAGCTGGATCGTCGACATCTGCCAGGTCCTGCCGATCGCGTCGCGGGCCTGGACGGAGATCTTCGGCCCGTAGAACGCCGCGCCGCCCGGGTCGAGCACCAGCTCCAGCTTCTCCGACTCGGCGACCTCACGCAGGGTCTCGGTCGCCTCCTCCCAGTCCTCGTCGCTGCCGACGAACTTGACCGGGTCCTTGGTCGACAGCTCCAGGTAGAAGTCCTCGAGACCGTAGTCGCGCAGCAGGTCGAGCACGAAGCGCAGCAGCGACTTCAGCTCGTCGCGCATCTGCTCGCGGGTGCAGTAGATGTGCGCGTCGTCCTGGGTGAGGCCGCGCACCCGGGTCAGGCCGTGCACCACGCCGGACTTCTCGTAGCGGTAGACCGTCCCGAATTCGAACAACCGCAGCGGCAGCTCGCGGTAGGAGCGCCCGCGCGACCGGAAGATCAGGTTGTGCATCGGGCAGTTCATCGGCTTGAGGTAGTACTTGGCCCCCTCCAGCTCCATGGGGGGGAACATGCCGTCGGCGTACCAGTCGAGGTGGCCGGAGAGCTTGTAGAGCCCCTCCTTGGTGATGTGCGGGGTGTTGACGAAGGAGTATCCCGCCTCCTCGTGCCGCTTGCGCGAGTAGTCCTCCATCACGCGGCGGATCACGCCGCCCTTGGGATGGAAGACCGGCAGGCCCGAGCCCAGCTCGTCGGGGAAGGAGAACAGGTCGAGCTCGGCGCCCAGCTTGCGGTGGTCGCGCTTCTCGGCCTCCTCCAGCAGGTGGAGGTATTCGTCCTGCTTCTCGCGCGACTCCCACGCGGTGCCGTAGATCCGCTGCAGCTGCGGGTTCTTCTCGCTGCCCCGCCAGTAGGCGCCGCCCGAGCGCATCAGCTTGAACGCCGGGATGGACCGGGTGGTCGGCACGTGGGGGCCGCGGCACAGGTCCTTCCAGCGCAGCTCGCCGGTCTTGGCGTCGAGGTTGTCGTAGATGGTCAGCTCGCCCCCGCCCACCTCGACGCTCTCCTCGTCGGCCGCGCCGCCCTTGAGGCCGATCAGCTCCAGCTTGTACGGCTCCGAGGCGAGCTCCTCGGCGGCCTGCTCGTCGGAGACGGGCCTGCGGGAGAAGAGCTGCCCCTGCTTGACGATCTCGCGCATGCGCTTCTCGACGCGCTTGAGGTCGTCGGGGGTGAACGGCTCCTTGACGTCGAAGTCGTAGTAGAAGCCGTTCTCGACCGGCGGGCCGATGCCCAGCCTGGCGTCGGGGAAGATCTCCTGGACGGCCTGGGCCATGACGTGCGCGGTGGAGTGGCGGACGATGGCGCGCCCGTCGGGGCTGCCCGCGGGGACCGGCTCGATCACGTCACCCTCGGCCACCGGGGCCGCGAGGTCCTTCAGCTCGCCGTTGGCGCGGGCGGCGACCACCGAGCGGCCGTCCGCCTCCAGCGCCTCCCCGTACGTCGTGCCTCCCGCCACCACACGCGCGGCTCCGGCGAGGGTGATACGCAGTTCTGGCACGGCGGACACGGTTGCTCCCTGGGAGACGTCGATGGATGGTCTGGAATCGATGCTACCGGTGTCGGCAACGCGATTTCTCAGGCCTTGCGGCTCCGGCGGTAGCCCAGGGAGGTCAGCTCGGCCCGGGTGCCGCGGAAGACGTTGCGATCAACGGGTTTGTTCGAGTGCTGGTGGATCGTCCATTTGTCCCACGGCCTCGGCACCTCCGGTCTGCCCCGGGGGTGGTCGGGAGCGGCGATCCACAGCGGGTAGGGCTCCAGCCCGGCGCAGTTGCCGTTGCGCGCGAACGACAGGAACGTGTAGATCACCGGCCTGACCCCCGAGAGCGCGACGATCGCCTGGCACCAGCTGCGGGCGAACCGCGCCACCCGGGGCGCCGGGAGGTGGTCGTTGGTCTCCAGGTCGAGCGCGAGCAGGTCCCCCCGGCGCAGCCCGCCGGCCCGCTGCACGATCCGCAGGAAGTGCACCGCCTGCGCCTCGGGGTCCCCCGCGGGACGGGCGAAGTGGTAGGCGCCGCAGACGATCCAGCTCTCGCGCATGCCGTTCCAGTTGGTGCCGAACCACTTGTCGGTGAAGGTGCTCCCCTCGCTCGCCTTGGCGAAGGCGAAGGAGACCCCGCCCCTCGCGTACGCGCCCCAGTTCACGGCGCCCTGCCAGTTCGACACGTCGATCCCCTGCAACATGGCGGCCACGCTAACCGGCGGGCACCGCCAGCACACGTCCGACGCTCCCTGGGCGTACTGCCATTGCGGCCACTTTGGCTAGGCTTGGTCGGCGTGAACGCAGCAGCCCAGATCTCCGGCGCGCACGCGGCCGGCATCGCGACCATCACCTCCGGCGGAACCGTGCTCGACACGTGGTTCCCGTCCCCACAGCTGGGCGAGCCCTCCTCGCCGGGCACCAGGCGGCTGACCGAACAGGAGGCGGCCGAGGAGCTCGGTTCCGGGGTCGCCGCGCTGCTCGGTCCCGACGAGGACCGCGGCGTGGAGGTGGTCGCGGTACGCACCGGCATCACCAAGCTGTCGGAGGCACCGGCCGACGCCCACGACGCCTACCTGCGCCTGCACCTGCTGTCGGCGCGTCTCGTCCAGCCGCACGGCCAGAACCTGGACGGGCTGTTCGGCCTGCTCAGCAACGTGGTGTGGACCAACCACGGCCCGTGCGCCGTCGAGGGCTTCGAGGAGGTGCGGCTCCGCCTGCGCGCCCGGGGGCAGGTGACCGTCTACGGCGTGGACAAGTTCCCCCGGATGGTCGACTACGTGGTGCCCACCGGCGTCCGGATCGCCGAGGCCGACCGGGTCCGTCTCGGCGCGCACCTGGCGAGCGGCACGACCGTGATGCACGAGGGCTTCGTCAACTTCAACGCCGGGACGCTCGGCACCTCCATGGTCGAGGGCCGTATCTCGGCGGGCGTCGTCGTGGGCGACGGCTCTGACGTCGGCGGCGGCGCCTCGATCATGGGCACCCTGTCCGGCGGCGGCAAGCAGGTCATCTCCATCGGGCGGCGCTGCCTGCTGGGCGCCAACAGCGGCGTCGGCATCTCCCTGGGCGACGACTGCGTCGTGGAGGCGGGCCTGTACGTCACCGCCGGGACCAAGGTGGCCCTGCCCGAGGGGCGGGTGGTCAAGGCGGCCGAGCTCTCCGGCGCCTCCGGCCTGCTGTTCCGCCGCAACTCCACCTCGGGCGCGGTCGAGGCCGTGCCCCGCCGGGGGACGGGTGTGGAGCTCAACAGCACCCTGCACGCCAACGACTGACCGCCGCCCTCGCGGGTGCGCCGGGTCACTCTCCGGGGCGCCTGCCCGGGGCGCTGCCGGTCGCTGTCCGGGGCGCCGGGGGCGCCGTCGCGACCAGCCCGCGTGACCCTGGGGCCGCAGGGGCCCGTGGATGTTCGTCCCCGGGCCCCTCAGCTGACAGGGTGGCCTCACGGGCCCCACAGGTCCCGCAGGCCTCATGTCGACGCGGGCGGGCCGGCCCCCTCACCGGCAAGCTCGGGAGCGGGGTCTCCGCGCTGGAAGGATTGAGATGACCGGTCAGGAGATGGCGGGCGACGGTGAGAGCACGGCGGGGGCGGCGGCCCGGTGGGTGACCGGGCTGTTCGCGCCGCAGGTGCTGGTCATCGGGCTGCCCCCGCTCGTCGGGCTGATGGCCGACGGCTGGCCTGGCGCGGTCTGGGGCCTGGTGGCCTCGGCCCTGTGCGGCGGGATCCCGGCCCTGGTGATCCTGAACGGGGTCCGTTCCGGGCGCCTCGACTCCCATCATCTGGTCGACCGGGCGAGTCGTACGGTCCCGCTGCTGGTGGCGGTCGCCTCGGTGGTCGTCGCGCTGACGCTGCTGATCCTGCTGGGCGCTCCCCGGCTTCTGGTGGCCACCGTGACCGCGATGCTGGCCGCGCTCGCGGTGACGGTCCCGATCACCCTCTGGTGGAAGATCTCCTTCCACGCGGCCGTGTCGGCGGGCACCGTGGTGGTGCTGGCCCACGTGCTGCCCGCCGTGCCCACGCTGGTCGCGGGCGCGCTGGTCGTGGCGATGGTGTGCTGGGCGCGGGTCAGGCTCACCCATCACACGCCCGCCCAGGTCGCCGCCGGGGCCGTCACCGGCGCGGGAACGGCCTGGGCGGCCCTGAGCGCCTTCGGCGTCTGAGCGGGGCGGGCCCTCCCGCCGAGGAGCGGGCCCTCACCCGGAGGGGAGTGCCGTCCACCCGGGGGGCCGTCGCGCGGCAAAAATTCGCGGACGCGGCGGCAGAGCTCTCAGGAGCGGCAGAACTCTCAGGAGCGGCAGAGCTCTCAGGAGCGGCCGAGCCCTCAGAGAAGGCAGGACCCTCAGAGGAGGCTCTTGAGGAACTCCCTCGTCCGGGTGCCCCGGGAGAACTCCGCGGCGACGAAGTCGGTGACCCCGGCCTTGGCGAGCGTCTCGATCCGCGCCGACACCTCGTCCTCGTCGCCGATGATCGCCACGTCCGCCGGTCCCTCGGCGCCCTCCCTGTCGAGCACGGCCCGGTACGACGGCAACTGACCGTAGATCTCGAACCGCTCGGCGGCCAGCGCCCTGGCCGCCTCGGCGTCGTCGGTGACGCAGACGGGCAGCGCGCACACGATCCTCGGCGCGGGCCGCCCGGCGGCCCGGGCGGCCTCGGTGACGGCGGGCGCCACGTGCTCGGCCACCGTCCTGGCGCCGGTCATCCACAGCACGGTGCCGTCGGCCACCTCCCCGGCCAGCTTGAGCATCCTCGGGGCCAGGGCGGCGATGAGCACGGGCATGTCCCTCGGCCCCGGCGTGTTCAGTCCCAGCCGTCCCGTGAGGGTCTCCCCCTCGAAGGACGCGTTCTCCCCGCGCACGAGCGGCATCAGGATCGACAGGTACTCGCGCATGTGGCGGGCGGGCCGCTCGAAGCTCATGCCGTACATGCCCTCGATCACGATCTGGTGCGAGAGCCCGATGCCGAGGGCGAGCCGCCCGTCGAGGGCGGCGTTGACGGTGAGCGCCTGCTGGGCGAGGGCCGCCGGGTGGCGCGGGTAGGTCGGGACGACGGCGGTGCCGAGTTCGATTCCGGGCACCTGGCTTCCGACCACGGCGAGCGCGGTCAGAGTGTCGAGGTCGAACGTGTGGGACATCCACACGGAGGAGAAGCCGTCATCGGCCCCGCGGGCGATCCGCTCCCGCAGGTCGCCGAACGCGTCCGGTTTCTGGGAGCCGCTGAGGAAAAGTCCGAATCGCATCGCTACCGAACTCCATTCTAGTAATGTTCGCCCAGTCTATTACCCGAGCGACAGATCGCGATCAGCCGAGTTCGGTGATCGGCCGGCGGAAGCCGCCGCCTCCGCCCGGGCTCGCGCGCCGGATTGATCCTGGCGATGGCCTTGGGCTGGACCGGGCTGGGCTGCCTCGCCGGCGGGGTGGCGACCGTCGACCTCACGGGAGGACACGACGGGAGGGCACGAGAGCACGGCGGGACCGGACGGGGCCCGGGAGGCTCAGGGCAGCTCGGTGAACCGCTCCACCTGCTCGATCTTGCCCGCGATGACGATCACGTCCCCGTACCCCAGCACCGTTCCGGCGTCGGCGTAGGTGAACTCGTCGTACTGGCCCTTCACGCAGACCACGGTCACGCCGTACTTGCGACGCAGGTTGGACTCGCCCAGGGGCACGCCGACGTACTCGCGGGGCGGGCGGGTCTTGACCACCGCGTAGTCGCCGTCCACCTCCATGTAGTCGAGCATCCGCCCGTTGAGCAGGTGGGCGAGCCGCTCCCCCATGTCGTGCTCGGGGAGGATCACGTGGTGGGCGCCGACCCGCTCCAGGATGCGGCCGTGCTCGCGGCTGACCGCCTTGGCCCAGACGTCATCGATCTCCAGCTCGACGAGCAGGGAGGTGGTGAGGATGCTGGCCTCCAGGTCGGTGCCGATGGCGACCACCGCCCGGTAGAAATCGGGCACCCCCATCTGCCGCAGCGCCTCGATGTCGGTGGAGTCGGCGACGACGACGTGGGTGAGCTTTCCCGCCAGGCTCTGCACCACCTTGGGGCGGCTGTCGATGGCCAGCACCTCGGTGCCCCTGCGGAACAGCTCGACCGCGAGGGAGCTGCCGAAGCGGCCGAGGCCGACGACCACCACCGGATCGTTCCTTCTGTCAGCCAACGATCGTCCTCTTTCGGGAGTTCGCAGCCACGGGGGGATCCGCCAACGCGAGAAGCCCGGAGGCGGACGACAGCCTCCAGGCTCCTATATGCGTCTCACTGCGCGGGCCATCAGGCCCGAATTCGCCTGATTCTACCTCAGGGGAACTCCAGAAGGGCTTCCTCGCCGCCACCGGATTCCCGGCCGGATCCCGCGAGGGTGTCGAGGACCTGCTGACCGTACTTGGCCAGCTTGTTCTCCCCGATCCCGCTGATCGTGCCCAGCTCGGCCAGCGACGAGGGGACCCTGGTCGCGATCTCGCGCAGGGTCGCGTCGTGGAAGATCACGTACGCGGGCACGCCCTGCTCCTTCGCGGTGGCTCCACGCCAGGCACGCAGCAGCTCGAACACCGGCATCGCCTCCTCCGGCATCTCGACGGGCTCGGCCCGGCGCGAGGTGGAGGATTTGGACGACGTGGAGGCCCTGGCGGCCCTGGGCGCCTTCTCCGGCTCGCGCCGCAGCGGGACCTGGCGTTTGCGGCCCAGGACCTCCGCGCTCGCCTCGGTCAGCACCAGCGTGCCGTAGTCGCCCTCGACGGCGAGCAGCCCCTGGGCCAGCAGCTGGCGCACCACTCCGCGCCACTCGGCCTCGCTCAGCTCCGTGCCGATGCCGAACACCGTCAGGCCGTCGTGGTCGTGCTGGATGACCTTGGCCGTCTTCCTGCCGAGGAGGATGTCGATGATCTGGCCGGCGCCGAACTTCTGGCGGCGCTCGCGCATGAGCCGGAACACGGTCGACAGGACCTTCTGCGCGGCGACCGTGCCGTCCCACGACTCAGGCGGCGACAGGCAGGTGTCGCAGTTGCCGCAGGCGGTGCCCTGCTGGCCGAAGTAGGCGAGCAGCCGCGCGCGGCGGCACTCGACCGCCTCGCACAGGGCGAGCATGGCGTCCAGGTGGGCGGCGAGGCGGCGGCGGTGGGCGTCGTCACCCTCGGAGGTGTCGATCATCTTGCGCTGCTGCACGACGTCCTGGAGACCGTAGGCGAGCCACGCGGTGGAGGGCAGGCCGTCACGCCCGGCCCTGCCGGTCTCCTGGTAATAGCCCTCGACGGACTTGGGCAGGTCGAGGTGGGCGACGAAGCGCACGTCGGGCTTGTCGATCCCCATGCCGAACGCGATGGTGGCGACCATGACGAGGCCGTCCTCGCGCAGGAAGCGCGCCTGGTTGGCCGCGCGGACCCGGGCGTCGAGCCCCGCGTGGTAGGGCAGCGCCTCGATGCCGTTCTGCACCAGGAACTCGGCGATCTTCTCGACCGAGTTGCGCGACAGGCAGTAGACGATGCCCGCGTCCCCGGCGTGCTCGGTGCGCAGCAGCTCCAGCAGCTGCCGCTTGGGCTCGTTCTTGGGGGCGATGCGGTACTGGATGTTGGGGCGGTCGAAGCTCGCCACGAAGTGGCGGGCCCCCTCCAGGTTCAGGCGGGAGGCGATCTCGGCGTGGGTGGCCTCGGTGGCCGTCGCGGTCAGCGCGATGCGCGGCACGTCCGGCCAGCGCTCGTGCAGCGCGGACAGGGCGAGGTAGTCGGGCCGGAAGTCGTGCCCCCACTGGGCCACGCAGTGCGCCTCGTCGATGGCGAACAGCGAGATCACCCCGCTGTCGAGCAGGCGCAGCGTGGCGTCGACCCGCAGGCGCTCCGGCGCCAGGTAGAGCAGGTCCAGCTCGCCGGACAGGAAGGCCGACTCGACGGCGCGGCGCTCCTCGAAGTCCTGGGTGGAGTTGAGGAACCCGGCCCGCACGCCGAGCGCGGTCAGGGCGTCGACCTGGTCCTGCATGAGCGCGATGAGCGGCGAGATCACCACTCCGGTGCCCTTCCGCACGAGGGCGGGGATCTGGTAGCACAGCGACTTGCCGCCGCCGGTCGGCATGAGCACGAGGGCGTCGCCGCCGGACACGACGTGCTCGATGATCTCCTGCTGGCCCGCCCGGAACGAGTCGTAGCCGAAGACGCGCTGCAGGACCCGCGACGCGTCGCTCACCTCGGGGCCGTTCTCGGGGGAAGCCATCGGGACATTGTACGAGGATCTTCTTGCTGGTCGGCGGCGAACGGGCCGGAAGGACGGACGCCGCCCGAGGCCGCCCAGGGCTGTTCGGGGCGGTGCGGAACCCGGACACCGGCGCCCGCCGGGACCGTGCGGGACCCGGGCACCCGCGCCCGGCGGGGAACCGAACGGGAAAGGTGCCGCCGGGAGGGTCGGACCTCCCGGCGGCACCGGCACCGCGGTTCTCCCGCGCTCTTCTTACGGGATCACGGGATCTTCTTACGGGATCACGGGATCACGGGTTGACGTTGATCGTGAAGGTCGACGTCGTGTTCTTGATGTTCTGGAAGTTGTTGCTCATCTGGAGATTGTTGAACGTGGCCGAGCCGACCGCCGGGCCCTGACCGGGCTCGGGCATCTCGTTGGCCCAGATGGCCCAACCGGACTTGGCGTCGAAGGCGTCGCCGCTCTTCCTCGCACCGGTGATCGAGACGTTCGTGAAGATCGTGTCGGTGACCGGGTTCTGCGGCTGGCCTCCGGAGTAGTTGGTCTGGAACATGATGCCGCCGTAGGTCGGGTCCACGATGTCCACGTTGCTGACGCGGATGCCCTGGAAGACCTTGGAGGCGGAGAAGACCCAGATCGCCGGGAAGACCTGCTGGCCCCAGAAGTGACCGCCGGCCCGGACGATCGAGATGTTCTCGAACCTGGTGGGCGGGCTGGCGCCGAAGCCGTTCATCGGGTAGCCGAAGTCCAGCGAGCTGATCGTGATGCCGGAGTAGACCAGCGTGTCGGCGATGTAGATGTTCCTGAAGACGTTGTCGTACCCGCCGTAGACCGCAACGCCCGCGGCCCGCCAGGTCAGGATGGACGTCAGGTTCTCGTAGACGTTGCCCTTCATGTCGGCGCCGCCGGCGTCGATGGCCGAGAACAGCGCGAAGCTGTCGTCACCGGTGGCGCGGGCCTCGTTGTTGCTGACGAGGTTGTCCGTGCTGCCGTTGGTCATGTTGATGCCGTCGGCGAACATGTTGCGGATGCGGGAGTTCTTGATCGTCACCCGGTCGGTGTTGGCGCCCCAGTAGAGGCAGACCATGTGCTCGTTCCAGATGTTGTCGATCACCACGTCGGCGACGTTGGCGAAGTCGAACACCTTGCCCGGGCCGTCGATGCGCGAGGTGTAGTTGCCGAAGTAGGCGAAGTTCGCGAAGGACGAGCCGTTCGCGCTGGCCTCGGCGCGGAAGCCGACGTCGGTGTTGTCCTGGCTGTCGGGCGCCCGGAACTGGGTGTACCAGGGGCCGGCGCCGACCACCTTGACGGCCTTGCCGTAGACCTGGAACTTGCTGGACGTCTGGTAGGTGCCCGCCGGCAGGTAGACGCCGACCAGGTTGCCGGTGTTGTCCATCCGCACCCGGTCGAGGGCGTTCTGCACGTCCTGGTGGGTGAAGCCGGTGGGGGTGGTGTACCTGGCGGGGTCGGGGTTCGCGATCGGCGAGACCTGCTCGGTGTTGATGAAGTCGATCGCGTACGTCGTGCTGTTGGCGGGGTCCTTCTGGAGCCTGATCTTGCTGCCGGCCGGGACGGTGGTCCCGAGCATGACGTTGGCCTCGTCGTAGATGTGACGCGGGCCGCCGGAGCCGGGCGAGTTGTTGGGACCGGCCTCGGGGCCGTACAGCCAGGCATACCTGGACGTCAGGTTGATGGGCTTGAGGAAGGTGCCGTTGACGTAGACGTTCAGCGTCGAGTCGATGCCGCCGCCGCCCGGGGCGTCGGGGATGGAGAAGCGGGTGACCAGGGTGTTGGTGCTGGCCTTGGTGGTGAACTCGACGTAGCTGCCCGTGCTGTTCAGCGTCACGGCCCTGCGGCCGGACGCCTCGCCCGCCACGTGGCCGATCTCGCGGTTGGGGCCGACCACGGCCGCCCCGCCGCCGACGACGGCGTCCTCGGCCTCGTACATGTCGTACGGCATGTTGGCGCCGCGGCCGACGAAGAACGGCTGGGTGCTGGTGTTGTTGGCCCGCTTGACCGGAAGCTCGTTGGCGTCGTCGGCGAGGACCGTCCTGACGGTGAACTTGCCGTTGGTCGCCGTCCAGGTGCCCAGGTTCACCGGACCGGTGGTGGCGCCCGCCGCGATCACGCCGGTGTGGGAGCCGGTCAGGGTACGGACGACGGTGCCCGACTCGTTGAGAACGGTCAGCGTGATGCCGTGGGCGCCGCTCGCGGAGGCCAGGGTGCCCTGGTTCCTGATCGCCACGGAGAAGGTGACGACGGCGCCGTTGGACGGGTTGCCGGGGGTCCAGCTGGTCGTGGCGACCAGGTCGGAGGTGCTGACCGGCGTGACCACGAGCGGGGAGGAGCTCGCGAAGGTGTTGTTCGACTCGTTCTGCTCGATGACGCTGTTGGCCTCGTCGACCTTGGCGCTCAGCGCGTAGCTGCCCGCGTCACGCGGACCGGCGACGGCCGACACCGTGGTGGACGCCCCGGCCGCCAGCGCGCCGACCGCGGCGGTGCCGACCTTGGTGGTGCCCAGGTAGAAGTCGACGTTCGTCGCGCCGGAGGCCGCCGAGCCGGCGTTGCGCACCGTGGCCGAGAGCGTGACGGAGGCGGTCTCGACGGGGGAGGCGGGGGACGCGGTCAAAGCGGTGATCGTCAGGTCCGGGTTCGGCGCCGGGGTGCCGATGACCTGGAACTCGGCGACCTGGCCCGCGGGGGCGCCGGTGTTGGAGGTGATCCTGAGCTGGACGTCGGCGTAGGCGCCGCTGACCGGGATCGTCACCGTGTTGCCGGAGGCGGGGTTGAAGGTGTGGTTCGCCGCCGCCACAAGGCTGGTGAAGGTGGACGAGCTCTGCGCGCGGCCGAGGACCTGGATGTTCTGCGTGCGCGTTCCCCAGGCGCTGTCGGGGTTCAGCTTCAGCACGACCGAGCTGAGGGAGGCGTTCGCGCCGAGGCTGACGGTCAGCGTGTTGGGGTAGCTGCCGCCGTTGCCCTCCCAGTAGGTCGCCGTGTTGTTGTCGTTGGCGTTGGTGGCCACGAACGTGAAGACCGAGGAGGAGGCGGTGATCGCCTTGCCGACGGCCAGGTTCGTCCCGGTCGGCGTGCTGCCCTGGCGGGTGACGGTGTTGCTGTTGCCCGACTGGTTGCCCGCGGCGTCCTTGGCCTTGACGTAGTAGGACACCGTCGCGGTGGCCGGCTGGGTGTCGGTGTAGGTCAGGACGTTGCCCGCCACGCTGCCGCGCAGGGCGTTGTTGGCGTAGACGTCGTAACCGGTCACGCCGACGGTGTCGGTCGAGGCGTTCCAGGTCAGCCTGATCTGGCCCGAGCCGGGCTCGGTGTAGGCCAGGTTCGACGGCGTGCTCGGCGGCGTCGTGTCACCGCCGCTGACGGGGCCGTACACCTCGAACTCGGAGATCTGACCGGCGGGCCAGCCCGTGTTGGCGGTGAGGTTCAGCCGCAGGTAGCGGGCGCTGGTCGCGGTGAAGTTGATCGTCACCGTGTTGCCGGTCGCCGGGTTGAAGGTGTAGCCGGCCGAGCCCACGACCGTCGTGGTGGGCGTGGCGCTCGTGCCCGCCAGCACCGACAGGGTCTGCGTCCTGGTCTCCCAGGCCGTCGCGGGCGGCAGTTTCAGGACGACCTGGTTGACGCTGGCCGCGGCTCCGAGGTCCACCTGGACCCACTGCGGGAAGGCGTTGTTGTTGCTCTCCCAGTAGGTGGTGGCGTTGCCGTCGGTGACGTTGCCCGCGCCGTAGGGGGCGTTGACGCTGCTGGACGAGGCCGGCTTGCCCGCCGCCAGGTTGGGGCCGGCGGCCGCAGAGGCCGGTGCGACGACCGCCCCGGCCAGGGCGAGCAGGCTGGTCGCGGCCATCGCCGCCATCAGCCGTAACGCCAGGTACTGCTTTCTCATTGCGTTCCTCTATCTCTCGTCTGGAACGACAGGGTCGGGAGGGAGGCCGTGGCCTCCGTCACGCGACGCGCTCGGCACCGGGGGTGCCTCGCCCACGAGGTGCGGATCCCCGGTCCGCTTCTTCCGGGTCCCCGGAATGTCCGCTTCTTCCGGGTCCCCGGAATCCGGCGGGCGGGCCGGCCGGACGGCCTGTGCGGGCCGATCCGCGGGCCGTGCCTCGTTCGTCGCTGGGGGGTGCTGGTCGCCGTGTGCGCCGGTGTTCCTCCTGTGGGGACGACCGGCGGGACGAGCGATGGGTGAACGTCGGATCTGGTCTGATCTGTCGGATTTGTTGATAGGGCCCCGGATGGAAGGCGTCCGGGATCGCGGGCCCCTGACCGGCTGCGGCGGCGGCGCGGGACGCTCTGCCGGGCGCGGGCCGTGGCGGCCCTGCCGCCGGCTACGGGTCAGCGTCGGCGCGGGGGCGATGAAGGTCGCAACCGGGGCCGCCGTGGCGGCGACCGGCCGCGCAATGCCGAGAACGACATCACCTGGGGCCTCTCCGGAGGGGTGGGAGGGACGTGCCGGTGCAGCACATCACTGCCGTAAGTTGCGGAGAACAGAGAGAATTTAACAGGACTTTGCAATATTTTTGCATTGCGCTGGCCAAATGTTACATACGTGCTACGGCCGCGTCAACGGGTCGAGAAAGGCGGCTTACTTCGCCGTACGGTCCCGCGTGCGATCCGGCCGATCTGCCTGCCACGGGGGCCTTCCGGCCCCGTTCCGGGCCGGTGCGCGGGGGGGCGCGAACCCCTTCAGGGAGGTCCCGCGCGGCGGGGCGGAGGGGATGCCGGCGACGCGGCGGGGGCCGGCGACACGTCCGGGAAACGCCGCCGCGCGAAACGGCTTGCGTGGTGGAAGCGGGCCGGCGAAACTCGCGAACCCGCACCTCCCGGTCCGCACGTAGCGGTCCGTGCGACGCGGCCCGCACGACATGGCCCGCACGACACCGTCCTCGTGGCGGCCGGCCGGGCCGGAGGGCACCCCGCCGAGGCAGGGGAAGTGCGGCTCGGCCGCGAACACGGAGGACGCCAAGCAGGAGCCGTTTTGGGCTATTTAGCCTGAAATATGTGGCTTAACGGATAGCACTGTGAGACGTGACGACGTCTCACCCTCCGAAGCTCACCGTTCGAACAGGCGCAGCCGGTGTGCCGTCGCCGCGGCCTCGCCGCGCGAGGCGGCGCCCAGCTTGGCGAGGATGTTGGAGACGTGCACGCTGACGGTCTTCGCCGAGATGAACAGCTCCCCCGCTATCTCGCGGTTGCTGCGGCCGGTCGCCACCAGGCCCAGCACCTCGTGCTCGCGCGCGGTGAGCCCGAGCCCGGCCTCTTCGGGGACCGGTTCGGCGGAGGCGGGTTCCCCGGAGAGCGGGATCCGAGCCCGCCTGGCCAGGGAGCCGATCTCGGCGGCGAGCGGCCGGGCCCCGACGCGCGCCGCGAGCTCCGCCGCCCGGGGCAGGCTCAGCGCGGCCTCGTCGCGCTCCCCCGCCGCGACGGCGGCCCGTGCCGCGCCGAGCAGGGCGCGGGCCTCGGCGTAGGGCTGGCGGAGCGCGGCCCAGGCGGCGGCCGCCGCGTCCCACGCCCTCCGGTCGAGCACCCCTTCCGCCTGGGCGGCCTCGGCCGTGAAGGTGAGGCTGTGCGCCCTCTGGAGCTCCCCTTCCACGCCGATCCCCTCGGCCACGGCGCGTAGCCGGGGCAGCGGGGGCGGCGAGGGCGGCGAGGGCGCACCCACTCGCAGGCAGGCGAGGAGGAGCGGCCAGACGTAGCGGGGGGTGGCCTCCAGGTCCTGCTCGTCCAGGGTCCGCTCGACGAGCGCGGACGCCTCGTCATGTCTGCCGCGCGCCACCAGCAGCTCGATCTCCCTGCGCAGCTGGGGCAGGGTCGTCTGGTCCCGGTAGATGCCCCTGGAGAACACGGCTCGCGAGGCCCGGAAGAGCGATTCGGCCCGGTCGAGGTCTCCGCGGGCCAGCGCGATGTCGGTGGCCAGTGCCTGCAGGCTCGCGCGGTAGGGGGCCGGCGGGGTGACCTCGAGGCCGCGCTCGACCACCTCGGACGCCTCGTCCCAGCGGCCCAGCGAGACCAGGGGCTCGACCAGGTTGATCGCCAGGAAGGCGCCGGACGTGCGGGCCAGGCCGTACGCTTCGGCGTCGGCGATGCCGCCGCGGGCGACCTCGGCGGCCCGCTCGTGCCATCCGGCCCCCTCCAGGGCGTCGGACTCGGAGATGACGGCCCGCATCAGCGCGTGGTAGGTGCGGGCCCGGCCCGCGATCTCCCGCGCCCGGGCGAACGCGACGACCTGCTCCTCCGTCCGGGCGCAATGGCAACCGGCCCAGGTGAGGGTGACGAGCGCGTGGGCCTCGGTGTCGGCGTCGCCGACCTCCTGGGCGATGCGCATCGCCTCCTCGGCCAGCGCCTCCTTCTCGGCCCGGTCGGCGGGGTGGCTGAGCACGCGCGACAGATTCTCCAGGACCTGGGCGCGCAGGGAGGTCGGCGGCTCGGCCGGGACGATCTCGGCGGCGGCGCGGAGATCTTCGACGAACCCGTCCCTGCCGAGGTCGTACCTGACGAGCCCGCGCTGGCGCAGCAGCCGGGCCGCGCGGATCGGGTCGGTGGCGGTGTCGATCTCCCGCAGGGCCGCCTTGGCGAGGGAGATGCCCCGCTCGAACTCCCCCGCCAGGTGCGCCACGGTGACGGCCTGCCGGAGCACGTCGACGTGGTCGGCGGCGATCCGCTCCGCGGCGTCGGGCACCGCCTCCCACAGCTCGAGCACCCGGGTCAGCATGCGCAGCTGCTCGTCGTAGGCCGCCGCCTTCCTGGCGGCCGCGGCCGCGTGCCACGCGCTGATCAGCGCCCAGAGGGGGTTGTGCGCGGCGTGCCAGTGGTGGGCGAGCTCGATGGCCGACCTGGGTGCGGGCAGGATGCCGGGGTCGCCCTCCAGGGCCTCGGCGAAACGGGTGTGCAGGCGGGTGCGCTCACCGGGCAGCAGGTCGTCGTGGACGGCCTCGCGGATCAGGGCGTGCCGGAAGGCGTACGTCTCGCCGTCGACCACGAGCACGTTGCCCGCCACCGCCGGGCGCAGCAGGCGGGAGAGCTCGCCGTCGTCGGCCCCGGCGACGGCCGAGAGCATCGCGTGCTCGATCCTCGCCCCGCCGGCGGCGGCCAGCCGCATCAGCTCCTGGGTCTCCTCCGGCAGGCGCTCGACGCTGGCCAGCAGCAGGTCGCGCAGCGAGTCGGGCAGTGTCTCGCCCCCGCCCTCGCTGAGCAGCGCCTCGACGAACAGCGGGTTTCCCTCGCTGCGCGCGTAGACCAGATCGATGTCGGCGATCGGCCCGCCGTCGAGGATGCTCGCGGCCTGCTGGCCCACCTCCCGGCGGCTCAGCCTGCGCAGGTCGAGCCGGGTGACCCAGTCGACCCGGCCCAGCTCGGCCAGCAGCGGGCGCAGGGGGTGCGTGCGGTGCAGCTCGTCGGCCCGGTAGGTGACCAGGGTCAGCAGGGGCACGTCGGGACGCTGGTAGCGGACGAGGAACGACAGCAGGTCGCGGGTGGAGCGGTCGGCCCAGTGGGCGTCCTCGACGACCAGGATCGTCGGCCGGGTCTCGGCGAGCCGCTCCAGCAGACCCAGGATCTGCTCGAAGAGCCGGGCCCGCGCCTCGGCGCCCTCCCTCTCCGGCTCGCCGAACTCCGGCAGCAACCGGGCGAGCCCTCGCGTCGCCCCGCCGGGCAGCAGCGCGGCGACGCCGTCGTGGCCCAGGTCACGGGCGAGTTTGCGCAGCACCGCGGTGAAGGGGGCGAAGGGGAGGCCGTCGGTGCCCAGCTCCAGGCACCCGCCGACCAGCACCAGGGTGTCGTCGGTGCGCTCGGTGAACTCGCGGACGAGGCGGGTCTTGCCGACCCCGGCCTCGCCTCCCACGAACACGGTCGACGCCGATCCGGAGCGGGCCCTGGCGAGCGCGCCTTCCAGGACGGCGAGCTCGTCGGCGCGGCCGACGAACAGGGGGCTTACCGCGTGGGCTCTCACGTCCCCCAGGATGCCACCGGCCACCGACAGTCGGGCGTCTCACTCGGCATGCCTCCCGGCCGCTCCCGGCCGTCACCGGAGTCGCGAAGCCCGAGGCCCCTCCCCGCCGCTCCCGGCCGTCATTGGAATCGCGGAGCCCGAGGCCTCCTGGCCGTATCCGGCCGCCCCGGAGTCGCGAAGTCGCGGAAGCCTGGAGCTTTCCGCGGTCTTCCTGAGAGGGCCCCTTCCTGGGAGGGCCCGTCGCCCCGCGCCAGGGGGGCGACGTCACCGGCCGGCCCGGCTCGGCCCTGAGGGCGCCGCAGCGTCCTGAACGCGCTCTCACGGAGCCCGTACGGGGGCGGGGCTCCGTTCCGGCGTCCTGTGGGCATCAGGGCGCCTCCGCCCGTGCCTTCGAGGGCCTCGCGCCGGAAGCGGGACGCGCCCCGCCCCGGGCCCGTCCCGGCGACTCCCGCCGCGCGAGATGCCCGATCATGGAAAAAGCCCCCCGGTTGACGTCAACCAAGAGGCTCTGACCTGCGACTTGCTAGTGTGGGCGATACTGGGATCGAACCAGTGACCTCTTCGGTGTGAACGAAGCGCTCTCCCGCTGAGCTAATCGCCCGCCCTGTGCGGCCCCTCACGGTGCCGACGTGGAAAACCATACAGCAATCCGGGAGTGCTCGCGAAGCGGTATCCGCCAACGAAATGATCTTGGAAGACGACACGGTCGGGAGGCAAAGGTCCGAGGATGCATCCGGCGGGGGGCTACGGTGTCATAGCATCGTCCTGATCCGTAGAAGCACCGAACGACCCGCGCTCGACCCGAATCACCCGAGACGCCCTGCCAGGGAGTCGACGGTGACCAAAACGAGACGCAAAACCCTTGCAAATACGGCCCTGTTGGTGATGTTTAGCCAGGTAGATGCCCAAATGTCGCGCTGTGATGTGTGTTACAGAAGGGCGTGGAGGCGGAATCTTTCCTACAGGTTTCTTTGTTCCGCGTGGTAGCTCGCGAGGAACGAGGCCGTTTCGAAGCAGTGAGAGCAGTGAAAGCCCCGCAGAGGGGACCGACGACGAAAAAGGTTTGGCTGACGATGAACAGCGCCACCGTCTCTGCCGAGCTAGGCCTTCGGCTTGTGGTCCCCGACCGTACCACCGTCCCCTTGCTCGCCGGGCTCAGCTACACGGCCGGTGATCCGTACGCGATCAGGATGGCCTTCCACGTGGGCAACGACGAACCGGTCGAGTGGATCTTCGCTCGCGAGTTGCTGACGGTCGGCATCGTGCGGCGGGTCGGCGACGGGGACGTGCAGGTGTGGCCGGCGCGCGCCGACGGCGAGCGCACGCTGCACATAAGCCTCACGTCGCCGTTCGGGCAGGCCCTGTTCGAGGTGCCCCTGGCCCCGCTCACGGAGTTCCTGCACCGGACGTACGAGCTGGTCCCCGCCGGTCGCGAGACCGACTTCATGGATCTGGACGCCGAGCTCAGCAACATGCTCTGGAGCTCGTGACGGGTCCCCGGCGGCCGGGTCGCGCGGTGACGGCCTCCCGGCGGGGCCGCCGGCCCCGTTCCCGGCCTGTTGGGCCCCACCCCGGGTCGTCCGGGGTCGAAGGCCCCGTCCCGGCTTGAGGCCGCCTCCCGGGTTCGGGGCTACGTCCCGGGCTTGAGCAGGGCCCGCATCCGGGCGATCTCGATGCCCTGCCCGGAGACGACGTCCTTGGCGGTGGCCAGCATGACCCGGTCGGTGCCCTCGCGCAACTGGAGCCCCGCCATCGTCACCGCCGCCTCGTGATGGGTGATCATGAGGGTCAAGAAAAGGGTGTCGAAGGCCGCCCCCCTGGCCGCCCTGAGCCGGTTCATCTCCTCCAGCGGGAGAGCGTGGTCGTCGTGACCGCCGTGCTCGCCCGGGGGGCGTCCGGCCGCCTTCAACCACGAGGTCATGGCCGCGATCTCCGGCCGCTGCGCCGCGGTGATCCGCTCGGCGAGCTTCCGCAGGACCGGCGAGGACGACCGGGCCGGCACCAGTGCCGCCATCTCCAGCGCCTGCCGGTGGTGCGGGATCATGCCCTCGGCGAACCTGACGTCGGCCGCGGTGACGCGCGCCTCGGACTCCCCGAGACGTTCGCCGGGCCTCGCCGTGCGACCGGCCTCCCCCGGGCCACCCGGGATGATCACAGGCGCGCCGGACTCGGCGACGAGCGGGGTGGACCGCTCCGATCCGGCCTCCGCGCATCCGCCGAGGACCGCTGCCACCATGATCACCGCGATACCCTGACTCGGCACACGCATCCTCCGCATAGCTCCAATAATGGGGCAAGTGGACCGACGTAATGGGGGCAACGTGCGACCGATCGTGGCATTCGTCCTGGCGGCGCTACTTCTCGTGGCAGGGTGCGGGGCGGATCCGACCCCCTCGGCCTCACCACCGTCCGCGGCGGCCGCGTCCACCCCGGCGAGCCCGAGCCCCTCGGAGCAGGTGGCGGAGACCCCCGCCGCCGGGATCTCGGGGGACGGGACGCACAGCGACAACATCACGCACCTGGCCAACGTGCCTCCCAGCGCCCCGCTCGACGGGCCCCAGGCGTGGGGCACCGACCTGGCCTTCCAGGGCGACTACGCGTTCGTCGGCAACTTCGACGGCTTCAGCGTCTTCGACATCTCCGACCCGTCGAAGCCCTCGATCGCCAGCCAGGTCCTCTGTCCCGGGGAGCAGAACGACATCTCGGTGAGCGGGAACCTGCTGTTCCTGTCGATCGACTCCGCCCGGGTCGGCCCGGAGTGCGACGCCCAGCGCGGCGAGCCGGAGTCGGACGCCTGGGAGGGCATCCGGATCTTCGACATCGAGGACAAGGCCAACCCCAAGTTCGTCTCGGCGGTCCAGACCGACTGCGGCTCGCACACCCACACGCTCGTCCCCGGCAAGAGCCCGGACAAGGTCTACCTCTACATCTCCTCCCCCGGCCCCGAGCCCGGCACGGCGACCTGCCCGCCCCCGCACAACAAGATCTCCGTGGTCGAGGTGCCGGTCAAGGCCCCGAAGACCGCGAAGGTGGTCTCGCAGCCGGCCCTCTCCGACGAGGCCGTCGAGGGGGCCATCGGCGGCTGCCACGACCTCACGGTCTACCCGGAGAAGGACCTCGCCGCCGCCGCCTGCTTCGGCGACGGGATCCTGATGGACATCTCCGACCGGGTCAACCCCAAGGTCCTCCAGCACGTGAGCGACAAGGAGAACTTCGCCATCTGGCACTCGGCGACGTTCAACAACGACGCCACCAAGATCGTCTTCGGGGACGAGCTGGGCGGCGGCGTGAGCGCGACCTGCGACGCCAACACCCCGAAGACCAAGGGGGCCAACGCCGTGTACGACCTCGGCAAGGACCGCAGGCTCACGCTCCGCGGCTACTTCAAGATCCCCAGGGAGCAGTCGCCCGAGGAGAACTGCGTCGCGCACAACGGATCGCTGCTGCCGGTGCCGGGCAAGGACATCATGGTCCAGTCGTGGTACCAGGGCGGGGTGTCGGTCTGGGACTTCACCGACGCGACCAAGCCCCGGGAGATCGGCTTCTTCGAGCGGGGCCCGGTGCAGGGGCTCGGCGGCTCCTGGTCGGCGTACTACTACAACGGCCACATCTACTCGAGTGACATCACCAAGGGCCTGGACGTGCTCCGTATCGACGACCCGCTGACCGACCCGGCCGCCAAGGTCAGGATCAAGGAGCTGAACGCGCAGACCCAGGTGTCCTACTAGCCCGCCGGTCCGTGACCGGCCCGACGGCCGGCTCCCGGTTCCGGTGGGGCACGCCCTCACCGGAGCCGGGAACGCGGAACCGGGAACGGAGCGCGGGGAGCCGGGCTCAGGGATCGAGGTCGGCGGCGGAGCGCTCGGCGAAGACCTGCATGGCCTTGGCGGTGATCGGGCCGGGCGCGGCGGGCAGCACGGTCCGGTCGACCGCGCGGATCGGCTGGATGTCACGGGTGGTGGAGGTCAGGAACGCCTCCTCGGCCTCGTACAGGGCCGAGAGCGGGACGTCCTCCTCGATGCCCCCGCACCACTCCAGGGCGAGCGCGCGGGTGACCCCGGCCAGGCAGCCCGAGGCGAGCGTGGGGGTGAGCAGCCGCCCGTCGCGTACGACGAAGATGTTGCTGCCGGTGCCCTCGCAGAGGTTTCCCGCGAGGTTCTCGAAGATCGCCTCGCCGCCGCCCCTCGCCTTGGCGTAGAAGAGGGCCTTGGCGTTGTCGCCGTAGGAGGTGCTCTTCACCCCGGCGAGCGCGCCGCGCTCGTTGCGCGGCCAGGGCACGACGGTGACGTCGGCGGTGGCCGGGAACGCCTTCTGCTCGTCGGCGATCACCACGGTCGTGCAGCCCTGGTCACCCCGGTCGGAACCGAGCGGCCCCGGGCCGCTGGTGTAGGTGACACGGACGCGGCCGAGCCGCCACGGCGGGGCCTCGGCCAGGCAGGCGCGGATCCCGTCGGCGATCGCGGCCACGTCGGGGTCGGGCAGGTCCATCCGCCGTGCCGAGAGCGTGAGCCGGTCGAGGTGGCGGGTGAGCGCGAACGTGGCGCCGTCCATGCACTTGATCGTCTCGAACACCCCGTCACCGACCATCAGGCCGTGGTCGAACACCGAGACGACGGCCTGATCCGGAGAGACCAGTGCCCCGTTAAGCCATATGGGTACGTTCATGCGACTCCTTCTGAACCTGATGTTGATGCCAGCGCGATGAGCCGGGAGGCCTTCAGCTCGGTCTCGTCCCACTCGCGTCGCGGATCGCTACCCCAGGTTATGCCCGCGCCCGTACCGAAGCGGATCTCGTCGGAGGACAGCCAGAACGTGCGGATCCCCACGGCCAGGGACGCCCGCCTGCGGTCGGCGTCGACCCAGCCCACGGTTCCACAGTAGGGCCCGCGCGGCTCGGGTTCGAGTTCATCGATGATTCGCAGGGCCGAGGATTTCGGGGCGCCGGTCACCGATCCCGGCGGGAAGGTCGCGGAGAACAGCTCCGGCCACCCGTACTCGGGCGCCAGGCGTGCCCGGACCGTGGAGACCAGGTGCACGAGACCGGGGTGCTCCTCCACCTCGCACAGGGCGGGCACGCTCACCGAACCGACCGCGGCGACCCTGCCCAGGTCGTTGCGGACGAGATCGACGATCATCACGTTCTCCGCGTAGTCCTTCTCCAGCAGGTTCGCCGCGGTGACCCCGGTCCCCTTGATCGGCCTGGACTCGATCACGTCGCCGTCCCTGGACAGGAAGAGCTCCGGGGAGGCCGACACGACGCTCAGCCCCGGCAGGCTCACCGTGGCGGCGTAGGGGGCGGGGTTGCCCTCCGCCAGCCGCACGGCCAGGGCGAGCGGGTCCGGATCCCGCCCCGGGGGGAGCGGCGCGCTCAGCACCCGGCACAGGTTGGCCTGGTAGACCTCACCTTGCTCGATGTAGGCGCGGATGCGCCGCACGCCGTCCTCGTACGCGGCCCGGTCGAGGGAGGTGCGCCACGACGACGGGTGCGGTCCGCGCCAGGGGCCGCGCGGGGCGGGCAGCGGGGCCCTGCGGACGTCCCCGAACCTGGCGCACGTCACCTTGCCCTCGTAGTCGACCACGACGGCCCACCATCCCTCGCCGTCCAGCGCGGAGAGATCGGTGGTGAGGTCCCGGAGGCCGGTGGCCAGATATCCGGTGACGTGCGCGAAAGAGTCATGCACCGCCCCATTGTCCCGCCCGCTCGGCGAGCAGCCGCACCAGGGTGCGGGCTGCGGGCAGCGGGGTGGGCGGCAGCGCCGCGTGGACGGTCCGGCGCGGGGCGAGGTCGCCGAGGGAGCGGAGCACCAGATCCGCCGGTACGGCGTAGGCGGCGATGGCGGGCACGAGCGTGACGCCGAGCCCGGCCGCGACGAACCCGAACTTGCCCGTCCACTCGGCGATCCTGACCGTGGCGCGGGGCGCGAACCCGGCGCGGGCGCAGGCCGCGGCGAGCGCGGTGGCCCGGCCGGGCGGGGGCGCCTCGATCCAGGTCGCCTCCCGCAGCTCGCGCAGGTCGACGACCTCCTCCGCCGCCAGCCGGTGATCGCGGGGCAGCGCGACGAGCAGCTCGTCGTCGGCCAGCTCGACCAGCTCGACCTCCTCCTCGCGGGGCAGCTCGGACGGGTAGTCGCTGACCACCGCGACGTCCAGGCCGCCCTCGCGCATGCGGCGCAGCAGGCTCCCGCTGGGCCCCTCGATCGGGACGAGCTCGACCTCGGGGAAGTCCTCGCGGAACGCGCGCAGGGCGCCGGGCACGAGCGCGACGTTGGCGGTGGCGAACGCCCCCACCCGCAGCCGCCCCCGGTAGCCGCCGTGGATCCCGGCCAGCTCCTCCTCCGCCCTGGTCAGCCGGTTCAGGACGACCTGGGCGTGGTGGTGCAGCGCCTCACCGGCGGGCGTGAGCCGCACCCCGCGCGGCAGCCGCTCGAACAGCGGGCCGCCCGCGCGGTGTTCGAGGGTGGCGATGCGGCGGGACACGGCCGACTGGGTGTAGTTGAGCCTGGCGGCGGCCGCGGTGAACGACCCGGTTCGGGCCACGGCGTCCAGCAGGCGCAGACCTTCGACGTCGAACACATTCCTCCCTCGCATGGCTCGTATGCAATCTAGTCGCTGGTGGAATGCCTTCCGGGTCCATAGCGTGGAGCGCATGATCTCCTTTCTCGGTCTGGGGCGCATGGGCGCCCCGATGGCCCGGCGGCTCGTGGCCGCCGGGCACGCGGTGACGACCTGGAACCGCACCCCCCGCGCGGTCGAGGGGGCCGCCACGGCGGCGTCGCCCGCCGAGGCCGTGGCGGGCGCGGAGCTGGTCGTCACGATGCTCGCCGACCCCGCGGCGGCCAGGCGGGTGATCGCGGACGCGGCACCGGGACTGCGGCCCGGGACGGTGGTCGCGGAGATGTCGACGATCGGGCCCGAGGCGGTGGCCGGGCTGCGCGGCCTGCTTCCCCCGGGGGTGGGTCTGGTCGACGCGCCGGTCCTGGGCAGCGTGGGGCCGGCCGCGGACGGCACCTTGGTGGTGCTGGCCGGGGGCCTGCCCGGGGACCTGGCCCGCTGCCGGGAGGCGCTGGAGGTGTTCGGCCGGGTGATCGAGGCCGGCGGCCCCGGGGCGGGGGCGGCGATGAAGCTCGCCGTGATGAGCGCGCTGGTGCCCGCCCAGGTGCTGCTCGCCGAGACCGTCGCGTACGCGGAGGCGACCGGGGTGGACACCGCGATCCTGCTGGACGTGCTCGGTGGCACGCCGCTGGGGCCGCTCGTCGAACGGGTCCGCCCGGCCGTCGAGAGCGGCCCGTACGGGACGCGCTACGCCCTCGGCCTGGCGGCCAAGGACATGGAGCTGGCCGCGCACGGGACCCAGACGCTCGCCGCCGCGGCAGGGGCCAGGCTGGCGGGCGCGGTGGCGGCCGGGCTCGGCGGGGCGGACCTGACAGCGATCTTCACGCACGTCGCCGCGGCCGGTCCCACCGGGGCGGACCGGCCGGGGGGCCGTACCGGCGTGGAGAAACTGAACCCGGCCGCGGTGCCCGCCACCAACGGGCTCTACTCCCACGCCACCAGGGCCGCGGGCCTGCTGTTCGTCTCGGGGCAGGTGGCGCTGGACGAGGAGGGGCGGGTGGTCGGCGAGGGGGACATGACGCGCCAGTCCGAATACGTGATGGACCTGCTGTCACGCGTCCTCGCCGACCAGGGCTGCACGTTCGACGACGTGACCCACATCCGGAGTCACCTCACCGACATGTCGCTGCTGCGGGAGTACGGGGCCGTGCGCGAGCGTTTCATCACCGGCGAACCCCCGGCCAGCACGACCGTGGAGGTCTCGCGGCTGTTCCGGCCGGGGCTGCTCATCGAGGTGGAGGTGATCGCCGCCCTCCCCGCGGGCCGGTGACGGCGACGGGCCGTGACGGCGGGGCCACCGTGCCGCCGTACCGGGCCCGCCGGGTGCCGGAGGCCTACGACAGGGGGCCGGTGACCTTCTCGGCGGCGGCGACGACCGCGTTGGCCGCGACGAGCTGGACCACCGTCTCGATCTCCGGCGCGAGGAAGCGGTCGGGGCCGGGACCGGGGACGGACTGGCGCAGCGCGTCCACCACGGCCCCGGTCGCCGGGGCGGGCCGCAGCGGAGCGCGCAGGTCCAGGGCCCGCGCGGCGGTGAGAACCTCCACCGCGAGCACCCGGGTGAGGCCGTCCACCGAGCGGCGCAGCTTGCGCGCGGCCGACCAGCCCATGGAGACGTGGTCCTCCTGCATGGCGGAGCTCGGGATGGAGTCGACGCTGGCGGGCGCGGCCAGGCGCTTGAGCTCGGAGACCACCGCCGCCTGGGTGTACTGGGCGATCATGTGGCCGGAGTCGACGCCGGGGTCGTCCGCGAGGAAGGCGGGCAGGCCGTGGCTGCGGGCCACGTCCAGCATGCGGTCGGTGCGGCGCTCGGAGATGCTCGCCATGTCGGCGACCGCGATGGCCAGGAAGTCGAGCACGTAGCCGACGGGGGCTCCGTGGAAGTTGCCGTTGGACTCCACCCGGCCGTCGGCCAGGACCACCGGGTTGTCGATCGCGGAGGCAAGCTCCCGCCCGGCGACCACGGCGGCGTGCGCCAGGGTGTCTCGGGCGGCCCCGGCGACCTGCGGGGCGCACCTGAGGGAGTACGCGTCCTGGACGCGGGTGCAGGTGCCGTCCCGGTGGGACTCCATGATCTGCGAGCCGCCGAGCAGGGCCCTGAGGTTGGCGGCGCTGGCGGCCTGCCCGGGGTGCGGGCGCAGGGCCTGCAGGTCGGCGGCGAAGACGCGGTCGGTGCCCAGGAGCGCCTCCACGCTCATGGCCGCGCTCACGTCGGCGGTTTTGAACAGGCGGGCGAGGTCGTCCATGGCCAGGATGAGCATGCCGAGCATGCCGTCGGTGCCGTTGATGAGCGCGAGCCCCTCCTTGGCCACCAGTTCCACGGGTTCGATGCCCGCCCGCTTGAGCGCCTCCGCGGCGTCGGCCCGCTCCCCCGCGGCGTCGCGGACGACGCCCTCGCCCATGATCGTGAGGGCCACGTGGGAGAGCGGCGCGAGGTCGCCGGAGCAGCCGAGGCTTCCGTACTCGTGCACGACGGGGGTGATCCGCGCGTTGAGCAGGCTCTCCAGCACCTTGGCCGTCTTCGGGCGCACGCCGGTGTGGCCGGTGGCCAGGGTGTGCAGGCGCAGCAACATCATCGCCCGGGTGACCTCGGTCTCGACCTCGGGTCCCGACCCGGCGGCGTGCGAGCGTACGAGGGACCGCTGCAGCTGGGCGCGGAGCGAGGGGTCGATGTGCCGGGTGGCGAGGGCGCCGAACCCGGTGGAGACGCCGTAGGCGGGGGTGGGGCTCTCGGCCAGCTCGTCCACCCGGGTGCGGGCCGCCGCCATGGCGGCCACGGCGTCGTCGCCGAGGCGTACGGGGGCACCGTGCCTGGCGACCCTGACGACCTCCTCGAAGCTCAGCGGCTCCGGCCCGATGTTCACGACCTCGTCGTCGCGCATGCTGCCAACTCTCTCGCGTAGGGGGGAGCACTGGTAACTGGTGAAACCCTTGCTGGCTCCTTACATCTCAAGATACCGGTCGTATTCGGTTTGGGGAGTCGCCGGGTATTCGCTAGAGTTCTCACCGTGAGTCCGGGCCGGTCCCGGAGACACGCGGAAGTGGCTCAGTGGTAGAGCATCACCTTGCCAAGGTGAGGGTCGCGGGTTCGAATCCCGTCTTCCGCTCGGAAAAGGGGCATGCGCCCCCCACTCGGTGGAGTGGCCGAGAGGCGAGGCAACGGCCTGCAAAGCCGTCTACACGGGTTCAAATCCCGTCTCCACCTCTGGTTTTCGGCGAGGACGATTAGCTCAGCGGGAGAGCGCTTCCCTGACACGGAAGAGGTCACAGGTTCAATCCCTGTATCGTCCACCACGTTTCGACTGGCGCAAGAGGGTTCCGGAGTTCCTCCGGGACCCTTTTGATCTTTTGGAAGGTCGTTTCCCTCCGCCCGCCGCGGTTCGGACCGGCCGGGAGGTGCGCCCGGCCTCCGGATCCGCCGGGGCGGACGCCCCCGGATCACCTCCACCGGCGTCGCCCGCCGCGTCGCCCCCCCGGCGCCAGGTCCGGCGACCCGGTGACGGGGCGACACCGTGTCCTGGAGTAACGTCTCAGGCACGGTACGTCAGGACGCCGGGCACTTCGTGATCCACGGCCGGGGCGCCTGGCGCCACCGCTTCGTAGCGAAGGGGGCACGGCGATGGCCGACGGCGATCCCATCCTCGTCACCGGCGCCGGCGGGGCCATCGGCGGCGTCGGCCGCACCGTGGTCGGGCTGCTGCGCGGACACGGCCTGCCCGTCCGGGCGATGGCGCACCGCGACGACGAGCGCGCGGACACCCTGCGCGCCCTCGGGGCCCAGGTCGTGATCGGTGACCTCACCCGGCCCGGCGACGTGGCGGCCGCCCTCGACGGCTGTTCCCGGATGTTCTTCAGCATGAGCGTGTCGCCGTCGTACCTGGAGGCCGCCGCGACCGTCGCGACGGTCGCCCGCGCGGTGGGCGCCCTGGAGGCCCTGGTCGGCATCTCGCAGATGACCGTGTCCCAGATGAACGCGCTGAGCACCGAGGAGTCCCACCAGCAGCGGCTGCACTGGCTGTCGGAGCGGGTGCTCGACTGGTCCGGGCTTCCGGTCGTGCACGTCCGGCCCACCTCCTTCCTCGAGAACCCGATGTTCACGACGCTGGCCGCGCGCTCCATCGCCGGCAGCGGGACCATCCGGCTTCCCTTCGGCACCGGCCGCACGTCACCGGTCGCGGCCGGCGACGTCTCGGCCGTCGTCGCCACGATCCTGGAGAACCCGCGGCCGCACCTCGGGAACGTCTACGAGCTGACCGGGCCCCGGTCCCAGGAGATGACCGGTGTCGCCGAGGAGTACTCCCGGGCGCTGGGGAGGAAGATCACTTACGTGGACGTCCCGCTCGACACCTGGGTCGAGGAGGTCCTCTCCCCCGCCGGGCTCCCCGCGCACACCGAGGAGCACATCATCACCATGGCGCGCCTGCACCGCCTGAACCGTTACGACCGGGCGACCGGGGACGTCGAGGCGATCACCGGAAGGCCCGCGACGACGGTGGAGGAGTTCGTCGCGGGACGGGCCGCCGACTTCACCCGCTGAACACCCGCGGCCGCCCGGGTCAGGCCGGCTGCGGGCCGCCCGCGGACCGGGGCGCGACCAGGCCCGACTCGTAGGCGAGGACGACGAGCTGGGCACGGTCGCGGGCACCGGTTTTGACCATGGCGCGGCTGACGTGGGTCTTGGCGGTGAACGGGCTGATCACCATGTGCGCGGCGATCTCGTCGTTGCTGAGGCCCCGGGCGACCAGTGCCACGACCTCCCGCTCGCGCCTGGTGAGGACCTTCAGCGCGTCGTCCGCGTCCACGCCGGGGGGCCGGGAGACGTACTGGCCGATCAGCTTGCGGGTGATGGCGGGCGAGAGCAGGGCGTCCCCCCGCGCGGCCACCCGGACACCGTGCAGCAGGTCCTCGGGTTCGGTGTCCTTGACCAGGAAACCGGCCGCGCCCGCGCGCAGGGCGTCGAAGACGTACTCGTCGAGCCCGTAGTTGGTCAGGATCACGACGTGCACCCCGGCCAGGCCCGGGTCGGCGGCGATCCGCCGGGTCGCCTCGATGCCGTCGAGCACGGGCATCTGGATGTCGAGGAGCACGACGTCGGGGACGTGCCGGACGGCCAGCGCGACGCCCCGCAGCCCGTCGGCCGCCTCGGCCACCACCTCGATGTCGTCCTCGGCGTCGAGCAGGGCGCGAAATCCCGCGCGGATGAGCGCCTGGTCGTCGACGAGCAGCATGCGGATCACGGGGCGACCTCCGGCGAGAGCCCGGCGCGGGCGCGCGTCACGCGGGACCGTCCACGGGGAGCTCGGCGCGGACGCGGAAGCCGCCCTCGGAGCGGGGGCCCGCGCGCAGCCGCCCGCCGAGCGCGGTGACCCTCTCGCGCATGCCGCTCAGCCCGACCCCGGGCACCGGGTCGGTGCCGGGCGCCGCCCTGCCGTCGTCGTCGATCTGCACGGTCAGCTCCTTCGTCCCGTAGGTGATGCGCACCGACGCCACCGCGGGACCGGCGTGCCTGGCGGCGTTGGTGAGCGCCTCCTGGACGATCCGGTACGCGGTGCGGTCGACGTCCGCCGAGAGCGCCCGCCGCTCCCCGTCCACGACCACGGTCGCGGGCAGGCCCGTCGCCCGGGACCGCTCGACCAGTTCGGCGAGGCGGTCGAGCCCGCTGCCGGGCGGCCCGTCGTCCCGCAGCACCTCCAGGGTGGCGCGCAGTTCCCGCATGGCCTCCCCGCTGGCCTCCTGGATGGCGAGCAGCGGCCCGGGCACCTCCTCACCCCGCTTGCGGGCGAGGTGGACCGCGACCCCGGCCTGCACCTTGATCACGGAGATGCTGTGGGTGAGCGAGTCGTGCAGTTCCCTGGCGATCCGCAGCCGTTCCTCGTCCGCGCGGCGGCGGGCCGTCTCCTCGCGGGTGCGTTCCGCCTCGGCGGCGCGGTCCTCCGCCCGTCTCAGGTCGTCCCCGCGGTGGCGGGAGACCACGCCCATGACGCCCGCGGCGACGAACCAGCCGACCAGCAGGCCGGTGGAGTCCTGCGAGACCCCTCCGGATCCGGACGACAGGCCGGCCGCCAGGTCGCCGCCCAGGAACACGGCACTCGCGGCCACCGCGGCGGCGCGGCGGCCCGTCAGGACCGCGGTGTAGACGGCCACCAGCACCGGGAAGGCCGCCGGGGGCCCGGTGCCGGCCCGCACGGAGTAGGCGGTCATGCACACCGCGGTGACCAGCGCGACCACGGCGGGGAAGCGGCGCCGGACCGCGAGCGACAGGGCGCCGGCGAGCAGCAGCGCGTACTCGGCCGGCCCGTGCGGGGCGCCCTGCGCGGGCCCGGCGAGCGTGCCCGCCACCAGCAGCAGGGCGATCCCCCCGGCGAGCGCCGCGTCCGGCACCGGCCCGCGATCACCTCGTCCGCGCACCCGGTCGCGCCATCCGTGCGCGCGCCCCCGCCACCCGCGCACGTGACGGCGCCATCCGCGCATGCGACTCATGTTCGAACAGTAGACCGGGCGCCGCGTTCGCCGCCTCCTCCGTGGAGAGGGGGCCGGGGCTACTCCCGGTGAAGTAGTCCCGGGGCCGCTACGCCCCCGGTGCCGGGCCCGGGAGCATCCGCCGGTGCGACGCCCGGCGACGGGCGGGTCGGCGACCATCGGCTCACCGGACCGGCCGGCGGAATTCCGGCCACCCACCACGATGGGAACGACGGCAGATGGCGAACACCTTCCGATACGTGACTCCCGTCACGCCCGAGGCCGCGACCGGCCGGATCGCCGATGTCTACGGCCAGGCGGCCACCGACTTCGGCCTCGCGAGGATGCCCGTCCTCATGACGCTCTCCCCCGCGCCCGACCTGCTCGCCGCCACCTGGGCGCTGCTGCGCGAGTCGCTCGTGGCCGGGCCCGCCTCCAGGACGGGCAGGGAGGTGGTCGCGCTCGGCGTGTCCGTGGCCAACCGGTGCCCGTACTGCGTGGCCGCGCACACCACCCTCCTGCACGCCACCGGCGACCACGAACTGGCCGAGGTCATCGCGCGCGGCGGCACGCCCGCCGACCCCGGGCACGCCGCGCTCCTCGGCTGGGCCACGGCCACCCGCACGGCGGGCACTGCGCGGCCGCCCCGCGGGTGGCCGTTTCCTGAGGAGCACACCGCCGAGTACGTCGGCACCGCCCTGACCTTCCACTTCATCAACCGCATCGCCTCGGCCCTGCTGGCCGACAGCATGCTGCCCGGCAGGCTGCAGGACTCCCGGCTGGTCCGCAGCCTGGGCGGCAGGGTGCTGGCCCGGACCGTGCGCAGGCGGCGGCCGGCCGGTGAGAGCCTTCCCCTGCTGGCGGGGCCGGCCACGACCCCGGAGCCCGCCTGGGCGGCGGGCACGCCGGTGGGCACCGCCTTCGCCGCGCTGCGGGAGGCGGCGGGCGCGGGCCGGGCGCTGCTCGGCGAGCGGGCCCGCGCGGCCGTGCTGGAGACCGTCGGCGGGTGGGACGGCGAGCATCCCGCGATGGGCGGCGGGTGGCCGGCCGGGCCGCCGGCGGACCTGCCCGCCGCCGACCGGCCGGGGGCGCGGCTCGCCCTGCTCGCCGCGCTGGCGCCGTACCGCGTCACCGACGCCGACGTCGCGGCCTGGCGCGCCGGTCATCCGGACGACGCCGACCTGGTACGGCTGCTCGCGTACGGCGCGATCACCGCTGTCGAAGGCGTCGAGGCGTCGGTTCTCCGGGATCCGCCCGCACCGTCCGGAGCAGGATCGCGGCCGACGCCGCCGCCGTCACCATGAGGGCGGCGCACAGGAGCGCGGCGACCTGCATCCCTGCGGTGAAGGCGGTGCGGGCGACGTCGAGCAGTTCCGCCGCGGCCTGTTCCGGCAGCCGGGCGGCGACCCCGGCCGCCCCGCCCAGTCCCTCCCCGGCCGCCCCCGAGTCGCCGGGGCGCAGGTCCCCTGGGGCCGTGGCGGCGAACCGGTCCCGGTAGACGGCCAGGCCCACGCTGCCCAGGATCGCGACGCCGAGCGCCCCGCCGAGCTCGGTGGCGGCCTCCAGGACCGCCGAGGCCGAGCCCGCGCGCTCCGGCGGGGCGGCGTCGACGATCATCCCGGAGGCCAGGGCCTGCACCGCGCCGATCCCCGCTCCCGGCAGGAGCAGTCCGGTGACGAGCAGCCACCGGCCGGAGTCCGCGTCGAGCGTGCTCGTCACCAGGAACCCCGCGGCGGCGAGCGCCATGCCCGCGCCCAGGATGTACCCGGGGCGGATCCAGCGCGAGATCCCCGCGGCCAGGAGCGAGCCGACCAGTGCCATGCCGGCCGCGGGCAGCGTCAGCAGCCCGGCCACCAGCGGCCGCAGCCCGAGCACCAGCTGCAGGTACTGCGCGACGAAGTAGAACAGGCCCACCAGCGCGAAGACGGCGAGCGTGCTCGTGACCAGCGGCAGGGTGAAGCCCCGGTCGGCGAACAGCCGCGTGTCGAGCATGGGGTCGGCCAGGCCGCGCTGCCTGCGCAGGAACGCGGCGCCGAGCGCCAGCCCCGCGGCGACCGCGAGCACCGCCACCGGAGCCGGGCCGCCGGTGGCGAGCTGCTTGATGCCGTACACCACCGGCAGCACCGCGGCCAGCGACAGCGCGGCACCGGGCAGGTCGAACCCTCCCGAGGCCGGGGCCCGGTGCTCGGGCAGCAGGAAGGGGCCCAGGATCAGCAGCAGGACCATGACCGGAACGCTGATCAGGAAGACCGACCCCCACCAGAAGCGCTCCAGCAGCCACCCGCCCGCGATCGGCCCGAGCACGCTTCCCCCCGCGAAGCTCGCGGCCCACAGCGCGACGGCCGTCCGGCGCTGCCGCGGGTCGCGGAACATGTCGCGGATCAGCGCCAGGGTCGGCGGCATCAGGCTCGCCGCCGCGGCCCCCTGCAGGGCGCGGGCCGCGATGAGCAGCTCGGCGCTGGGAGCGTACGCGGCGGCGACGGACGTGACGCCGAAGACGGCCGCGCCGATCAGCAGCAGCCTGCGGCGGCCGATCCTGTCGCCCAGGGCGCCCATCGCGACCAGCAGGCCCGCCAGCAGGAACGCGTAGACGTCGACGATCCACAGCAGCTGGGATCCGGTGGGCGCGAGGTCCGCGCTCAGGAAGGGCAGCGCGAAGTACAGCACCGTCACCGTCACCGAGACGAGCAGCACGGGCAGCACCAGCACCGCGAGCCCGAGCCACTCCCGCCTCCCGGCCGCACCTTTCAGCATGAATCCCGACCTTCCGCGAGTACAACATACGCACCTGGACGCATACATCGTACGCACGATTATCGGAATCCATCAATGATCCGATCGGCACTCAAGATTCGCGTTCCAAACTGGCATAAATAGGGCTTTCTTTTCATCCCGCCGGAAATTTCGTCACATCAATCTCATCCGGCCACGGCCATTACGTCACAAAAACGCGTGCTAGAATTTCGTCACCAACAGCCGGAAGTGACGTAATAGAGCGAGGGCGACGCATGCCGACGTGCGTACAGTGCGGGGAACCCCTGAACGCGGCGCGCCGGGGGCGGCGTCCCCGATACTGCTCGCGGGCGTGCCAGGCGCGGGCGTACCGGACCAGGGCGGCCGGGCGGGCCGCCACCCCGCCCGGGCCCTCCCCCGCGCCCGCCCGCGACGCCTCCGGCACGCTCGCACGGGCCGGGCGGGCGAAGCCCGCCGAAGAAGACGGCCGGGCGGCGGAAACCGGACCGACGGCGGAGGCCGAGCCGGAGCGTCGTGAGCCGCGGGACGGGCTGAGCACCGGGCGGATCGTCCGCACCGCGATCCGCGTCGCCGACGCCGAGGGACTGGACGCGCTGTCGATGCGCCGCGTCGCGGCCGAACTGGGGGCGGGCACGATGTCGCTGTACCGCTACGTACCGGGCAAGGACACCCTGATCGAGCTGATGGTCGAGGCCGTCTTCGGCGAGAACCCGCCCCCGGCCCCCCTCCCCGGAGACTGGCGTGCGGGACTCGAGCTCGCCGCGAGGCGGGAGTGGGCGATGTACTCCAGGCACCCGTGGGTGCTGCGGGTCATCGCCACGCCCCACCCGCCGCTCGGGCCGAACGTGCTGGCCGACGTCGAACGGTCGATGCGGGCCGTCGACGGTCTCGGCCTGGACCTGATGACGATGCACCGGGTGGCCATCATGGTGAGCGCCCACGTGCAGGGCTGGGCCCTGCTGCTCGTCAACGAGGTGGAGAGCGAGCGGCGCACCGGTGTCACCACGAGGCAGTGGCGCGCCCTGCAGGCCCCGATGCTCCAGGAGATCCTGGAGTCCGGCCGGTTCCCGATGCTGTCCAGGCTCCACGGGGAGCGGGGCGACGCGATCGACCTCGACGAGTGGTTCGAGTTCGGGCTGCGGCGCCTCCTCGACGGTCTCGCCGTCCTGATAGAGGGCCACCGGACGGGTTCGGAGGCCTCGGCCGCCGAACCCCCGTGACAGCGAGGCGCCTCCTCAGCCCCGGAGCCTGGCGTAGAGCCGGCCGCACTCCTCGTACGCGGGGAGCAGGCCCTGCCGCCGGGCCTCGGCGAGGGTGGGGGCCTTCGCGTCCTTGTCCGACAGCAGCGGCGCCACCTCCGAGGGCCACTCGATCCCCAGCTCCGGGTCCAGCGGATCGACCCCGTGCTCGCGTCCCGGCGCGTATCCCTCGGAGCAGAGGTACACCACGATCGCCTCGTCGGTCAGCGCCATGAAGGCGTGGCCGAGCCCCTCGGAGACGTAGACGGCCCGGTGGTCCTCGTCGTCCAGGATCACCGATTCCCACCGCCCGAAGGTGGGCGACCCGACGCGGATGTCCACGACCACATCAAAAACCGCACCTTTGACACATTTAATGTATTTAGCCTGACTGGGTGGGACGTCGGCGAAATGTACGCCACGCAGCGTCCCCCGGCGTGAGACCGAGTAGTTCGCCTGCGAGAGGGCCAGGGCCTGGCCGGTGGTCTCGCGGAAGGCCTCCAGGCGGAACCACTCGTGGAAACCGCCCCGGTCGTCGAGGAACACCTTCGGTTCGAACACCCACGCACCCTCGATGCCGAGCGAACGCATGCTCACCTCACCCTTCCGTGGCCCCGCCTCGTCCTGGGGCGGCTCCCGGAGGAACGGCACGCGTGGCGGGTGCTCCCCAGCGGAGTCTTCAGGACCGCCGGCCCGTTGTGAACCCGCCGCCGTGCGCCGTGAGGGCGCGCACGGCCTTCCGCGGAACCGTCCGGGGCCCCGTGGCCGGGTTGTCCCAGGTGGGCACCCGTCAGTCCGGTGACCGGCCGGTCTGGCCACTTCCGGCCACCGGAGACGGCGAAGGGTGCCACGAACTCCCGGTACCGCGCCCGCGGCGGCGGCCCGGAGGACGTCGGACCCGGAGACGCGGTGGGCTTGGCGGGAGCGGGGTGAGAGTGGGGGCCGCAGACGCGGCCGGCAGGCCGGGACGGGCTCCAGGGTGCCGGTCCGCGATCCGGCACCAGATCTTGGCGCACGCCCTGCCGGCCGTACGGTGTCTTGGCACGCCCCGGCGGCCGTACGACGTCGAGGACGCGTAACATCGGCGTTCTGCGGCATTTCGGTTCCCGCTCACGGACTCACACGGACACAGAGGACCATGAACGACTCCTTCATCCCCGCCGCCCGCGCGGCGGCAGGCAAGGCCGGGCCCGGCGGCACGCGCGCGCTGCTGTCCTCACGGCCGGAGAACGGCCCCGGGCGGCCCGGCACCGCCGCGCCCGCATCGGTGGAGGCGTCATGACGGACCTCCTTCGCAACCCCGTGAAGAACTACGACTGGGGTTCGCGCACGGCGATCGCCACGCTGGCCGGGCGCCCCTCCCCCGCGGAGTTGCCCGAGGCGGAGATGTGGTTCGGCACCCACCCGTCCGGCTCCTCGTCGGTGCTGCGCCGGGGGACGTGGCACTCCCTCGCCGAGACGGTCGCCGCCGACCCGGTGTCCGAGCTGGGCGAGGAGACGGTCGAGCGGTTCGGCTCGCGGTTGCCGTACCTGCTGAAGCTGATCGCCGTGGACCTGCCGCTCTCGCTCCAGGTCCACCCCTCGCAGGAGCAGGCGCGAGAGGGGTTCGCCCGGGGCACCTACGTCGACCCGTTCCCCAAGCCGGAGCTGATCTGCGCGCTGACCCCGTTCACCGCGCTGGCCGGTTTCCGTCCTCCCCGGGAGGCGGCGGCCCTCATCGGCGGGCTGGGCGTCGCGGAGCTGGAGCCCGTCGTCGCGCCGCTGGCCGCCGCGGACGCCTCCGCCGCGCTGCGCGCGCTGGTGGAGTGGCCGAAGGACGGCAGGGCGGACCTCGTGGCCGCCGTCACGCGGGCCGCCTCGGCCGCCGGGGGCCCCGACAACGAGCTGGTCGTACGCCTGGCGGGGATCCACCCGGAAGACCCCGCCTGCCTGGCACCGCTGTTCCTGCGGCGCCACGAGCTGCGGCCCGGCGAGGCGCTCTTCCTGGGCGCCGGGGTCCTGCACTGCTACCTGAGCGGGTTCGGTGTGGAGATCATGGGCGGCTCCGACAACGTGCTGCGCGCCGGGCTGACCGGCAAGCCGATGGACGTGGAGGAGCTGCTGCGGGTCACCGACCCCTCGGCCCCGGCCCTGCGGGTCGAGCCGGTCGGCAACCTCTACCGGACCCCCGTCCCCGAGTTCCGTCTCGGTACGGCCGTCCCGGGTTCCGGCCTCACCCTGGAGGGCGGGGTGCCGCGCATCCTGCTGTGCACCGAGGGCGAGATCGAGACCGGCGAGCACACCCTGCGGCCCGGCGAGTCCGTTTTCGTCCCCGCCGCCCACGGACCCGTCGGGTTGCACGGCTCGGGAACGGTCTTCTGGGCCGAACCCGGAATCGACTGACAGGCTCCCCGGCCGCCCCTGAGGGCACCGGGGACCGGAGGGCGGGACCGCGCGGAGCACCGGGCGGGGCTCTCGGGTTCATACCGGCCTGGTATGGCGGATACACCACCGAGGCGGGCGGGGCGTCCCCACCGGCGAGGCTGGAGGTATTCGATGACACCGTCCGACGACCTCACGGATCCGGACCTCCGTCTGGAACTGATCCTGGTCGAGGTACTGCACCACGAGGCCGAGCACCTCGCGACCGGCTGAGCGTCCCGGTCCCGGCTCCAACGGGGGGAGCCGGGGGCGGGCGCGGGGATGAAGGGGTGCCGTCCGGTTTCTCCGGTGCCGACCGGCCTGCACCCCCCGCCGCCCCACCCCAAAACATCACAAGAGGGGCAATCACAATTTCGGCTGTCGCCGCAACCGATATGAGCAGGCGATATACCGTCCATCGAAACGTAACGCGTTGGCGCGAACGCGGGGTGTTATGAGGGAAGGCCTCATGGAACCCTCACCAGGTGGAGTTCACCGTGGAAACCGCGCTGCTCATCATCGCTGTTCTCGCCATATGGGTTATTTCCGATTGGATCCGTAACTACCTATCAAAATGCCGCAAATGCAGCGGATCTGGCACGCTGAAGGCCACCTTCTTCCCTCGCCAGTACCGCCCCTGCCCGCGCTGCAACAAGGGCGAGGTCAGGCACGGATTCGCTCCCAGGAAGTGACCGGGAGACAGGACACGAGGGATCTCCCGGCGTTCCCGTCCACTCCTCGCGGGAGGACGTTCCCGTCCACTTCCCGTGGGAGGACGTTCCCGTCCGCTTCCCGTGGGAGGACGCTTCCCGGCGGGAGGACGGAACGCCGCCCGGCACCTGACGCGTGCGCGGAGATCTCGCGAGAGGTCCCCGGGCCGGCGAGACGCACGGCTCCCTCCCACCACCGTTCGAACATTTCTCAGGGGATTGACGTTCCAGCATCGTGAGACTTCTCCGCAGTGTCCGCATCGCCCTGGCCGTGACCGCGGTATGCGCGGCGGCCGCGCTGATCTCGCAGGCGGTGCGCGCCCCGTCGTCCGTGCCCGCGTCGTGCCCGGAACGCTGGGGCGGCGACGGGCCCGGCGGATGGGTGCCCGCCGCCGCCGACCTCGACGGGGTCGAGGAGTCGCTCGTCCCCGGAGAGCCGGTCACGGCGATGATCTGCGCCTACCCGGGGGACGACGCGCGCCCGGGAGGCGAGCGGCTCGCCGGCTCCCGGATCCTGACCGCCGAGGCCGGGGCCATGGCCCGCGACCTGGGCTACCTCCCGGTGACCACGGCCGATCCCGGCGGCCCGTGCGCGCAGAAGGGCGGGGCGACGACCAACTACCTCATCAGGTTCGCCTATCCGCGCGGGGAAACCCTGTGGGTGGGCAGCGCCGAGGAGGTCAACTCCTGCGTGACGACGACGAACGGCACCGTCGGCAGCCGCTCGCACGTCGGGCCGGACATCACCGCCGCCTACCGGACCGGCGTGTGGAACCCCGCGCGGCCGGACGACCCCTGCCACGGGTTCCCCGGGCGCCGGGGCCAGGACGAGCGGATGGTGCCCGGCGAACCCGTCTCGGTCCTGGTCTGCGGGCAGGCCCCGTACGACGGGCGGTCCCCCCGGCTGGAACACGGCGGGCCGACGGCCGAGGCCCTGGCGGCGACGCTGAACTCCCTGGACACCCGGCCGATCGAGAAAGTGTGCCGCGCAGGCGAGGGCGCACAGGGCGACGCCCTCCTGCTCCTGTTCGGCTACCGGGAAGGACCGCCCGCGGCCGTCCGGGTCCTGACGGCCTGCGACCCCGGTGTCGACAACGGGCTGCTCCAGGCGAACCTCGACGCGAACGCCCGCGACCAGGTGACACGGCTCGCGCCACCGGCCTAGGCACCGGCCTTGGGCGCCGCCTGGACGGCAGCGGCGGCGGCCACCGCGCACGGGGACGGGGACGCCGGGCGCGACGGGCGCGACGGGCGCGACGGGCGCGACAGCGGGCGCCGGCCGCACCGGGCGCGACGGCGGACGAGGGGGCCGGCGTCCCCGTCGCCGCGCCGAGACCACACCCGGGCCCCCTGGGTAGGGTGGCCGGGCCGGCTCCCGCCGAGGAGCCGGCTCCCCCTGTTTCTCCTGGACCGACGGGAGGCCGCGCGGCGTGACCGTGATCGACGAGGTGACCCTGTTGCGGGCCTGTGTGGAGGGCCGGGTCCTGCGGGCGCGGGACGGCGAGGAGCTCGTCGTCGAGGGCCGCCTGGTCCGTGAGCTGTGCCGGCGCGGCCGCGAGGAGATAGACCCGCGCGGGCTCGCGATCCAGGGCGCGAGAATCGGCGGCGACCTCGACCTGAGCGGGATGGAGGTGCCCTTCCCCCTGCGTTTCACCGGCTGCGTGTTCGACCGGCCGGTTCTGCTGGAGGGGGCCGACCTGCACCTGCTGGTGCTGGACGGCTGCGCGGTGCCGGGCGTCCTGGCCAACGGGCTGCGGGTCCGCCGCGACCTGGACCTGTCCAGGTCGCGCGTCACCGGCGACCTGTGGACCTCGGCCAGCACCTCCCGCAGCGCGGCCGTCTGGCTGTGCGAGTCGGAGATCGGCGGGCGCCTGCTCTGCCTGGACACGGTCATCGACTCCGCGATGCGGGCGGTCCAGGCCGACCGGATGCGGGTCGGCGGGACGATCCGGCTGCTGCACGGCTTCGAGGCACGCGGCGGGATGCGGTTGCTGGGGGTCCAGGTGGCGGGCTCGCTCGACCTGACCGGCGCCCGGCTGACCCGTCCCGACCGCGGGCTGGCCCTGGACCTGGGCGACGCGCAGATCGGCGGCAGCGTCTTCCTCATCGACGACCAGACGGGCCGCCGCCCGCTGATCCGCGGCCGCGTCGACCTGGGCAACGCCCGGATCTCCGGCCAGTTCCTGATCCGCGACGCCACCCTCGAGCCCACCGGGGCGATCGGCGGCGCCGGATACTCCAGCAGGCGCGACGGCGGGACCGCGATCAGCGCCCCCGGCCTTTTCGTGGGCGGGGATCTCAGCGTCGAGGGCGAGTGCCGGATCGGCGGCGGCGTGGACCTTTCCATGGGTTCCTTCAGCACCGTGCGGATCCACCGGGGGTGCGAGCTCACGGTCGGCGGAGGGCGCGCCCTCGACCTGACCAACGCCGAGGTGCGCTCCAGCCTCCTCGTCGAGGAGGGGACGGCGGTCCAGGGCACGCTGCGCCTGGCGGGGGCGCACATCAGGGGCGGCCTCGTTCTCCGGGGAACCCGGTGGAGCCTGCCGGAGAGGAACTCGCTCATCGCGGCCCAGGGCGTGGTCGTCGACAGCATGGTGGACCTGCGGGAGATGGAGGCCGTCGGCGGCAGGCTGCGGTTCCGCTCCGCGACGATCGGCGGCGCCCTGGACGCCCACCACGCCCGGCTGCGCAACCCGGGCGGCGAGGCGCTCCTGCTCCAGCAGGCGGTGGTACGGGGGTCGGTCCTGCTCAAGGAGGGCTTCGTCGCCGAGGGCCGGGTGCTGCTGAACCGGTGCGCGGTGGAGGGGCGGATCGACTGCGAGCGCGGCACCTTCGCCGGGGGGATCGAGGCGGTGTCGGCCACGGCGCGCGGCGGCATGCGCCTGCGCTGGGCCGAGGTCCCGCCGCTGGTGGACCTGACCGGCGCGTCCACCACGCTGCTCGCCGACGACCCGGCCGGGTGGCCGCGAAACTCGATGATCGCGGGATTCGTCTACGACCGCTTCGACGGCGCCTGGGACTGGCGGGCCCGCCGCGACTGGCTGCGCGGGATGGCCCCCTTCGACGCCGGCCCGTACGAGCAGGCGGCCAGGGTGTTCCGCCAGCACGGCCATCCCGCGGAGGCCGAACGGCTGCTCATCGAGCAGCGCCGGCAGGCCAGGCGGGCGCCGTCGCCGGAGGGCCGATCGCCGCGCCGGATGGTCAGGAACGCCCGCGACCTGCTCTACGGGCTCACCGTCGGCTACGGCTACCGGCCGGGCCGGGTGCTGTGGCTGCTGGGCGCCCTGCTCGCCCTGGTCGGCGTCATGATGCTGAGCCCCGCGGTCCAGGAGACCCTGCGGGCCACCGATCCGCGCGGGAACGTCTACGCGGTGGACGGCAGGCTGGTCACCGTGGACGACGTGGCGGCGCCGGCGGACGGCACGGCGACCGCGGCGGGGCGCGGCGCCCGTCCCGGGCCGTGCGGGGACGGGCAGGTGCGCTGCTTCGACCCGCTGTTCTACACGGTGGACACCGTCGTACCGCTCATCTCGCTGGGCCAGCGCGCGACGTGGTACCCCGAGACGCGCAGCCGGGCGGGGGCGCTGACCTCGGCGCTGCTGAACGTGGCCGGCCTGCTGGGCTGGCTGCTGTCGACGGTCGTCGTGCTCTCCTTCGCCCGGCTCGCCAGACCGGCCTGAGCCCCTGGGCCGCCCCGGAGCAGCTCCGGGGCGTTCAACCGAGCCCGCCCGGCAGGCCCGCCTGGATAGCGGCCAGCACCGCCTCGTGCACCTCCTCGCCGGTGTGGCCGGCCAGCGGGGCGGGACTGCCGGTCAGGGTGTACCACTCCTCCGCGCCGAGGTACTGCACCGCGACGTGGGCCTGGTCGTCGTGGACCTCGGTGCGTACGACGAGATCACCGGCGATGACCCCCACCTCGTCGGTCATCACCCCGCCGGGCCCGGCGAGCACCTGGTTGTCGTAGTGTTCGCGGCTCGTCACGTCGCTCACCCACGGCCCTCGCCGGCCGGCTGGGGCCGGCAGGTGTCGAGCATCTCGGCGAGGGCGGCCTTCTCCTCGGCGGTGACAGTGAGGCGGTAGTGGTACTTCACGTCCGCCCAGGCTCGGGCGTACATGCAGCGGGAGGCGGCGAGCGGCGGCCTCCACGACTCGGGTCCCTGGTCGCCCCTGCTCCTGTTCGACGCGGCGGAGACGGCGAGCAGCTGCGGCCGTTCCAGATCGTTGGCGAAACTCTCGCGCTCGGCGTCGGTCCAGGTGTCGGCGCCGGAACGCCAGGCGTTGGCCAGGGGCACGATGTGGCTGACGTCGACGTCGTCGGCCGAGCTGAGGGTGCGCCCGTCGTAGGCCGAGTACCAGGAGCCCGACACCGCCCGGCAGGCGTCGTCGCGCTGCACGTTCTGGCCGTCGCGCGCCAGCACGGTCTCGCGGGCGTCACAGGCCGCGGCGCGCGTGCTCCAGTGCGGGAAGCGGTCCCGGCTGTAGCCGTCCGTCGACCGCGGCTCCGCGACGGTCAGCAGGTTCAGCTCGGCGCGGGCGATCGGCGGGACTGACGGCTCGGGCAGCCTGACCGCGGCGGCGGCCGCCGGCCCGGCGAGGGTGACGAGGAGGGCGGGCAGGACGGTGAGAGCGGCGGCCGTGCGGCGCCATTGTCGTGTCGGCATGTGCCACCACTACCAGCAGTGATCGCCATGAGTAACGAGAAACGCCGCCGCCGACACGGAGAGTGGTGGATCTGTGAGAGAACATTCCCTCCTTGCGGGGACGGCCGGCCGGAGCCGCCGCGGACGACGGCCGGCCACGACCGTGCGGCTTTTCCGCCTCCTGCCCCCGATGTCACGAGCTCGCGCCGGGGATCGGTGGATCACCAGGTCAACGGGGCCGGCGACGGCGGGGAAAGTCCCGGCAAGGGGCGGAGATTTATTGATCAAGCGCGGTGTGGGGCCGGGTGATCGGCAGGAGAGGAGTCCTAGAAGAGCGTTGGAGCCGTGACGGTCACGGCCCCCAGGGCCCAGGAGGAACCTGTGCGACGCTTCTTCACCAGGACCGGCTGTCTGGCTGCCATGGCGATGCTCGCCACCATGATGGCCGCGCCCGCTCAGGCCGCGCCCACGGCGCGCGCCTGCGCGACGCCCCTTTCCGTCCAGGCCGGCCCCGCCGAGACCGGCGCGCCCTCACCGGCCGCCGCGACCGAGCCGGCCTACTTCACGATGACGACCGTCGGCTCCCGTCTGCCGTTCGTCATCAAACTCACCGACCCCGGGAAGATAGAGCACGCCCGGCGGATCCTCAGCGGCCAGGAGACCTCGAGGACGCACGTCATGGGCCGGATCATCAAGAGGCCGGCCCCGTACAACCCCTCCTACGGCTTCCACCTCGACCCGAACACGATCGACTTCTTCGAGATGGCCATCGAGGTCTGCGACGCGACGCTCTCCTACGTCGAGGACCACCTCGACGAGGCGTGCGGCGCCTTCCTGCCGGGTTGCTTCTTCTGCCCCTGGAGCTCCAAGCTCGTCGCCGAGGTTCCCGCCTCCTGATCCTCGCCCGCCGGGTTCACGGCAGGTCACCGCCCCCTCAGGACCGGTGACCGCCCGGGCGGAGCCGGTGGTCGCCGGCGCGCTCTCGCCGTACGGCCGCGCCCTGCGGTGCCCCGCGAGCTCTCGCCGCCACGCGTGCCACACCCCTGAAAAACCAGGTGCCACGGGGTGTGGCCCGCCGGTTCCCGCGGCCGGTCGCGTACGTCCCGTCGCGGGAACCGTCCCGTCGCGGGACCCGTCCCGTCGAGGAGCCCGGCAGGAGGCCTGGCGAGCCGAGGAGGCCGGCAAGGGGTCAGCGAGGCGCCGTCACATCTCCCGGTCGCGCGAGGTCGTGGGGATCAGCACCTTCTTCGCCCTCGCCATCAGCGTGAGAGCCACCACCACGAAGGCGAGCGCGAGCAGGGTGAAGGCGGTGAGCGACAACTGGTCCGTCCGGCCAAGCAGCCGGGGCGACGCCGTCGAGACGGCGAAGAACGCGAAGAACACCATCGACCACGCGTACGGCCTCACCTGCAGGATCTTGCCCGGTCCGGAGATCGCGCGCGGAGCCCGGCCCGTCACCAGCACGTGAACGCCGTGCGCGGCCAGCACGCATCCGGCCGCCAGAAGGGCCCAGCTGAACGCGACCGACAGTGTGTGAACGCTCATCGGGATCGCACCTCCCTCGCCGTCGACGGTGAGCGGAAACGGCATTTCCCAGCTTCGGCCGCCTGCCCCGCGAAAGGTGCGGCAAACCAGCGAAAGGTGCGGCGAACCATCAGCCCGTACGGCGGCGCGGCCCCGGCCCGTCTTTTCCCGCGCCGGGGGGTTTCCTCCCTGCCGCTTCCGGCTCGGCCCCGTCCGCGTCGCCGGTCCCGGCCGCCCCGGAAAACGGGATGAGGTCGCCGAAGCCGATCGGTATTCTCATTTCATCAGGTCGGGATGGAGCAGCGGTAGCTCGGCGAGCTCATAATCCGTAGGTCGCAGGTTCGAATCCTGCTCCCGATACTCTCGACACGCGGCGGCCACCGTTCCCGCGTGTTCAGTGGCCCAGGACGATCGAGCGCATTCCGGCTCTAGCCGGAATGCTCGACGATGATCACAACATTTCCCGTTTTCTGGCCCGTCTCGACGTACCGGTGCGCCTCGACGATCTCGTCCAGTGGATATCGGCGGTCGATGACCGGTTTGAAATCGCCGGACTCGATCAGCCCCTTGAAATAGCGTGCCGTCTCCGGGTCGTCCTGCTTCGGGATGGGAAACATGACCTTCCTGCCGCCGAACAGCGGGGTGACAAGCGCCAGAACCAGATTCTGCGACAGGGTGCCCAGGTCCGACGCGAGATAGATCCCGCGCGGTTTCAGCAGCCGCCTGCACCGGCCGAACGAGCTCTTGCCGACCGCGTCGATGACGGCGTCGTACTCCCGCTCGTCCTTCGTGAAGTCCCCGGCCGTGTAGTCGACGACCCGGTCGGCCCCCAGCCCCCTGACCAGCTCGAGGTTCCTCGTGTCGCAGACCGCGGTCACGCCGGCGCCGAGCCCCTTCAGGAGCTGCACCGCCGCCGAGCCGATCGCCCCGCTCGCGCCGTAGACGAGGACGTCCTGCCCGCTCCGGATCCCCGCCGTCCTGATGATCGTGAGGGCGTAGTGCGAACCCTCGGTGCTGGGAGCGGCCTCCGCGTAGGTCAGACCCTCCGGCATGATCGCCAGCGCGCCGTCCTGGGGGATCGACATGTACTGGGCGTGGGCCCCGAACGAGCGGTCGTTGTATCCGAACACCCTGTCGCCGATTTTGAAGGAGGTGACGCCGGCGCCCACCGCCTCGACTTCTCCCGCGAACTCGTTTCCGAGAATTCTCACCTTCGGCCTGACAAGCCCGGTGAAGAATCTCCAGATGAAGGGCTTCGCCGCGCGTAACGCGCAGTCAGTGCGATTGACCGTTGTCGCGTGGACCTTGACGAGGAGCTCGCCGTCCTTGACCGCCGGCTTCTCCGCCTCCGCGAAACGAACCACTTCCGGTGGGCCATATCTGGTGCGGACCGCAGCCTTCATGACTGAATTGTACCGACCATGCGGTGATCTGACGGAAATCTCCCACTCATCATTCGCCGTCGCCGGCCGGCCGCCGGGCACGGAGCCTTTTCGCCGCGCCTCGCCGAGTCCCCTCCCCCGGAACGAAACGGATCCGGGTGAACACGACGAGGTCGCTCGACGCGAACCCCGCGCACCACGCGCTCACCGGCCGTCGTCGGTCACCTGGACGGTCGCCACCGCCGCCGTCGTGTCCGAGGCCGGCCGGCAGGGCCTGCCCGGCGGTGACCAGGGCGGCGATTCGGACAACGTTGTCACCACGACGGACGGCGTGTCGGTATGGTTCGTGACATGACCAGCGACGGCGGCCGTACAAGGCGGCCCACCATGGTGGACGTGGCGACCCGGGCCGGAGTGAGCCTGAAGACCGTCTCGCGGGTCGTGAACAACGCGCCGCACGTCCAGCCCGAGCTGGTCGAGCGGGTGCTCGCCGCCGTGGCCGAGCTGGGCTTCCGCCGCAACCACCTGGCCAGCTCGCTGCGCTCGGGGCAGGCGACCGCCACGATCGGGCTGTTGATCGAGGAGATCGCCAACCCGTTCTACGCGACGATCGCGGGGGCCGCCGCCGAGGTCGCCCGGCAACACGGCACGATGCTCATCATCGCCAGCTCCGAGGAGGATCCGGCACGCGAGCAGCAGCTGCTGCGGGACATGTGCGCCCGCCGCGTCGACGGGCTGCTCGTGGTGCCGGCCGGTGACGACCACTCGTTCATGCGCGCCGAGGTCGAGCTCGGCACTCCGGTGGTCTTCCTCGACCGGCCGGCCGGCGGGCTGCTCGCCGACACGGTGCTGCTCGACAACCGCGGGGGCGCGCGGGCCGGGGTGCGCCGGCTCGTCGAGGCGGGCCACCGCCGGATCGCCATCCTGCTCGACTCGATCGGCGTCTACACGATGCGCGAGCGGCTCGACGGCGCGCAGGACGCGCTGGGCCCGGCCGGAGCGCCGTACGACACCCGGCTGGTCCGTGACGGCGTCCGCGATCCGGCGGCGGCCGCCCGGGTCGTCTCCGAACTGCTCGACCGGCCGGATCCGCCGACCGCCTTCTTCAGCCTGAACAACCGGATCACCCTGGGCGTGATCGAGGAGCTGCACCGGCGCGGCGGCGACGCCGCGGTGCTCGGGTTCGACGACTTCGACATGTCCAGCCTGGTGCCGTACCCGCTGACGGTGATCGCCTACGACACCCGTGAGCTGGCCAGGACCGCCGCCGAGCTGCTGTTCCGGCGGATCGGGGGGGAGCGGTCGTGGCCGCGCACCGTGGTGCTTCCCACCGAGCTGGTCGAGCGGGGCCTGCCGCCTCGCTGAGCCACGCCGCACCGAGCCGGGCCGGACCGGGCGATCGCGAGAAGCGGCCGCGCCGGCGCGGCCGGTCGCCGGCGGTCCGGTGCGCGTCGCGCCGGCCGCCCGGGGACCACTCAAAGGATCATGTGCGACAAAACTCACTAGGCGTCACGATACGTTACAAAATGGCCACATTGGGAGGGGGCCGATTGACACGCCTGTAACGCGGGTGGAGTCTCTACCCGCTGCCTGCCTGACAACGATGTCACGGCCGATCGGAGGGAACCGGAATCGTTATGATCGTTGACTTCTGCCTCCCATGACGTCGTGTTCGGCCGGGAACCACGCTCGGGCACGGCCACGCCCCCGGTGGACTTCGCCACCGGCCCCCCACGACCGGACGGCCGGGCTCGCTCCTCGACGGCGGCAGGCCGCGGCACGCGACCACGCACGACCCGGGCGGCGGCACAGCCACCGCTCACCAGGCGAATCACTCGAAGAGTGAATTAATTTAGATTTTGCGGAAAGCCCCCTGTCCGCCAGTCGTGGCTCAGGCCACAGCACGGCAAACGAACTGATGACGAACCTCCCGGAGGCAACCATGTCGGTGGTGACCTGGCGCGGTCCCCTGCAGCCGGACGCGCGCGGATCCCGCTGCCGGCCCAGAGACGGCGACGCCGCCGTTCCGAGGCCGTACCCGGCACGGGTCCGGACCCGGGCGGGCCGGTCATGAGCGACGCACCCGTCCTGCTGGAGATGCGTTCGATCACCAAGGAGTTCCCCGGCGTCAAGGCGCTCTCCGACGTCAACCTGGTGGTGCGGGCCGGCGAGATCCACGCGATCGCCGGGGAGAACGGCGCCGGCAAGTCCACCCTGATGAAGGTGCTCAGCGGGGTCCATCCGTACGGCACCTACTCCGGCGAGATCCTCTACCAGGGCGCGGAGAGCCGGTTCTCCGACATCCGGGCCAGCGAGAACTCCGGCATCGTGATCATCCACCAGGAGCTCGCCCTGGTACCCGGCATGTCCATCACCGAGAACATCTTCCTCGGCAACGAACCCGGCCGCGGCGGCGTGATCAACTGGAAGGCCGCCAACCGCCAGGCCCTGGAGCTGATGGCCCGGGTCGGCCTGGAAGAGGACCCGGACACGCTGATCAAGGACATCGGCGTGGGCAAGCAGCAGCTCGTGGAGATCGCGAAGGCGTTCGCCAAGGACGTGAAGCTCCTCATCCTCGACGAGCCCACCGCCGCCCTGAACGAGGCCGACTCCCAGCACCTGCTGGACCTCCTGCGCGACTTCAAGCGGCGGGGCATCACCTCGATCATCATCTCCCACAAGCTCAACGAGATCGCGCAGATCGCCGACAGCATCACCATCCTGCGGGACGGCCGGACGATCGAGACCCTCGACGTCAAGGCGGACGGCGTCGACGAGGACCGGATCGTCCGGGGCATGGTCGGCCGGGAGCTGCACAGCCGCTTCCCCGACCACACTCCCGAGATCGGCGAGGTCTTCTTCGAGGTGCGCGACTGGACGGTCCGGCACCCGATCTCCGCCGAGCGCCTGGTGGTCAAGAACTCCAGCTTCACCGTGCGCCGCGGCGAGATCGTCGGGTTCGCCGGCCTGATGGGAGCCGGGCGCACCGAGCTGGCGATGAGCGTCTTCGGCCGCTCGTACGGCACCTACGTCTCCGGGAAGATCTTCAAGGACGGCCGGGAGATCGTGCTGAAGTCGGTGTCGGACGCCATCGCGCACGGCCTGGCGTACGTCAGCGAGGACCGCAAGTCGATCGGCCTGAACCTGCTCGACGACATCAAGACCTCGATGGTGTCGGCCAAGCTGTCCAAGGTCTCCACCCGCGGCGTGGTCGATCCGGTGCGGGAGCATCGGGCGGCCGAGGGCTACCGGACGAGCCTGCGGGTCAAGGCCCCCACCGTCGACGAGGGGGTCACCAAGCTCTCCGGCGGCAACCAGCAGAAGGTGGTGCTGGCGAAGTGGATGTTCACCGATCCCGACCTGCTCATCCTCGACGAGCCGACCCGGGGCATCGACGTGGGCGCCAAGTACGAGATCTACGGCATCATCCAGCGACTCGCCGACCAGGGGAAGGGCGTCATCGTCATCTCCTCGGAGCTCCCCGAGCTGATCGGCCTCTGTGACCGGATCTACACGGTGTTCGAGGGGACCATCACCGGCAACATCGACCGGCGAGACGCCGACCCCGAACTCCTGATGAAGCAGATGACCTCAGCGAAGAAGGCACGCCGACCATGAGCCGTGTGAAAGAACTCCAGAAGTCCCTGTTCGGAGGGACGACCTCCAACGCCCGGCAGTTCGGGATGATCTTCACACTGGTGGCGATCGTCCTGCTGTTCCAGGTCCTGACCGACGGCCTGACGCTGAACTCCGGCAACCTCATCTCGCTGGTGAGCCAGTACTCGTACATCCTGATCCTGGCCATCGGGATGCTGATGGTCATCGTCGCCGGGCACATCGACCTCTCCGTCGGCTCGATCGCCGCGTTCGTCGGCATCGTGGTCGCGAAGGTCATGCAGGACTACTCGGTGCCGTGGTTCCTCGCCATCCTGATCGGCCTGGCGGTCGGTGTCGTCATCGGCACCTGGCAGGGCTTCTGGGTGGCCTACGTCGGGGTGCCGGCCTTCATCGTCACCCTGGCCAGCATGATGCTGTTCCGGGGCGGCAACCAGTACATCGGCAACGCCGACACCATCCCGGTGCCCGAGGGGTTCAGGGTCATCGGCGCCGGCTTCCTGCCGGAGGTCGGCCCGGACACCGGCTACAACAACCCCACGCTCCTGCTCGGCCTGGTGATCTGCGTGGCGATCGTGGTCCGGGAGTGGAGGGCCCGCCAGACCCGGCGGGAGATGGCGGCCGACGTCGCCCCGATGTGGATCTCGGCGATCCGGGTCGCCGTCCCGATCGTCGTGGTGGTGTTCGCGACCCTGCAGTTCGCCGGTGGGCGGATCGGGACCAGCTTCCCGATCTCCGGGATCATCCTCGGCGTCCTGGTCGTGATCTACGCGTTCATCACCCGCAACACGGCGGGTGGCCGTCACATCTACGCGGTCGGCGGCAACGCCCGGGCCGCCGAGCTGTCCGGCGTCAAGCTCAGGCGGGTCAACTTCCTGGTGATGATGAACATGTCGGTCCTGGCGGCCCTGGCCGGCATGATCTTCGTTGCCCGTTCGGCCGCCTCCGGGCCGCAGGACGGCATCGGCTGGGAGCTGGACGCGATCGCCGCCGTCTTCATCGGTGGCGCGGCGGTCTCCGGCGGCCTGGGCACGATCAGCGGATCCATCGTCGGCGGCCTCGTCATGGCCGTGCTCAACAACGGCCTGCAGCTGATGGGCGTGGGATCCGACCGGGTGCAGATCATCAAGGGCCTGGTCCTGCTGCTCGCCGTCGCGCTCGACGTCTACAACAAGAAGCAGGGGCGCTTCTCGGTCATCGGATCGCTGACGCGCCCGTTCCGCCGGGAGACACCGAGCGGCCCGGCGTCCGGCACGGAGACGGACCAGGACCGCGGCAAGAGTCCGGTGGCCGGCTGACCGGCCGCCGTTCGGCGGGGCGGGAGACCTCCGCCCCGTCCTCCATTGAAGAAGGGCACCTCTGAAAATGCGCAATATCCTCGTCAAGGGTGTGGCGGCCGGGGCCATCGCGCTTCTGTCGCTCACCGCCTGCGCCTCCGAGCGTTCGCAGACCCCCGCCGGCGGCACGGGCGCCTCCGCCGGCTCCAGCGAGGCCGCGAAGGGCTTTCCCGCCGACTCGCTGATCGGCGTCGCGCTGCCGTCGAAGACCTCGGAGAACTGGGTCCTGGCCGGTGGCCTGTTCACCGACGGCCTGAAGGAGGCCGGCTTCAAGTCCGACGTGCAGTACGCCGGCGCCTCCTCCACCGTCGCCGACCAGCAGGCGCAGATCTCGGCCATGGTCACCAAGGGCGCCAAGGTCATCGTCATCGGCGCGACCGACGCCGCGCAGCTCAGCACCCAGGTGGAGGCCGCCAAGGCGGCCGGCGCGACCGTCATCGCCTACGACCGGCTCATCAAGAACACCGACGCGGTCGACTACTACATCGCCTACGACAACTTCAAGGTCGGCCAGCTCCAGGGCCAGGCGCTGCTGGACGGCATGAAGGCGAAGAAGGCCGACGGCCCTTACACCATCGAGCTGTTCTCCGGCTCGTCGGACGACAACAACTCGGCAGTCTTCTTCGACGGCGCGATGGACGTGCTGAAGCCGAAGATCGACGACGGCAGTGTGGTGGTCGGCTCCGGCCAGACCGACGTCAAGCAGACCGCCACCGACGGCTGGAAGGCCGAGAACGCCCAGCGTCGCATGGACTCGCTGCTGACCTCCACCTACAGCAGCAAGACTCTGGACGGTGTGCTCTCCCCCAACGACACGCTGGCCCGCGCCATCATCACCTCGGTCAAGGGTGCCGGCAAGGACCTGCCCGTGGTGACCGGCCAGGACTCCGAGGTCGAGTCGGTCAAGTCGATCGTGGCCGGCGAGCAGTACTCGACGATCAACAAGGACACCCGCGAGCTGGTCAAGCAGACCATCCAGATGGCCAAGGACCTGCAGGCCGGCAAGGCCCCCCAGGTCAACGACACCAAGTCGTACGACAACGGGGTGAAGGTCGTCCCGTCGTACCTGCTTGAGCCGCTGATCGTGACCAAGGAGAACGTCGTGGAGGCGTACGCCAACGACCCCAAGCTGGCCCCGCTCACGAAGTAGTGACGCCCGGCTGGAGTCAGCCACACGCGTGGGTCCCCGGAAGCTTCACGACCGGGGGCCCACGGTCGTTTCCGGGTGGCCGAGGGCCGGACGCGGCCGGGACCGGCCGGGCGCCATGACGTCCCCGGGCAGGAGCCGAACACGACCGGCACCGGCCGGGCGCTACGGCGTCCCCGGGCAGGAGCCGAACACGACCGGCACCGGCCGGGTGCTACGGCGTCCCCAGGTAGATGTCGAGTGCGGCCGCGCCCGCCAGCATCGCCAGGCCCCGCGCCGTCAACCGGTCGTGCCACTCCCGCAGCGTCGCCTGCAGCGGCTCCGGCCCGCCCGCCGCCCGCACCCGCTCCAGCACCCGCGCGATCGGCTCCAGCCCGTACCCTCCCCGCCGCAGCTGGTGGGCCAGCAGCACGTCGCGCACGTCGGCGGGGGTGTAGACGCGGTAGCCGGTGCGCGGGTCGCGCCGGGGCGTGATCAGCCCGGCCCGCTCCCATTTGCGCAGTGTCGCAGGCCGGATGCCGAGCCTGCGCGCCAGCGGCCCGATGAACGTCGTCCCCGGCGCCGGCTCATGCGGCGGTGCCAGGTCGCGCAGCGCCCGTTCCACGGCCTCCAGCGTGCGCCGGTCCTCGGCCAGCTGCGCGTGGCTCTCGTCGATCAGCCGCAGCGCCTCCTCGACCGCGCCGTCGTTCACGGCCCGCATGATCGCCGCCGCGGTCGCGTGGCCGTGCGCGGGGATCAGCGCCAGGAACGTCCGCAACGCCGCCGCGTGGCGCGGAGCGTAGGCGCGGTAGCCGTGCGCCGAACGCTCGGACGGCGGCAGGATCCCCGCCTCCTCGTAGTTGCGCACCGCCTGCGTGGACAGGCCGTGCCGGCGCGCCAGGTCGATGGGCCGCAACCGCACTTTGAAGGTTCTTCCTCTTCGACAGCTGTGAATATCGCCAAAGTTTACACAGAAGGTTCAACGATACAGTCGAAGATATGACGATCTCGATCCGGGACGCCGCCCGCCCTCTCACCGGTGGCGCCCTCACCGCGCTCCTGTCCCCCGCCATCCGCCTGCTCGGCCTCGGCGAGCCCACCCACGGCGTCGAAGCCTTCCCCGAGCTGCGCAACGAGATCTTCCGCCACCTCGTCGAGCACGAGGGCTACCGCTCGATCACCATCGAGAGCGACTGCCTGACGGCCCTGGCCGCCGACGCGTACGTCACCGACGGCACAGGGACCCTCGACGACGCGGTGGGCCGCGGCCTCAGCCATGGCCTCGGCGCCTCACCCGCCAACCGCGAGCTCCTGCGCTGGATGCGCGCCTACAACGAGCGGCGTCCCCCGCACGAGCGGCTCCGCTTCTACGGCTTCGACGGTCCCCTGGAGATGACCGGTCCCGCCGGTCCCCGCGCGGCCCTGACCGCGCTGCACGACTACCTCGCCGCCCACCTCGACCTGGCCTGGAGCCGCGAGAGCCTCGACGAGCTGCTCGGTCCCGACGAGCGCTGGACCAACCCGGCCGCCCTCTGGGCGGATCCCGCCCAGTCCGTCGGCCGCACCCCCGAGGCCCGGGAACTGCGCCTGATCACCGACGACCTGCGCGCGCTGCTCACCGCGCACGCCCCCCACCTGACGGCCGCCACCTCCCCCGACGCCTGGTGGCGCGCCGGCCTGCACGCCCGCACCGCCGCCGGGCTCCTGCGCTACCACGCCGGCGTGGCCGACACCTCGCCCAACCGCGTCGGCTCGCTCATGTGCCTGCGCGACGCGATGATGGCCGACAACCTCGACGCCATCGTCGGTCGCGAGGCCCGTCGCGGCCCCACCCTCGCCTTCGCCCACAACCGCCACCTGCAGAGGGACAGGAGCCGCTGGCTGCTGCCGGAGGGCTGGGGCCCCCTGGCGGGCCGGACGCTGGAGTGGTGGAGCGCCGGGGCGATCGTGGACACACGCCTCGGCGACCGGTACGCCTTCGCCGCCACCACCTTCGGCACCCGTGGCTCCGACGTCCCCCCGCCCGACACCCTCGAAGGGCTCCTGTCGTCCCTTCCCCACGACCGCGCCGTCGTCGATCCCGGCCTTCTCGCCGCGACCCTCGACCGCGAGCCGGTGCCCCGCGTCCCGGCCGACCACACCTACTTCCCCCTCGACCCGGCCACCACCGGCCAGACCGACGCCATCATCTTCGTCAGGGAGATCTGAGCCGCCCACGGCGGCGACGCGGGCGGGAGGTCACGCGGCCGCGGCGACCCGGGCCGGGCCCTCGCCCCGGCGCCGACGTGACGGTCACCGCGGGCGGCGGCACCGCCCGCACGGCGGAGGCGACGAGGTCACGGGTCCGGCGATCCCGAGGATTCCGCCGCCGGGATGCCGAGGGCGGACAGGAACGCCGCGGCGGCGGGGGACGGCGGGAAGCGGCTCCAGACGAGGTGCTCCATGCGGGCGGGAGCGTCGCGAAGCCGCAGGACGGGCAGATCGGGAAGTTCGGGCGCGAAGGCGGCGGGCAGCATCCCGATGCCCAGGCCCTGCCGGATCAGGCGGGCCATGAAGTCCATGTTCGTCACCTCGAAGGCGACCTCGCGCCGGACCCCGGCCGCCGCGAACGCCTCGTCCGTCTGGGCCCGCGCGGCGGTGCCCGGGGGGAAGTCGACGAACGGTTCGTCCGACAGCCGGCGCAGGTCCACGCGTTCCCCGCCCGCCAGCGGGTGGCCGGGCGCCACCACGGCGACGAGGTCGCCGCGCGCCAGCTCGCGGCCGCGGACGCCGCTGGGGCGTGCGCCCACCGGCAGCCCCAGGAACGCGGCGTCCAGGCTGCCCTGCCGCACCCGTTCGACCAGTTCCTCGCTCGCGCCCGAGCGGAGGGTGATCCGCACCTGCCGGTGCCGCAGGTGGAAACGCTTCAGCACGGTCGGGAGGTCGACCACCGCGACGGTGGGAATGGCGCCGATGGCGAGCCGGCCCCGGATCTCGCCCGCGGCGGCCGCCACCTCGGCGCGGGCCCGTTCGGCGGCGTCGAGAGCCTGGCGGGCGGCGGGCAGGAACGCCTCGCCGGCGGGGGTCAGCCGGACGCGGCGGCTGGTGCGCTCGAACAGCTTGGCACCCAGCTCGCGTTCCAGGCGGGCGATCTGGTGGCTCAGCGCGGACTGGACGACCAGGCACCGCTCGGCGGCGCGGGTGAAGTTGCTCGTCTCCGCGACGGCGACGACGTAGCGCATTTGCTGGAGCTCCACGGATCAATCGTGATGCACGATCGGTCCGATGACAAACATGTGTTGGACTCATTGATCGTTCGTTGCCGAAGCTGGGCGCATGACGATGAGACCTCGTACGGACGGCGGCCTGCCGCACGGGCTGCTGCTGCTCATGTCGGCGGCGACCGGGCTGGCGGTCGCGGGGAACTACATCGCGCAGCCGCTGCTCGACCTGATCGGCCGGGAGCTGGGGGTCGGGCCGTCTGCGGCGGCGCTGGTGGTGACGGCCGCGCAGGGCGGGTACGCGCTGGGGCTGGTCCTGCTGGTGCCGCTCGGCGATCTGGTGGAGCGGCGGCGGCTGGCGGTGTCGCTCTACGCCGCGACCGCGGTTTTCCTGCTGGTGTCGGCCACCGCGGCCAACGGCACGGTGCTCCTGGCCGGTACGGCCCTGACCGCGCTGACCTCGGTCGGAGCGCAGGTGGTGGTGCCGTTCGCGGCGACGCTGGCGGATCCGGCCGAGCGCGGCCGGGTGGTCGGCACGGTGATGACCGGGCTGATGCTCGGCCTGTTGCTGGCGCGGACCGCGTCCGGAGCGTTGTCGGAGCTGGGCGGCTGGCGGACGGTCTACTGGGTGAACGCGGCGCTGATGGCGCTGATGGCGGTGTTGCTGCGCACCTTCCTGCCCCGGCTCGGTGAGGACGGCGGGCGCCTGTCCTACGTCGGGCTGCTGCGCTCGACGGCCGCGATGTTCCGCCACGAGCCGCTGCTGCGGTGGCGGGCGGGTGTCGGCGCGCTGAGCCTCGCCTCGTTCAGCGTGCTGTGGACGGCGCTGACCTTCCTGCTGGTGCGGTCGCCGTACGGCTGGTCGGAGTCGGCGGTCGGCCTGTTCGGCCTGGCCGGTGTCGCGGGTGCGCTGACCGCCACGGTGGCGGGGCGGCTGGCCGACCGCGGGCGCGTCCAGTTCGTGACCGGTGCCGGGGCGGTCCTGCTGGTGGCGTCCTGGCCGGCGATCGCGGCGGGGGCGCACTCGCTGCTCTGGCTGCTCGTCGGCGTGATCGTGCTGGATCTGGCGCACCAGGCGGTGCTCAACAGCAGCCAGAACGTCCTCTACGCGATCCGGCCCGAGGCCCGTAACCGGATCAACTCCGCCTTCATGACCTCCTTGTTCCTCGGGGGCGCGGTGGGCTCCGCGCTGACATCGGTGTTCTGGGCGCACGGCGGCTGGACCGGCGTGTGCGTCCTGGGCGCCACCCTCTCGGCCGGGACCGTCGTGCTCTGGATCCTGGAGCGCGTCACCGCCGGCCGGGCGGCGGGCGGGCCCCCGGAGTCCCCGGTTCGCCACGGCGGCACCCCTGCACCGGCCGCGCCGGCCGCTTCGGCCACTTCGGCCGGCTGATCCGGACAGCCGGGCCACGCGCGTCGCCGTGTTCGCGACGGCGGGAGACGCGGGAGGCCGCGCGGTGACCGGGTCACCGCCGCGGTACGCGACCTGATCCCCATCACCGTCACCGTCCCCATCACCGTCACCGTCCCCGTCACCGTCACCGTCACCGTCACCGTCACCGAAGGAGAACGAGCGTGTCGCGCACCGTACTGATCACCGGAGCCACCGGAACCGTGTCCACCGCGCTGATGAACGCGCTGCGAGGGGCCGAGGTGGACCTTCGAGCTCTCGTCCGCGACGGGTCCGCGGCGGACGGCCCGCGCGAGCGGGGCGCCGAGGTCTTCACCGGCGACCTCGGCGACGCCCGGTCGCTGCCGCCCGCCTTCGAGGGCGTGCGGGACCTGTGGCTGCTCACCCCGAACGGCCCCCGCGCCCCGGAGAACGCCATGAACGCCGTGTGGGCGGCACGCCAGGCCGGTGTGGAGCGTGTCGTGCGCCTGTCCGTCGTCGGCGCGGCACACGACGCGCCGAACCGCAGCGGCAGGCTGCACGCGCTGTCGGACCGGGAGATCGAACGGTGCGGCATGCGCTGGACGATCCTGCGTCCCCACTGGTTCATGCAGAACCTGCTGAACGAGGCGGGCGACATCGCCACCACCGGCACGTTCTCGCTGAACATGGCCTCGGCGCGGATCGGCATGATCGACGTACGCGACGTCGCCGAGTGCGCCGCCCGCGTGCTTCTCGACGACCCCGACCGCCACCACGGCGAGACGTACACCCTCACCGGCCCGCGCTCGCTCACGTTCGACGAGGTCGCGCGCGAGCTGGGGCTCGCTCTCGGCAGGCCCGTCACGTACCTGCCGGTCGGCGACGAGGCCAAGCGCAAGACGCTGCTCGGCCACGGCGTCCCGGAATGGATCGCCGACATGCTCGAGGAGTACGCGCGGGCGTATGCCTCCGGCTGGGGAGACTTCACCACCGACACGCTCGCCGGCCTTCTCGGCCGTCCCCCGCGTGACATCGCCGGCTTCGCCCGCGACCACGCCCCGGCGTTCACCCCGGCCCGCGACGGCTGAGATCGCGGCCCGCCGGTCAGGCCGGGGCGTGGTGCGGGGCGTCGGCGTGGCACAGGGCGTCGGCGTGGCGCAGCGCGGTCCGCGCGGTGTCCGGCCGGGCCGGCAGGAGCGGCAGCCGGACCGCGGCGGTGGGAATGACGCCGCGGGCGTGCAGGACCGCCTTGATCACGGCGGGGTTGGGCTCGGCGAACAGCGCTCCGGACAGGGCCGCGAGGCGGTGCCCGAGAGGTCGCGCCCGGGCCACGTCTCCGGCCCGCCACGCCTCGGCCAGTTCCACGTACCGCTCGGTGGCCACGTGCGCCGAGGCCATGATCGCGCCGTGTGCGCCGAGGGCGAGCAGCGGCGAGACGAACAGGTCGTCGCCCCCCAGCACCGCGAAGCCGTCCGGGAGGTCGGCCATGAGCGCGAGGGTGTCCTCGTCGATCCCGCCGGCCGCGTACTTGACGCCCACCACGCCGGGCAGGGCGGCCAGCCGTCGCAACGCGTCCGCCGACAGGCACTGCCCGGTCCGGTAGGGGACGTGATAGACGACGAGCGGTACCGGGCTGATCTCGGTGAGATGGCGGAAATGGGCCAGCACCCCGGCCTCGCCCGGCCGCGTGAACGGCGGGACCAGGCTCAGCGCCGCCACCGCCTCCGGCCGGTCCCGCAGCGCGTCCAGCGCCTGCGGGGTGGCGGCGCCCACCAGGAGGCGCGCGCCGCGTTCCGCGCAGACCCGGGCGGCGAGGTCCACCACGGCCCGCCGCTCCGGGCCGCTGAGCGCGGACGGCTCCGCGGTGGTGCCCAGCGCGACCACACCGGTCGCCCCGGCGTCCAGGATCCGGTGAGCGAGGGCTTCCAGCGCGTCGAGAGCCACGGCTCCGGCGTCGTCGAACGGGGTGATCAAGGGCACGTACAGGCCGGTGAGTGTCATGCGTCCAGGGTGCGCCGCCCGGATCGGCAAGGTCCAGTTCAGCTTTCTACGCACACCCGTAAGCTGAGCTGATGCTCGACGTCCGCCGACTGCGCCTGCTGTGCGACCTGGCGCAGCTGGGCACGATCGCCGCCGTGGCCAGGTCGCACACGTACACGCCTTCGGCCGTCTCCCAGCAGCTGGCCGCGCTGGAACGCGAGGCGGGCGTGCCGCTGCTGGAGCGGACCGGGCGCCGGGTCGTCCTGACCCCGGCCGGTGTCGTCCTCGTGCGGCACGCCGAGACCGTCCTGGCCGCCCTCGAAGACGCCGGCGCCGCGCTGGCCGCGGCCCGCGGCGAGCCCGCCGGTCCGCTGCGCATCGGCGCGTTCCCCACCGCCGTGCGCACCCTTCTGCCAGCCGCGCTGGTCACGCTGGGTCTCGATCACCCCGGCCTCGAGCTGATGGTGACCGAACTCGACCCTGTCGCCATGCCCGAGGCGCTGCGCGAACGGCGGCTGGACGTGGCCCTGGTGAACGACTACGACGTCATGCCGGTCGAGCCCGGCCACACGCTCGACGCGGTGCCGTTGCTGGACGAGACGGTGTTCCTCGCCATGCCCTCCGCCGGCACGGACCCCGGCGCCGACCTCAGCGCCGACCTCAGCGCCGATCCGGTCGGCGACGCCCGGCACGCCGCCTGGATCGTGGGCAGCCCCGGCACCGCCTGCCACGCCGTCGCGCTGCAGGTCTGCCGCACCGCCGGTTTCAGCCCGCTGGTGCGGCACCACGCCGACGACTTCGACGCGGTGCTCGCGCTGGTGGCGGCCGGCCAGGGCGTCTCGCTCGTACCTCAGCTCGCCGCGGCCCGGCCACCGGCCGGGGTGCGCCTCGTCCCGCTCGCCACCCGCCGGCGAACCCGCGTCACCTACCGGAAGGGCGCGGCCGCCCATCCGGCCGTGGCCGCGTGCGTCACCGCCCTCCGCGCCTCCACCGAGGCCTACCTCGGCCGGTGAGCGTCCCGGGTGGCCGCCCGGCGTCACCGGCGGGAAACGCGATCGGCCCCGTCGTCCTGCTGCGCGCTACCCCGGCGGTGCGGGACAGCAGCCGTCAGGGCAGGCTTTCGCGGCCGAGCCGGTGGGGCCGGTGGAGACGGCGGGTCCAGTGGAAGCCGCGGGGCCGGCGGCCGGCGGGGCGGGGGTGCAGCAGGCGTCGCCGCGCCAGGTCTGGCGGCCTTCCCTGACCGCCACCGCGGCGATGACCAGGGCGGCGATCGGGTCGGCCCAGGACCAGCCGAAGGCGCTGTTGAGCCCCAGGCCGATCAGCAGCACCGCCGACAGGTAGGTGCACAGCAGGGTCTGCTTGGAGTCGGCCACCGCGGAGGCGGAGCCGAGCTCGCGGCCGGCGCGCCGCTGCGCGTGGGACAGGAACGGCATGATCAGCAGTGACAGGGCGGCGAGAACGAGACCCGGGGTGGAGTGCTCGGCTTCGCCTTCGCCCAGCAGGGCGCGTACGGCGTCGAAGCCGACGTAGGCGGCCAGCGCGAAGAAGGAGACCGCGATCACGCGCAGCGCGCTCCTCTCCCGCCGCTCGGGGTCGGCGGCGCTGAACTGCCAGGCGACCGCGGCGGCCGAGGCGACCTCGACGACGGAGTCCAGCCCGAACCCGATCAGCGCGGCCGAGGAGGCGGCGGTCCCGGCCGCGACGGCCACGACCGCCTCGATCACGTTGTAGGTGATGGTCGCGGCCACCAGCAGCCGGATCCGCCGGGTCAGCAGGGCGCGACGGGCCGGGCCCGGGCCGAGCGCGGCGGTGACCATCAGCAGCAGCCCTTCTCGCTCGCGTCCGGGCAGGTGCCGTCGGCGGCGACGGCGACCACCGCGGTGCGCAGGTCGTCCAGCGCGTGCCCGAGCCGCACGTCGGCCAGCTCGTAACGGGTACGGCGGCCGACCGGCACGGCGACCACCAGGCCGCAGTCGCGCAGGCAGGCCAGGTGGTTGGACAGCCGGGTGCGGGAGACGCCCAGCCGCTCCGCCAGGTCGGCGGGGTGGGCCGGGGCCTCGCGCAACGCGAGCAGGATCCGGCAGCGGATCGGGTCGGCCAGCGCCCGGCCGAACCGTGCGAGCACCTCGATCTCGGAAGCGATCGTCAGCATGTCCTCAGAGTACACAGAATCCTGAATTCAGAAAGTCTTGTACATTCCAGGGACGGGATGACGGTGTCACCTCGGGCGAGCGGCCGGCCGGTCTCGTAGGCCGAGGCGGCGTCGTGACGCTTTTCCGCCCGGTCGATCCGGCCCTCGCGTCTCCTGCCCGGCGGGCCGCCTAAGCTCCCTGGGGATGGCGCCGGTGGAGCAGGCAGAACTCGTTGCCCTCGGGATCGGCCAGCACGACGAAGCCCTCGTCGCCTCTCTGGCCGACGTCGACGCGCGTGGCACCCAGCCCGACCAGCCTTTCGACCTCGGCGTCCACGTCGCCCCCGTCGGGGACGTGAAGGTCGGGATGGTTGCGGTTCTTGTCACGCTTGGGCACGTCCGTCGGCTGGAGCCAGACGGTCAGCGAGCCCCGCGGCGCGTCCGCGGGCGGCCACAGGTGCGGGCCCTCACCGTCGTGCTCGATCTCGTAGCCCAATGCCGCCGACCAGAACGCCGCCATCTTCCGGCTGTCCCGCACATCGAGCGTCCACTGCGCGAACCGGCTCGTCATGGTTCCTCCTCCTCCTTCGCGGTTCCGGCTTCGGTTCCTTCCTGCCCACCGAAGAAATCGCCCAGGGCCGCGGCGAGCGCGTCCGGGGCCTCCTCTGCCACGTGGTGGCCGGAGTCGATCCCGTGGCCGCGCAGGTCGCCGGCCCAGTTCCGCCAGATTCTCAGCGGGTCACCGTACAGATCCTCGAGGTCGTCGCGCAGGGACCACAGGGCCAGCACGGGGCACCGCAGCCGCACGCCGGCGGCCCGGTCGGCCTCCTCGTGGCGCAGGTCGACGGTGAGACCGGCCCGGTAGTCCTCCAGCATGGCCCGCACCACGTCGGGATTCCCGGTGGCCGCACGGAACTCGTCGTGGTTCTCCCGGCCCATGCTCTCCGGGTCGCCGCGGTACCAGCTGCCGGGGTCGGCGTTGATGACGCGCTCCGGGATGTCCGGCTGCGCGAAGAAGAACCAGTGCCACCACTGCGTCGCGAACTTCGCGGTGATGCGGGACAGGTGCTCGCTGATGGGCAGGCAGTCGACGAACGCCGCCCGGGACACCGCGCCGGGGTGATCCAGGGCGAGGCGGAACGCCACGGCGCCTCCCCGGTCGTGTCCGGCGAGAGCGAACCGGGCGTGCCCCAAGGAGCGCATCACCGCCACCATGTCGTTCGCGACGGCGCGCTTGGAGTGCCCGGAGTGGTCGGCGGTGGGCGCCGGGCCGCGCGAGCGGCCGTATCCCCGCAGGTCGGGGCAGACGACCGTGAACCCGCGCTCGACCAGCCGCGGCGCGACGCGATGCCATGTCGCGGAGGTACGGGGATGGCCGTGCAGCAACAGCACCGGCGGCCCCTCCCCTCCGCGGCGGACGAAGATGGACGCGTCCTCGACCTCGATCGGTCCTGCCTCGAAACCTTCGAACATCGCCTCGGTCTCCCCGGTAGCGCTCGACGATCATCACCCCGTGACGTACGCCACGGCGTGAACCGTGACGTTCGCAACGGCGTGAACCGTGACGTTCGCAACGGCGTGAACCGTGACGTTCGCAACGGCGTGAACCTACCGAGAAATCGACCCTTTACTCCTCCCGTGGAGACTCTTCCCGTTCCCGTGGAGACTCCTCCCGTGGAGTGACGGCGGGCGCCGGGCGCCGGTCATGGCCGGTCGCGGCCCGGCCGGTAAACTTGGGGTCCGTGTCGGCTCTCCGACGGGATGGGCACCATGAACGAGCGGCTGACCGTCGTGATCGGGTATCCGCAGTCGGAGTTGCTGGACATCGCCTCGGTGACCACGCCGCTCCACATGGCCAACCAGCTGGGGGCGGCTCCCCCCTACCGGACACGTCTCGCCACCTCGGGCGGCAGGCCGTTGCCCTGCGACTCGGGCCTGACGCTGGAGAGCCAGGTGGCCCTCGAACGCGTCACCGGCCCGCTCGACACCCTGGTCGTCTCCGGCGGGGTCGGCCACGAGGCCGCCGCGGGCAATCCCGTGCTCCTGGCGCACATACGCCGGCTGGCCGCGGTCAGCCGGCGGGTGGCGTCGGTGTGCACGGGCGCGACCCTGCTGGCCGCCGCCGGGCTGCTGGACGGGCGGCGCGCCACCACGCACTGGAGGTACGCGGGAACGCTCGCCGCCCACCACCCCAACGTCACCGTCGACCCGGGCCCGCTCTACATCCGCGAGGGGCACGTGTCGACCGCGGCAGGCGTCACCAGCGCCCTGGATCTGACGCTCGCCTTCGTCGAGGAGGACCACGGCCCCCGCCTGGCCCGCATCGTGGCGCGCGCCCTGGTGACCTACCTGCAGCGGCCGGGCGACCAGGCTCAGATCAGCATGTTCGTGGGCGCGCCGCCGCCGGAGCATCCGCTGATCCGGCAGGTGGTCGACCACGTCGTCGGCAACCTCGACGGTGATCTGAGCCCCGCGACGCTGGCCGCCAAGCTGAACGTGAGCGAGCGCCACCTGACCCGGCTCAGCCTGGAGTACCTGGGCAGGACGCCCGGCCGTTTCGTCAGGCACGCGCGCACGCAGGCGGCCGAGCGGCTCCTCGTCTCGTCGTCGCTCTCGGTGGCGGACATCGCGACCCGCTGCGGGTTCGGCTCCACCGAGAGCCTTCGGCAGTCGTTCGTCACCGAGTTCGGCCTCTCCCCCGCCCGCTACCGCCAGGCCCGGGCCAAGGGCTCCGGCTGAGGGATCGGGACGGGGTGCGGGCCCGCCTCGACCGCCGCCGGTCCCCCGGTGGCCCGCACGGCACCGGAGTCGGTCCCCTCCGATGGTCCGCACGGGTCCGCACGGGTCCGCACGGGTCCGCACGGGTCCGCACGGCAGGAACCGGTCCCCTCGCCCGTCCCGAGCGCTAGGGACCTCCCGTCGCCGCCGGCCGCCGCTTCGGCGGTCCGCTGGGCATCTCCCCCGTCTCCTTGAGCTGCCGCATGCTCGGGCTGTCGGACCTGCTGACCTTGCGGCGGTAGACGGGGGTGCGGGGGTCGGGCAGCAGCCCCTGGAGGGTGAACATGGCGCGCATCCCGAGCTTGACCAGCAGCTGCCCCAGCGGGTGGGGGTCCTCCAGCTGCTGCACCCTGCGCATGTTCTCGGGGATGACGGTGAGCATGAGGGTGCGGCCCACGCCCCGCAGGGGGCGGGGGAACCAGCGCTCGCAGAACTGCCGGATGAAGGCGTCGCTCGCCGTGTGGCCGTTCCTGGTCCTGGGCCACTGGCGGGCGTCGTACTCGTCGGCGAAGTTCACCATCTGGTAGAAGTCCTCGGGAAAGTCCTTGACCGCGGCGCCGCCCTCGACCGTGACGTGCTCGGACAGGGCTCGGGCCCAGTTGTGGTAGGCGACCTGAACGCGCTCGGGGTATCCGGGCAGCCCGCACAGCTGCTGCAGGCGATGGGGCAGGACGGCCAGCAGGCACAGGCCCTGCACGTAGTCCTCGTTGTGGGCGAACGCGCCCGGTATCCCTTTCGCGACCGCCCCGTGGATCCGGTTGAGCAGGTCCATCGACCGTTTCACCGGCTCGCTGTCCGGCGGGTACAGGTACCACGTCCACAGGAAGTACGCGCTGTCCTCGAAGCGCCGCTGCGGCTGGTGGACGACCTTGCCGCCGAAGATGAGCGCGTCACCACCGTGGGTCGGCATGGTCACGTCCATGAAGTTGACCACGTACCCGATGTTGAGCAGGAACTCGTTGAGCCGGAAGACCGCCGTCAGCCGCACGATCTCGTGGTAGTCGGTCTCCGGGTCCAGCCGGTCGATGTGCCGGTCGAGCCACTTGTAGCCACGGGGCCTGGGCAGGGCTTTCACTCTCCCACCGCCTTGGGCCTGGCGAGTGGCGCGACCAGGGCGTCGAACCGGTCGTGGAGCGCGTTGTACTCGCGGGTGAGCAGCTCCAGCCGGTGCCGGAGATGTCCGACCTCCCGGAAGAGCCCGGAAACGATCAGGTCCGTCTCCGGCGTGCCGTGCGGCGTCGCCCGCCGGCCGGGGCGCGCGGCACCGTCGAGTTCCGCCGCCCGGTTCAGCACCTCCTGCACCCGCTGCTGGAGGGCCGGGCTGGGCTCCAGGCCGAGCTCACGCGACAGCCGCGCGCGCAGCCTCTCGTAGACCGCCAGAGCCTCCGGCTGCCGGCCGCTGCGGTACAGCGCGACCATCAGCAGGTCGTGGAACCGCTCCCGGAAGGGGTGCTCCCCGACGAGCGCCTCCAGCTCACCGATGATCTCGGCGTGCCGGGCGGTGCGCAGGCCCGCGTCGTACAGGGCCTCCAGTACGGCCAGCCGCTTCTCCTCGAGCTGGATCGCGAAGGTGGCGCAGATGTCGCCGCAGATGGCGTCCTCGAGCGCGGGACCGCGCCACAGGGCCAGTGACTGGCGCAGCAGGGCCACGGCGCGGTGAGGGTTCATCGCGACGACGGCCCTGCCCTCGTCGGCGAGCTCGGCGAACCGGTCCGCGTCGGTGGCCTGCCGCCCCGGCCGCATCACGTATCCGGAATCCTGGGTGAGGATCACCCAGTCGGTGTCGTCCCCCGTTTTCGGCATGTCCATGAGGCGGCGGAGCCGGGCGATCGTGGCCTGGAGCGAGTTGACCGCGGTGGCCGGCGGGTTCGCGCCCCACAGTTCGTTGATGAGCCGGTCCACCGGCAGAACCTGCCCCGCCCTGATGACCAGCGTCGCCAGCAATGCGCGCTGCTTCCGCCCCGGCGGAACGAAGCGGCGATGTCGTTTGTCGTCACAGATCTCTACCGGGCCTAAAATGCGAAACTGCATCTCTTGCCACTCTCTGAAAGAGTTCGGACGTTCCCCGTTGGTTTTCGCGCCGGTCGGCACGAAGGATTCTTCGTCGTTCCTTGCAGTGACGACGGTAGTCACCACCGCCCTGAATTGCACGCCGAGACTTCGATCGATGACCATTCCTCCAGCCTCGCTCCAGGTAAATCGGCGTGAGCTGGACGGATACCGCGATCTCCGACGCCTGCTCACGTTCGGCGGGCCCGTGCCGCCGCCCGCTCACCCGATGAGACGAGCGCGCGCGCCACCTCACCCGCAGAAAACTTACTCGTGATTTGACAGCCCGTAAGAACGATTCCCTGGAAGGCGTTACCGAAGGCCGACGACAATACCGGACTCTGAGACGACCACTTGCCCCGGGAAATCACTGTTCGCACATTCTCCTTTCTCCGTTCCGCACATCGGTGAATGATTCAGATACGTGAAGGAATGACCGCTTGCCATCACCGGGAAAGGCCGGCCATGAGCGTTTCCGGGAAACTCGGCCTCGGCCTGGGGGCATCCGGGCCGGACCGGGTGCCGGCGTGCGGGGCTCCGGCGAGTCCCAGACCCGTCCCGAGTTCGCGCGGTCCCGCCACGAGCGACGGATCAGGGGTTGCGACGTGTTCGGTGACAAGAATCCACCTTCACCTGTCAGGCGATCGTTATGCGGCCGGAGTAATCGGGTCGCCCCGTCTTTCACGGCCCGCGCCGGGTCGATCCGGCGTCGATCGCGATCCGCCGGCCCCGGAAGGGACCGGAGGACCCGGGCGATTCCCTTTCCACAGGACGCTCCCCGCGTAACGCGCGCACCTGACAAGGACCGGGAAACTCGTCGACGGGGACGGCCGTTCGCGGACGCCGTCCGGCGACACCGGCATCGGCCCGCCGGCCTACACGTCCAGGGTGATGCCGTAGGAGTCGAGCCAGGTGTTCATCTGCAGCGTGTTGTCCAGCAGGTTGCGCTCCATGCGCCCGCCGGGGCCCCTGCCGTCCGCCCTGAGCCGCGCCTTCTCCTGGTTCAGCAGGGGATACAGCGGCGAGTTCGGGTCGGCGAGCACCCGGCCCAGCTCCTCGTTGGCGGCCTGGTCGTAGGCGGGGTTCTGGGTGGAGGGGTACGGGCTCTTGCGGCGGTCGAGGACCGACCGCGGCAGCAGGTCCGCGGTGGCGGCCCGCAGCAGGCTCTTCTCCCGCCCGTCGTGCGTCTTCATCGCCCAGGGGACGTTGAAGACGTACTCGACGAGGCGGTGGTCGCAGAACGGGACGCGCACCTCCAGGCCGCAGGCCATGCTGGTGCGGTCCTTGCGGTCCAGCATGAGCTGGAGGAAGCGGGACAGGTGAAGGTGGCTGACCTCGCGCATCCGGCGCTCCAGGCCGGTCTCACCCTCCAGGCGGGGCACCTCGGCGAGGGCCTCGTGGTAGCGCTCGGCGAGGTAGTTCTGCAGGTCGAGCTTCTGGAGCAGCCCCAGGTCGAACAGCGCGGTGTGGTCCATGGACCCGTACGCGGCCCACGGGAAGACGGGGGCGTTGATCACGTTCGGGTCGTGGAACCAGATGTATCCGCCGAACAGCTCGTCGGCCGACTCCCCGGAGATCGCGACCGTGGAGTGCGCGCTGATCGCCTTGAACAGCAGGTACAGCGAGGCGTCCATGTCGCTCAGGCCGATCGGCACGTCGCGCGAGTTCAGCACGGCCCGCCGTACCGACGGGTCGGCGAGCCGCGCGGCGTCCAGCTCGATGTCGGTGTGCTCGGAGCCGACGTGGCGGGCGACCTCGGCCACGAACGGCGCGTCGAGCGTGCCGCGCATGTCGTCCGCCGTGAAGTCCTCCCCCTGGCCGACGAAGTCGACCGCGAAGGAGCGTACGAGTTCCCCCCGGGCGCCGAGCTTCCTGGCCGCCAGGGCGGTCAGCACGCTGGAGTCCAGACCGCCCGACAGCAGGACGCACAGCGGGACGTCGGAGACGAGCTGGCGTTCGACGATGTCCTCCAGCAGCCCTCGTACGGTCTCCACGGTGGTCTCGAGGTCGTCGGTGTGCGGGCGCGCCTCCAGCCTCCAGTAGCGCCTGGAGGTCAGGCCGTTCCTGCCGACCTTGACCACCTGGCCGGGGAGCACCTCGAGCATGCCCTGGTAGACCGTCCGGCCGGGGATCCTGGTGAAGGTCAGCACCTCGCGCAGCCCGTCGATGTCCATGCCGCGCCGGACGAGCGGGTTGGCCAGCAGGGCCTTGGGCTCCGAGCCGAAGAGCACGCCCGCCGGGGTGGGACAGTAGTACAGCGGCTTGACGCCCAGGCGGTCGCGGACGAGCACCAGTTCCTGGCGCTCCACGTCCCACACGCCGAAGGCGAACATGCCGTTGAGACGGTCGGCGCAGTTCTCACCCCACTCCAGGTAGGCGGCGAGCACCACCTCGGTGTCGCTCGCCGTGTGGAAGCGGTGCCCTCTGGCCTTCAGTTCCTCGCGCAGCTCGCGGTAGTTGTAGACCTCGCCCGAGTAGGTCAGGACGGCCACCACGCGGCCGTCCCGCTCGGCCTTCATGGGCTGGGCGCCGCCCTCGATGTCGATGACCGCGAGCCGGCGGTGCCCGATGCCCGCGTGGGTGCCGGCCCACACGCCCGCGTCGTCCGGCCCCCGGCAGGCCATGGTCTCGGTCATCGCGCGCAGCAGGTCTCGTTCCCTCGTGAGGTCACGGTCGAAATCCACCCATCCGGTTATGCCACACATACCGGGTCCTCCTTCTGGTGAGCGGTTGGGGCAGGCGCCTACCGGCCGAAACCGACAGGAAGCTTGTACGGCCCGCGGAAGGTCGGCATGACCGATCGTTCGATCTTGTCGGTCCGCAGGCGGGGCGCGGGAACGCGCTCGACGAACGCCTGGACGGCCACGTCGTGGACGAGCTGTCCCAGGCGCGCCCCGAGGCAGTAGTGGGCGCCGTGACCGAAGGCGATGTGCCTGACCCCCGCCCGGTCCAGGTCCAGCCGGTCGGGGTCGGCGAACTGCTCAGGATCGCGGTGGGCCGCGCCGATCCAGACGTAGATCTCCTGCCCCGGGCCCATCTCGTGGCCGCCGAGCTCGAAGGGTTCGCGCACCCGCCGCTTGGTGAGCTGGATGGAGGCGTCGTAGCGCATGAACTCGGCGGTGGCCGCGGGCACCGCGCCGGGGTCCGCCCGCAGCCGGTCGTACACGTCGGGGTGGCGCAGCAGGTGGAGCAGGGTGTTGCCGATCTGGTGCGCCGTGCTGATCTGGCCTGCGGTGAGCAGGAAGGCGAGGTTGCCGTTCAGCTCCTCCGCGTCGGCGAATCCGCCGCCGGTGTAGTGGTCGGCCAGGGTCTGCAGCAGGTCCTGGCGCCTGCCCGCCGCCCCCTTTCCCGGCCGTTCCGCGACGTGCCCGGCGAAGAAGCGGAGGTATTCGACGACCCCGCCGAGCAGTTTCTCGTGGTGCGTACGGCTCAGCGGCCCGTCGTCGATGAGCAGCCCCAGGCTCAGCATCCAGGACAGGTAGCGCTCGTCGAAGGCGGGGATGCCCAGCACGCCGGCGAGGCTGACGGCCGGGAGCGCGAAGGCGAAGCGGTCCATCGCGTCCAGCTCGCCCGACTCACCGGCCACGGCCGCCTTCAGCAGGTGGTGGGTGAGCCTGACCACGTCCTCGCGCATCTCGTCGACGCGGCGCCGCAGGAAGGGCCGGGTGAGGTGCTGTCTCAGGCGGGTGTGCTCCGGCGCGTCGCTGACGACGATCTGCTGGTCGATCGCGCGCTGCGCCGAGGCGAGCTCCGGGTCCGCGGGGAGCCGGTCCGGGCCCCAGTGCGGCCGTCTGGCCGACAGCCTGGGGTCCATGAGCGCGGTCTGGGCGGCGGCGTAGCCGGTGACCATCCAGGCCCCGTCGTCGCCCATCTTGTCGTCCCAGTAGACCGGGTCGGCCTCGCGCACCCGCCGGTACAGCGGATACGGGTCGTCTATGTGCTCCTGGCGGTAGATGTCCGCCATCGTGATCTTCATCGGGATCGTGCCCTCTCTCCCCGTCAGGCGCCGAGTTCCGGTTCGCGCAGTGTCAGAACCACCCGTGCCGTGCCGCTGTCGACGGCGTGCCACTCGCGCCCGCCGGGCAGGCCGACGACGAGGCCGGCCGACGAGGCGTCGGCGTGCAGGGCGACGCGGCCGATCCGCAGCCGCCGGCCCGGGCCCGTCGCGACGGCCCGGACGATGTTCTCCACCGCGGCGACGGGCAGCCGGTTTCCCGGCACCAGGTCGGCGATCCACAGGTCGGCCGGCGGGCAGGGCGGTACCTCCGCGCTCAGCGTGCCGTCGCGGTCGCGCCGCCACCCGCCCGCCGCGATGAGCGTGCCCCGCCAGTCCAGGCCCTGCGGGCGCGCGCCCCGCACGGGCCCCGCCGTCGCGGCCGTCGCGTCGCCGGTCACGGGCACGCTTTGCGCGTCGTCGGTCACGGGCACGGCGGGCACGCTTTGCGTGTCGTACCCCGCCGGGTCGTATCCCACGGCCATCCGCGCCACCACCGCGCCGTCCCCCGGCCTGCGGAAGACCACCGAGGTGCTCCAGCGGCCCCCGGTCTCCGCGCCGGCGCACTCCCGGTCCAGGACCAGCTCGCCGCCGTCCGTCGCCAGGCCCCGCAGGTCGATCCGGACGTCGCGCAGCTCGCACGGGACGAGCACCGGTCCCTGCTCGGGCACCGTCCACTCCGCCGAGCGCAGCGCGTTCTCCATCAGCAGGCTCACCGGGAGCGCCGGCCTGCCGTCGACCAGGAAGTCGCCGAGGGCGGGCACCGCTTCGCCGTCCAGCCGCAGCCGCGCGACCAGCCGCGCGGGCGGGCGGTAGTCGACCGGCCGCCCGAGATGGAAGATCCTCCCGTAGGCGAGGTCGAACCCCGGGAGCGGTTGCTCGATCATGAACTGGCCGGCCTGGACGGGGCGCAGCTCCCTGCCGAGCCGCCCCAGGAACGTCACCTCGCCGGAGGAGGACAGCAGCTCGCGGCACCACAGGTCCAGGCCCTGGGCGGGATCCAGCGCCGTCATGTACCGCAGCGCGGCGTCCACGTTCGTCGAGGCGCTCAGTTCCTGCCACAGGGGCCAGCACGTGGTGAGCACCCGGAACCCGCCGGCCCGCCGGGCCCACAGGCCCAGGCGCGCCAGCGCCTCGTTGCCCGCCGCGTAGTCCAGCTCGCCCACCATGCCGCCCAGCCGGCCCGTGAGGGATCCGGCGTTGCAGAAGAAGGCGAGGTCACGGTCGCGGACGGCGTCGAACACGCGGAGGAACCCGGTGATCTTCACCGAGACTCCCGCGAGGAAGTCCGTGTCGGTCTTGGCCGGCAGCCTGGCGGGGCGGTCCACGCCCGCGATGTACACCACGCCCGTCAGCCGCGGGCCCAGCGAGTCCACCAGGGCGGACACCGCGGCGGGGTCGCCGAGGTCGCAGGGCTCGTACCTGACGCGCAGTCCCTCCTCGGCGGCCGCCCGCAGGTTCCGCGCCAGCTCCCGCAGCCGGGCCAGCCGGGACAGCCGCTTCCTGGTCTCGCGGAGCGTGCCGTCGCGCGCGGCCCGGCGCATCAGGTCGTGACGGTGCTCTTCGAAGCCCTCGGGATCGAGGCGCAGCCACTCCTCCGTTCCCTCGGGCGCGGCGCGGCGCCCGGTGACCACGACCTCGCAGCCGTGCCGCCTGGCGAGCTCGGTGGCCAGCGCGTAGCCGATGCCGACCCCGCCTCCGCAGACCAGGACGACGTCCCGCGGGCCCGGTGCCGCGGTGGCGGGCGGCGCCTCGCGGACGCGCGGCGCGAGCGTGTGGCGCACGCCGTCGACGTAGCCGACCTCGCAGAGCCCCCACCGGTACAGCTCCCGGGCCACGATGTCCGGAAGGTCGGACTGCCTCGGGTCGGCGACGTCGACGACCCGCGCGTTGACGTTGGGGATCTCCCGGTGGAGCGTCTTGGCCAGGCCCGCCCAGATCCCGCCCAGCGGCTGGTGGGCGGCCGTCTCGCCGTACCCCATGTGACCGCCCTGGTAGGTCACGGCCAGATAGCCCAGGCGGTGGCTGTCGCTCTCCGCGGCCCAGTCGTCGTAGCAGTGCCGGAGCACCGCCAGCGTGCGGGTGAGCGGTTTCTCCCAGCTCGCCGCGTCGGTGGGGTCGAACGGGCCGGCCAGCGTCAGGTCCACGACGGCGTCCGGCACGCCGGGGTCGCCCGGCTGCCAGGGGATCGCGCCGAGCCCGGCGAGCCCGGCCGCGACCCGCTCGGCCGTGCCGTCCAGGCCGCCGACGACCGCGATCCGGCGGCCCGCCAGGTGCCGCGGCCCGCACGGCGGAAGCGGCGGGGCGGGGGCCGGTTCCCAGACGTAGCGGTGGACGGGCGTGGTCCGCGTCACGAGCCTCACGCCTCCCTCTTGACGAGCCGTATGCGGATGCCGCGCGCCGGTCTCAGGGACACCAGGCCGACCGGCGTCACCTGCTGGGCGGGGACGAGGCTCAGGTGGTAGCGGCGGACGAGCATCGCGACGGTGAACTGGATCTCCAGCAGCGCCATGTAGTAGCCGACGCAGCGCCGCGCCCCGCCGCCGAAGGGAAGGTAGGTGTACCGGGCCGGGCCGCGGCCGGCCGGGCAGAACCGCTCGGGGTCGAACGCCTCGGGGTTCTCCCAGGCGCCGGGGTCGCGGTGGGCGGCGTAGGGCGGGATGAGCAGGGTCGTCCCCGCGGGGATGTGGTGGCCGCCGATGACGTCGTCCTCGACCACGTCGCGCGGGAACACCCAGATCGGCGGGTGCAGCCGCAGCGACTCGTCGACCACCTGGCGCAGGTACGGCAGGCCGGGCAGGTCGCCGGGCGTCGGTGCCCGGTCTCCGAGCACCGAGTCGAGCTCGGCCTCGAGCTTGCGGCGCACGTCGGTGTGCTGGGCGACAGAGTAGAGGGTCCACGCCAGGGCGCAGCCCGTCGTCTCGTGCCCGGCCATGAACAGGGTCTTGAGCTCGGCCCTGATCTGCCGGTCCGGCCACGGCCGCCCCGTCTCCGCGTCGGTGGCCTTGAGCAGCGCGCTGACCAGGTCGTCCGGATCGCCGCCGCCGGCGCGGTGCAGGGCGATCACGTCGTCCATCACCCCGTTGAGCACGGCCTGGTGGCGCCTCAGGTCACGGCGGTACCTCGTCGGCACCCACCGCGGCAGCATCTGGCTGACCTCACCGGTGAGGATCATGGCCTTGAGCGAGAAGCGGACCGCCGGTGCCAGCTCGGCGTACCTGTCACGCAGGTCGACGCCGAAGAGCATCCGGCTGAGCACGCCCATCGCCAGCCACATCATCTCGTCGACGAGTTCGATCTCCTCCCCGCGCTCGGCCGGTCCCTCCCAGCGGGCGATCAGCTCCTCCGCGCACGAGGTGATCACGCCCGACGCGCCGTGCAGCCAGGCCCGCTGGAAGAACGGCTGGCTGACGTCGCGGCGCGCCCTCCACTCGGCGCCGTCCGTGGTCAGCATGCCGCGGCCCATGAAGAGGTTGAAGCCCTGGTAGAAGCGGCCACGCCGGTAGTTGTCCGTGTTGTCCTGCAGGACGTGCTTGATGAACTCCGGCCCGGTCAGCTGGTGGACCAGGTACGGGCCGAGCCGCACGCGGGCGATGCCCCCGTACCCCTGCAGTTCGGTGATCAGGCTCAGCGAGTCGCGCTTGAAGCTGCTGAGCGCGCCCATCAGGTGGCGACCTTCCGGCCCTGGCGCGGGAGGTGCGGTCATCGTCCATCTCCTGCAATGGCCGCGAGGGCCGAGTCGGGGGTGTGGAACTCTCCGGTGTCCACGCTCAGGTAGCCGAGGACGGTGGCGGTGATGTCCTTGATCTGCGCCACCACCCTCCCGTCGGGTCTGGCGGCCACGAAGCGGTTCTCCACCGGGCCGTCCGTCTCCAGGGCGAACCCGGCCGGCGTCGCGTAGAGCTCGATCGGCCCCGAGCCGGCCAGCGACAGGTCGTTGGCCTGCTGGTAGAGGTCGATGCGGCGGATGGACAGGGGAGCGGCCACCGGCACCAGGTGCCCGCCGATCAGGTTCAGCACGCCCATGCGGGCCATGCCGTCCAGGAGCAGGCTCGGCATCGCGAAGCGGGACCACACCGGGTCGTCCCGCCGGAGGGACGGCGCGAACCTGGCGCGCTTGCCCCTCGGGTGCAGCCGGGTGCCGGCGGTGGTGACGAACGGCCCGGTGAGCAGGACGGGGGCGTTCGGCACGTGGTACGGGTCGGGAACGGCCACCTCCGCGGCGTCGGGCGCCCACGGGGTGATCCGCGGCGTCACGCCGAAGGTCGCCGCCAGCAGGACGCGCGCGCTGAAGTGGACGCTGCCGGTGCTCAGGACGACCCCGCCCGGGGCGACGACGTCGGTGACCAGCCGCACGTCGACCGTGACGAGGTCCCCGGTCGCGTGCGCGACACGGGCGTGGATCCGTTTGGGGACGGGGTCCACGTTCTCGAAGATCCGCAGGAACCTCTCGAAGCGGAGGTCGGTGAAGCCGATGACCTGCAGGCCGGGCCGCAGGGACCGCGCGGCCTCCGCGGCGATCTCGGTGATGAACGTGCCGGGCAGGGTGGGGTGCCCGTTGACGGCGTGGTGCCGCAGATAGCCGTCGCTCGACAGGTCGAACCGGCACTCGTAGGTCACCGCGTCGCTCTCCCGCGCCACGAGCCGGCGCAGGTAGAAGGGAGAGGAGCTCTCCGGCCCGGCGAAGAACGCGGGGTAGAACTCCCCGACCGTGCGCCGCTCCGCCTCGCCCAGGTAGACGACGTGCGCCTCCGGCGTGCCGGTGTGCAGCTCGCGGACGAAGTGGTGGACGCCCTCGGCCGCCGTCATGGGCGTGTAGAAGCCGCGCCGCTCGTAGTAGTCGCTGACCAGGGGTGAGGCGCCCATGCCGACGCCGCCCCACAGCGTCCAGGCAAGCGTGACCTCGGCGGCGCCCTCGGCGGCCGCCGCGTAGGCGGACGCGGCGGCCAGGTGGTCGTTCCCCGAGGCGTAGTCGGCCTCGCCGCGCTGGCCGAAGAAGCCCAGGAGCGAGCCGAAGCTGCACCACAGGCCGGGCGGCCGCCCGGCGAGGGCGCGCTTGAGGTTGCGGTGCGAGACCAGCTTCAGGTCACGAACGGCTTTGAAGGTGCCGAAGTCCTTGTCGGGCATCAGCGCCGACCCGTTGCGCCCGGCGGCGTTGACGAGCAGGTCGATGTCCCCGCCGTCCGCCAGGACGGTGCCGACGGCCGCGCGGACCGCGTCCGGGTCGGTCACGTCGCAGGTCAGGTAGCGCACCCGGTCCGGCCCGCAGTGCTCGATCATGACGTCGAGGTTGCCGCGCGCGGCCCGGGCGTCGGCCATCCGGTCGTACTCCCGGCTGAGCACCCCGACGGGCGTGCCGGGGCGGGCGCCGAGCTGGGCACGCAGGTAGGCCTTCCGTCCCGCGGCGAACTCCTCCTCGCTCGCCTCGAACACCTCGGGCGGGTAGTCGTCGATCGGGTTGCTCCCCACCAGGTAGAGCCTCGGCCTGAACCGCTCGGCGAGCGCCTTCATCAGCTCGGCGGTGATCCCCTTGGCGCCGCCGACGGCCAGGACGACCGAATCCTCGGTGAGCCGGACGGCGGTCCCGTCGCCCACCTCGGCCGGCCGCTCGACCAGGGTGAACACGCGGCGTTCCCCGTCGACGTCGAAGACCACGGGCAGCGCGCGCCCCGTGCCCGACTCTCGCTCCGCCGCCCGCACCGCCGTACGGACGTCCCGGGTGCCGGTGGCGAGCATGAAGCGGGCCGAGTCCGGCGACTCCAGATGGGCGACCTTCGTCAGCCCGGAGAACAGGCCGGTGTAGGGGTGCGGCACGCCGCCGGGCACCGCGCCGAGCAGCACCGTCGTGACGGAGGCCGCCGGGCAGCGGCGCAACACCAGGAAGGTGAGCTCGTGGAGCGCCTCCAGGCCGGGCGCGCCGGCGGCGACGCATTCGGCGGGCGGCGCGGAGGCCGTCAGATCGGCCAGCACCCGCACGTGCGAGGGGATCCGCTCGCCCAGGACGGCGTCGACGGCCTCGGCGGTGACCTCGGCGAGATGGTGCCACCCCGGCCGGGGCGCCGTGAGGGGGGCGCAGGACACCACGCGCGCGCCGGCGGGCAGGAAGGAGAGGCTCTCGGCGAGTTCCGGCCGGTCGACGAGCACCAGGACTCCGTCGGGAAGGAAGGGCTCGCACTCCCCCGTCACGGACGCGGGCGCCGCCACCAGTTCCGGCACGTGCCGTCGCACCTCCACGGCGGCGCCGGGGGCGTACCGCTCCGGGTCGGAGAACCCGGCGGCGAGCACGGGCTCCGCGTCCCGTACGGCGAGCACAGGTTCCGCGTCCCGTACGGCGGGCGTCAGGTGGACGGCGGGTGCCCCCGGCTCGCCGGAGCAGGCGATGCGCACGGCGGCGGCGTCGGCGGAGTGCAGCGCGCGCAGGATCGCCATGCCCCCGGAGGCGCCGAGGTAGCGGGCGTTGTCCGGCGCGCCCGCACCGCAGTCCACATCGGTGCGGGCGTCTGCCCGGCCGTCGACGGACCCGCCGGCCGAGGCGTCTGCCCGGCCGTCCACGGATCCGCCGGCCGCGGCGCCCGCCCGGTCCTCGGCAGGGCCGCCGGTCGAGGTGTCGATCCAGCCGAGGACCGGCAGGCCCGCCTCGGCCGCCACCCGCTCACGGGTGATCGCGAACAGGAAGGCCCCTTCCGCGGCCACCGGCTCCCCCGCGCCCGCGAACTCGCGGGCCAGCAGGGGCAGCAGCTCCGGGAGGTTGTTGCCGTTGATGCCGCCGACCAGCGCCAGGTCGACGTCCCCGGTGCGCAGGTAGCGGCAGGCGACGTCGAAGGAGGACAGCGCGGAGGCCAGGCCGGAGTCGATCACCAGGTTGGGGCCGTGGAAGCCGAAGTAGTTCGCCACGCGCGCGGAGACGATGTTGGGCATCATGCCCGGGAAGGAGTCCTCGTTGGCGGGCGGGATGAGCCGGCCCATGTCCTCGCGCAGGCCGTCGACCAGCGCCGGGAGCAACGCGGAGGAGACCAGGCGGGGGTTGGCCGACAGGGTGCGGCCGATGCTGTCGAGATAGCACCGGTTGGCGTAGAGCATGCCCGCGCGGGTGGGCCCGAGGTGCCCGACGAACACCGCGGTGCGCTCGGACAGGTCCGTCCAGGCTCCGCCCAGCTGCGCCTGGAGCTGGTGGCCGCATTCGAGGACCATGAGCTGGCAGCGGTCGATGGTCCGCACCGTGCGCGGGGGCAGGCGCACCTTCTCGAATCCCGGCACGGGGTAGACGTCGCCGAAGCTCGCGTCGGGACCCGCGCCGTCACCGCGCAGCCAGGCTGTCACCGCGTCCCGGCCGGGCAGTCCCGGCAGGTGTGCCGCCCAGCCCACGATCGCGAGACGATCGCGGTCCGCGCGCGGGGCGGGAACCGTCCTCGCGGCGGCGGGGGGCGGCTCGTCGACGACCAGGTGGGCGTTGGTGCCGCCGAAACCGAATCCGGAGACCGCCAGCGCGCGCCTGCGGCCGGGGCGCGCGGGCCAGCGCCGCGCCTCGGTGGGGATGTACAGGCCGGACTCCTCGATCCTGAAGTCCTCGGGGGGCGCGGTGAAGCGGAACTGCGGCGCGATCGTCTCGTGGCGCATGCCCAGCGCGCCCTCGATCACCGACACCAGACCGGCCGCCCACCCCGTGTGCCCGACCAGGGACTTGTTGGAGGTGACCGCGCAGGTCCTGTCGCCGTGGTAGCCGCGCAGCGTGGTGAACTCGGCCAGATCCCCGGCCGGGGTGCCGGTCGCGTGCGCGATGATCCAGTCCACGCCGTCCGGTCGCGCCCGCTCCATGGCCAGGGCCTGGCCGTCGGGGTTGGGCGCGTAGACCGCCTTGCCCTTGCCGTCGGAGGAGGTGCCGATCGTCCTGATGATCCCGTGAATCCGGTCGCCGTCCGCGCGGGCCCGGCTGAGGCGCTTCAGCACGACCACGGCGGCGCCGTCGGCGAAGATGACGCCGTCCGCGTCGGCGTCCAGCGCGCGCACCTCTCCCCGCTTGGAAAGGCCCTGCAGCTTGGAGAAGAGAACGGTGCCGCGAGGCCCCAGCGCGAAGGCTCCCCCGCACACCGCCACGTCGGCGTCGCCGGCGAGCAGCGTCTTGGCCTCGATGTCCACCGCGTAGAGGGAGGAGGAGCAGGCCGTGTCCACCATCTGCAGCCTGGTCTCCGGCGGGAGCACCCCTTCCACGGCCAGCCGCCCCACCTGGTACGGCAGGAAGCGCGACGGATCCGCTCCGGCGCCCCGGCGGTAGCGTCCGGCGAGCGTGCCGTCGAGCTCCTCGAGCAGGCTCTCGCGCTCCGCGTCCGCCAGGTCCAGGCCCGCGAGCAGCCGCTCGGCCCTGGCGGCCACCGCGGCCAGGACTCCCGCCTCCTCCAGGTGCTGGTTGCCGTCGGGGGTGTAGCCGATGCTGCACGAGAACCGGTCGCCCGGCCGGGTGGTGACCTCCCGCATCGCCTGCACCATCGAGTGGCGCAGCCACGCCGTGGTGAGCTCGTGCTCCTCGGCGCCGCCGGTCTCGTCGAAGGTGCCGGGGCCGGGCTGGAAGCCGGTGATGAAGACACAGCGGTCCTGGTACGACTTGTCCTCGGCCGCGAGGTCGTCGGAGTGGAACTCCTCACTGGCCCAGCGGTCGGCCGGCACCGGTACGAACAGCTCCTCACCGTCGAGCCGGAGCCGCCAGTACTCCTCGGGGCTGTTGGCGCCCGCCACCGCCAGGCCCATGCCGACGATGGCGACGCCGTCCGGCTCGTCCCGCACGACGCCGCCCGGCTCATCCCCCACGGCACCGTCCAGCTCATCCCCCACGGCACCGTCCAGCTCATCCCCCACGGCACCGTCCAGCTCATCCCGCACGGCACCGCCCGGCTCGCCTTCCGCGACCGGTTCCACCGGCGGCGCGGCGAGCATGCTCGTCCCGAGGGACAGACCGCCGTCGGCCAGGACGACCTGACCGGTCATCCAGCGGGACTGCTCACCCGCCAGGAAGGCCACGACCTCGGCGAACTCCTCGGGCGTGCCGAGGCGGCCCATCGGCGTCGCGCGCCTGACGGCCTCCTGCATCCGTGCCGCGTCGGGGAACCGATCGGCCACCTCGCTGACCAGCATGGCGGCCGAGGCGGTGTTCACGCGGATGTTGCGCGGGGCGTACTCCGCCGCCAGATACCGGGTCAGCGCCTCCATCGCCGCCTTGGCCGGCGCGCAGGCGAAGTAGTTGGCCATGACGAACTGGGCACCGCCGAGGGCCGAGACGTTCACGATCGACCCGCGGCCCCGCCGTTCCATCAGCGGCAGCGCGTGGCGGGCGCACTCCAGCGCCCCCTTGACGTTGGTGTCCCAGCCCCTGTCGAGGTGCTCCGCCGTCACCTCGGCGAGCGGCAGCAGTGCTCCGGAGGCCGCGTTGTTCACCAGGATGTCGAGGCCGCCGTGACGTTCCCCGATCGTGGCGAACATGCGCTCGACCTGCTCGGGCCTGGCCACGGAGGCTCTGACCAGGTCAACCGGGTACCCGGCGGCGGTCAGTTCCGCCCTCGTCGCCTCGGCCTGCTCCCGGGCGTGGAAGTAGTTCACGATCACGTGCGCGCCACGCCTGGCCAGCTCGGTCACGATGGCCTTGCCGACGTTCCTGGCGCCCCCGGTGACCAGCGCCACCTTGCCGTTCAGCTCTCCCATGGACATGGCCGCTCAACGCCCGGCCGTGGCGTGCTCGTCCAGCATGGAGCGCACGTAGCCGATGACCTTGCCCATGGTGGCGACCTCGTCCAGCCGGAAGTTTCCCGGCCTGGCGGGCAGTCCGTACCTTTCCGAGACCCGGGCGAGGAGCTCCACCTGCTTGACGGAGTCGATGCCGAGCTCTGCCTCGAGAAGGACGTCGTCGGTGAACACCTCCACCGGGTATTCGAGGGCCTCGGCGTACAGCTCGCGGAGCTCGTCGCCGAGGTCGGCCGTCGAGTCCGACTCCGGGGCGGGATCGGCCGGGCCGTACTGGGCGAACTCCTGGCGGATCCGGTCGAGGATGGCGCCGCCCCGCTCCGCCCAGAACGCGGTGAGCCGCTCGGGGTCCGCGTCGGGCAGCAGGCCGCCGGGCATGACCGGAGCCGCGCCCAGCAGGCCCAGACCGCGCAGCCGCGCGGCGGCGCTGTCGACCGACTGGTCCGCGTCGCCCACACCGGGCACCACGACGGGGTCCGTTTCGGCGAGGTTGCGCCTGACGAGCTTGCCGAGTACGCCGAGCGCGCCGCACTCCACGAACGTGCGCACCCCGTCGGCGTGCAGGGCGCGCACCGCGTCGGCGAAACGCACCGGCTCCACGAGGTGGGCGGCCAGCACGCCGCCCAGGTCCTCGTCCCGCCCGTAGTAGCGTCCGGAGATCGCCGAGTAGACCGGCAGGCTCGGTGCGCGCGCCGGGATCCTCCTGACCGCGGCGGCGAAGGGAGCGACCGCCCCCCGCAGGAGCGGGGAGTGGAACGGCACCGCGGAGTCCAGCCTGCCGAACGAGACGTTCAGCGACCCGGCGACCTGCCGGAGGAGGTCCATCGCCGTCTCCGACCCGGACACCACGCTCTGCGCCGGATGGTTCTCGGCCGCCACCGCCAGCGACCCGTCGGCGATGAGGTCGATGAGCAGCCGCGCGCGGGCGGGGTCCGCGGACAGCGCCGCCATGTAACCCCCGCGCAGGTCGAGGCTCTCCACCGCCCGCACCCGCTGCCAGATCACCCGGGCGCCGTCGGCGACCGTGTAGACGTCCGCGCACGCCAGCGCCGCGATCTCGCCCAGGCTGTGGCCGGCCAGCGTGTCGGGCCGCCAGCCCAGCTCGGAGAGGGCGCGGAAGACCGCCACGTCCACGCCGTAGACCGCCAGTTGCGAGACCCAGTGGTCATCGGCCAGCAGCCCCGCCATGGTCGCCGGTTCACTGCCGAGGACAATCTCCGACAGTTTGCGACCGCCCTCCGGGGCGGTCACCGTGTCGATCTCCGCGAAGACGGCACCGATGGCCGGATAGCGCTCCGCGGCGGCGAGCAGTGCCCTGCCGTCGAAGGCGCCCTGTCCGGGGAAAAGCCCGGCCGATTTCGCCGCGCGACCCTTCATCGTGACTCAACTCCCCTGGTTGGTTCTCACCGTTGGTTGCCGCTGTTCGGCGGTCGCAGAATCAGGCAGGTGGTCGTGGCGTGCGCGCACAGGTCACCGGAGGCGTCGGTGACCCTGCATTCGGCGGTGGCCGTCCTGCCGCCCAGATGGATGACCGAGGCGAGGCATCGGAGCGTCCCGGAGTGCACGCTCACCTGGCGGACGAAGTTGCTCTTGACCTCGAGCGTCGAGTAGAGCACTCCGGCCGCCAGCATCGTGTGGACCGCGCAGCCCATGACCGTGTCCATCAACGTGACGAGCACGCCCCCGTGCACGCCGCCGAACGGGTTGTAGTGGTACTCGGCGGGTTTCATGACGCCGATCGCGTGCCCCTCCGCCACCTCCGTGAGGCGGAAGTTCATCAACGAGCACGCGGGCGGCGGCGGCAGTTTCCCCTCGATCAGCGCGTTCATGCAGTCCAGACCGCTCATCGAGAGCCCTTCGCGGGCGAGGACGCCGGGGTCCTCCCAGGAGATGACGTGCTCGCGAGCGCCTGCCGCCCGGCTCATCGCCCGCTCTCCCCCGGTGCGTGGCCGACCTCCGGGTCGGCGCCGAGGAAGGCGCCGCCTTCGGCGATCGGGTTGCCGGCGACCCGGAGACCGGTCCCGCCGGTCGCCGCCGTTTTTCCGGAAAGTCGCAGATCCATTTTCCGCTTCTCCTATGGATTGGATCCGAGTTCCACCTGTGTGGATGATTCCGAAAATATCGGCCGCCAATAACCTGGCACTCATTTGTGATTCACGGGCCATTCATCGCCCGTCAACTCGGGCCGGTGACCTCGCGGTCCACGAGGTTCTTCCGTCGAGACGGGGCGGCGGGAGTCACCGCGCGCACCGGCGGGGAACGCCCGGCGAAGACGGGACCACGCGCAGAGGTGGTCGGTCAGGGTCCGGACCCTGTGGCGGCGGGGCCCCACGTGGCGATCACCGGCTCTCCCGCGCGATCCGGGGACGCCGGCGAACCGCGAGCGAGCCAGGCCGGGTGTTCCCGTGTCGCCCCGCCTTCCGGCGGACGCCGCCGGCGTCAGCCGGTGTGGGCCAGTCCGGGCCTCGCGGCCCTGACCTCCGTGACGTCAAGCTCGGGCAGGCCGGCGAGCATCGCCTGGTGCAGCTCGCGTACCGTGGCGGAGGGCTCGATGCCGAGCTCGCGGACGAGCGTGGTCCGCAGCCGGCGGTAGGCCGCCAGCGCGTCGCCGCAGCGTCCCGAGCGGTACAAAGCGATCATGAAGTGCCTGCAGAGGCTCTCGTTGTCCGGGTGCTGCCGGACGAGGACGGTGAGCTCGCTGAGCACCTCCTGGTGCCGGCCCAGATGCAGGTCCGCCTCGATGCGCCGCACCAGGGCGCAGAGCCTGGCCTCCTCCAGCCGCTCGATCTCCAGTCGCAGGATCGAACCGACGCAGATGTCGGCGAGCGCCGGCCCCCTCCACAGGGCGAGCGCCGACCGCAGCTTCCGCGAGGCCACCACGTGGTCCCCGGAGTCCATGGCCCGGTAACCGGCGAAGGCCTGGCGCTCGAACTCCCACATGTCCACCGACCCGCCCGCGGGGGCCAGCAGGTAACCCCCGGGCCGGGTGATCAGCACATCCTTGGGACTGCGACGGTGAAGCTGGCCGGACTGCAACAGCGCGGCCCTGACATGGCTGCGGATGTGGGCGATATACGTCTGCAGCGTTGTCTGAAAGCTCGGCGGAGGCGCATCCCCCCACAGTTCTTTCACCAGGGTCGCGGCCGGAATGACACGATCGGCGCGCGTGGCGAGCATGGCGAGAACCTGGCGCGGTTTTGCCGCCGTCGGAATGAAGGATATCCCCGCCTCACATGCCGAAAGCGTGCCGAGCACAGCGATCTTCATTCGACTCCCCTACTACCCTGGACCCCGGCCTTTCCCGCCTTGTTCACTCCTTGGTAAGTGGAGGCCAGGTTGGTCGCGATTGTCAACAGCATCGAATTCGGAATCGGCCGGCCGTCCCACCGGTCGCCGAGGACCGTGATCGGGACCGGGCCGTTCCGGACACGGGGCGGGGGCGGCGCTCCCCGGGCGCGGGTCGCGCTTCAGCTGTACGGCGCGCTGCGCAGCAGGCTGCCGCGCAGCCAGCTCCGCGAATCGACCGCGTCGTTCCGTGTCGCGAACTGCAGGAACTCCTCCGCCCGCGACGAGGCGGTCTCCACGGCGGGGTCCATGGTGATCGTGGTGAATCGTCGCTTGCCGCCGCCCCATCCGGGGCGGCGGGTGAACAGGTCGGGGCGGGCGGTGGCTATCACCAGCAGGGACACCGGCTCCATGTGGTCGGCGAGGTCGTGAACGAAGTCGAGCACGACGTCGTCGGCCCGGTGCAGATCCTCCACGATCATCACCAGGGGGCAGTTCCGGGCGATCTCCCCGAAGAACCGCAGCGCGGCGGCCCGTGACTCGCCGACGGCGCAGGGTGGCTCCCGCTCCGTCTCCGCCGCCACGAGCGGGCCCAGCAGGGAAAGCAGCCTGTTGGACTTCTGCTCGCCCGCCGTGAGGTGCCACGGCGCCCTGGCGACCCTGTCTCCCGCCGTCCTCGCCGGATCTCCCCGCATGAGACCGCCGACCGAGGCCAGTATCGCCTCCTGGATGGCCAGCACGTTGTCCCTGGCGAAAAGCGGCGCGTGGCCGATCAGGAACTGCGTCCGCTCCGGCTGCCCCATGACCCGGCGCTCGAACTCCATGATCAGGTGGCTCTTGCCGATGTTGGCCTCGCCCAGCAACGTCACGACGTGCGGCGCCCGGCGGTGCCGTACCCGTTCGAGCAGGCCGAGCAGGACGCTCAGCTCGAGCTCGTGATCGGCGACGGACGTCATGGGCGTCATGGGCGCCACGGGGCGCGGATCCGCCGCCTCGAGCCGCCATCGCGCGGGCGACTCGCCGACCGCCGTGTAGGTCATCGTCGCGGCGGTGGCCCGTCTGGTCTCGTCACACGCCCAGATCTCACCGGGCGGGACGAGGGACAGCAGGGAGTCGCACTCGTCCAGCAGGGGCCCGTCGGCCGAGAGCAGGGCACCGGTTCCGTTCGGGTCGTAGCGGACGATCGCCTCCCCCGTGGTCACCGCCGCCTGGACGGTGACCCGTGGCGTGGACGGGCCGTTCCCGTCGTCCGCACCGGAAACCGCGTCGAGACCGCCGCGGATCGCCGCGGCGGCGCGCACCGCGTGCCGGACGTCCACCGCACGGTCCCCGGTGGCTCCGAACAGCGCCAGCGTCACCGATCCGATGGAGGCGACCGTGGTCCCGTCCATCGAGGCGACGACGTCCTTGATCAAGCCGGTGAGGCCCTCGCGCACCCGGTGCCTGTCACCGAGCTCGGGCTGGGCGCGGACCAGCAGGACGCTCACCTGGCGGCACTCAGTCGCCGGCCCCGCGGGCGGGGGTGGGGGCGGAGCCGGGGGCGAGGTGTCCACCGTGGTCAGCGTGATCGGCTCCGCCTGCGGTTGCGTGTCGGGAAGATCCAGTCCGGCGTCCTGGGCGAGGATGGCCTGCTGCAGCACCTGCAGCTCCCGGCAGGGCTCGAGCCCGAGATCCTCGACGAGGGCGGAGCGCACGCGGCTGTAGACGTTCAGCGCGTCGGCCTGGCGACCGCACCGGTACAGGGCCAGCATGAGCTGGCCGCACAGGCGCTCGCGCAGGGGCTCCGTCCGGACCATCGCCGTCAACGCGCCCAGCACGGACTGGTGACGGCCGCAGGCGAGCTCCGCCTCGAAGCAGTCCTCCGTCGCGTCCAGCCTGGCGTTCTGCGCGGCGGTGATCTCGGGCCAGGTGATGCCCGCCTCGACCAGGTCGGCCAGCACGGACCCCTGCCACAGCGAGAGGGCCTCGCGCAGCCGTACGGCCGCCGCGGCGGCCGAGCCGGCGGCCAGTTCGGCCCGCCCCTCCGACACCCACCGGTTGAACAGGTAGAGGTCGATCTCGTCGGTGTTCACGCGGAGCATGTATCCGGGTGGCTGGGTCAGCAACTCCACGGACTCGTCGGCGTAGGCGCGCGAACAGAGTGCTCCGCGCAGGCTCCACACCGCGTTCTGCAGGATCTTCCGCGCCGTCGCCGGAGGCTCCAGCGACCACAGCGCCTCCATCAGCTGGCTGACGGGCACGGCCCTGTTCGCGTGAAACAGCAGGAACGCCAGAGTCGCTCGTTGCTTGATGCCCCCCAACACGAGCCGCTGATCGCCGTCGACGGCCTCCAACGGGCCTAGCATGTGAAACCGCATCGCTTCCCCCAGACAAAGGGCCACACCCCGGTTCCCCACATGGATGTTCGCCGTGAGCGGACCTGGTGCCGTGACCAACCCCCTACTGATTGCTTTTGGTGCGCTTTGCCCTCATATTTCCCTACGCCGCTGACCCCGGCCTGACTCCGTCCTGATCTCCCCCCGCCGAGAGCGGACACGCGGACGGCCCGGGCCTCGTCGCCCCGCGCCGTGGCACGGTCCACTGTGGGCGACGCGTCCTTTGGCTGACGTCAGATGATGTGCCTCAGCAGGGCGGCGGCCGCGGGCGAGGGCGCCCGGCGAGGCCGGGCGACCATGATCTTCCAGCTCGGCCCGTGCCGGGCGAACCGGTGCGTGATCAGGTCCGGGAACCGGGCGGCGATCGGCTCCGGCATGCCGCGGGCACCCGGATCGTGGCGGACGGGTTCGGCCGCCGCGAGAACGTCGTTCGCCCCGAACACGGTGTCACGCTCGCGGAAGGCCGCCCGGAGGGCCCGGCCGGCCGGATGACGGATCGCCCGCCCGGGCGGGAAGTCCACCGGCGGCCACCAGGACGAAGATCCTGCCCGCCTCGCGGTGGCCCAGCCGGCGTTCCCGGTCCGGTCCGCCTGGGGGAAGTAATCGGATCGCCTGAAAGCGGTAGGCCACAGGGAGATTCATTGAAGGTTTTGCACCAACCCGCACTCCACATTGTCATGACTTTTCCGTTTCTTCAGATGATCGACTTAAGATGACCCTTATTGGCGCTCACCAAGGATGCCGATTTACCTGGGCAACATGCCGGTCTTGCCGTGGACAGAGGTGATGACGCTGTACTCCCGATGCCGACCTCTCACGACCGTCCATCCGTTTCGGACGTTTCATCCGGCCGGACACCGCCCGCCGGCGCGACCGCGCCGGTACCGGCCCGGCGATCGCCCGAGAAACGGCCCGGGGCCGTCAGGACCCGCGACACTGAGCGCTCATCAATCAAGTGCTCCCCGTTTCAGGGAGTGAAAAATGAGCGTCAAACACTCCATTTCACTTATAACGCGTATCACCCTGTTCACCGCTGCAACGGCGGCCCTGCTGTGCACGCTGGTGGCCACAGTGCTCATGATCGCCATCCATCGTTTCAGTACGGAGTCGCTCACCGCGGAGATCGTCGCGGATGGCGGCCGGGTGGCCATGCAGGTGGAGAGCGGCAAGGTAGCCTACCCCCTTGCCCGGAACCCGTTCCGCCACATCCAGGTCGTCGACTCGCAGAACCGGGTCGTCGTCTCGACCCCGAACATGCGCGGCAAGCCGCGCATGGCGACGTTCACCCCCGGCAACAGGGCCGCCGCCAGCTCCGTCGTGTGCGGCGGGGCCTTTCCTCCTGGCGAATGCGACATCGTGGTCGCGCAGTGGGCCTACCGGGAGGGCGGGAACTGGATCGTCTACTGCGCCACCCCCACGCTTCCCCTGTGGGTCGATCCGCGGCTGGCCGGGCTGGTCGGCGGGGCCGCGGTGGTGCTCACCGCGGCCATCACCTACCTCGGCCGCCGGATCGCCGCCGCGTCCCTCAAGCCGGTGACCGCCATCCGGGCGGAACTCGACGAGATCAACGAGACCTCCCTCAGCCGCCGGGCGCCCGTGCCGCCCAGCGACGACGAGATCCATGACCTGGCCGTCAGCATCAACCACACGCTGAACCGCCTGCAAACCGCGGTGGAGCAGCAGCGCCAGTTCGCCTCGGACGCCTCCCACGACCTGCGCAGCCCCATCGCCGCCATCCGCGCCGAGGTGGAGGACGCCCTGCGCGCGCCCCAGGAGACCAGTGTGACCAAGCTCGGGCGCACCGTTCTGGGCAGCATGGAGCGGCTGCAGGCGATCGTGCACGACCTGCTGACCATCGCGCGGCTGGACGCGGGGGGCCCGGGCGCCCACGACGAGATCGACCTGGCCGAACTCGTCGCCGCGGAGTGCCGGATGCGCCACCACATGAGAAACAGCTGTGAGTTCTCCCTGGAGCCCGGCGTGGTGGTGATCGGTGACCGGCTGCGGATGGGCCGCCTCCTCACCAACCTCATCGACAACGCCGAACGGCACGCCGACAGCAAGATCGTCATCAATGTGCGGCGGGCGCCGGGCGACGACCGGCGATTTCCGCACGGCATCGCGGTGCTGGAGGTGATCGACGACGGGCCGGGCATCGATCCGGACAAGCGGGAGCTGGTCTTCCAGCGGTTCGCCCGGCTGGACACCGCCCGCAACAGGGACGCCGGAGGCACCGGGCTGGGCCTGCCGATCGCCCGGCAGATCGCCGAGACGAGCGGAGGCACCCTGCGGGTCGAGGACAGCCCCCGCGGCGCGCGTTTCGTGCTCCGCCTCCCGCTTCACGAGGACGCCGCGCTCACCCCACCTCGAGGCCCCGGCCTGCCGCTGAGGAGCGCGTCACCAGGTACGCATGAGGCGGCATGACGGGAAACGCATGCTATTCGAGTGACGTCAGACCTGGAAATGCAGATATGACATGAAATGCCCCCTTCGGGGGACGTCAGGCCTGGCGATAATGCCGATCGGCCACCCGCGATATACCCGGCGTGACCCGGCGGGGAATTTCCCCCGTGTCCAGCCCGGGAACCGCGCGCCTCACCCGTCCCGCTCCCGGGAAAATCATTCGCCTCCTCCACCCGCCCTGCGCGACCATTGCCGTAATCACGGTTGCTCAGAGGGGCGGATGACCATGCCGGAATCACTCGATTCCCCCGGAGACAAACCGTCCCCCCGCAGGTCGGCCGTTCTGCTGGCGCTGCGCTATTACAACGAGGAGCTGCTGGTTCAGTGGCGGATCGCCGCGCCCGCGCTGATCCTGCCGGCGCTGGGCAACACCTGCCTGTTCTATCTCGCGCCGCTGGCGGTGGGCGCGATCGTGGGGCGGCTGGCCGGCGGCGGGGACGCCACCGTCGCCGCGCTCATGCCGTACGTGCTCGGCTTCGGGGCGGTGCTGCTCGCGGGCGAGATCCTGTGGCGGGTGGGCATCCACTTCCTGAACCGTACGGACGCCCGGGGCATCGAGCATCTCGGTGTGAAGGGCATGGACGAGTTGCTCGCCAAGGACGCCGCGTTCTTTCACGACAACTTCGCCGGTTCGCTGACCAAACGGGTGCTGAGCTTCTCCGGCGGGTTCGAGAGCTTCGTGGACACGCTCACGTTCTCGATCATCGCCAAGCTGGTGCCGCTGGCGTTCGCCTCGGTGGTGCTGTGGCGATACCACCCGCTGCTGGTCTTCGTGCTCGTGGGCCTCATCGTCGTCACCTGTTTCCTCGTCGCCCCGCTCATCCGCCGCCGCCAGAGGCTGGTGGACCGGCGTGAGGCCGCCAAGGTACGGGTGTCCGGGCACGTCGCCGACGTGCTGGCCAACATGGAGACGGTCCGCGCGTTCGCCGCCGAGGGCCGCGAGGCCGCGCAGCACCGGGCCCAGGTCGCCGAGCAGCGCAGGCTGACGCTCCGCTCCTGGGACTACGGCAACCTCCGGGTGGACACCGTCATCGCACCGCTGTCGATCCTCACCAGCACCGTCGGCCTGCTGCTCGCCGTCACCCTCCGCGGCGGCCTGGGCGTGGAGGCGATCGTGGTGACGTTCAGCTACTACTCGACCTCGATCGGCATCATGTTCGAGTTCAACCAGATCTACCGCCGCATGGAGAGCGTGCTCACCGAGTCCGCCCAGTTCACCGAGCTTCTCCTCACGCCGCCGGGAGTGACCGACCCGGACGACCCCCAACCGCTGCGCCCCGCCGACGCCGGCGTGCGGTTCGAGCGGGTGACGTTCGCGCACGCCGGCGCTCCACCCCTGTTCGACGGCTTGGACCTGCACATCCCCACCGGCACCAAGCTGGGCCTGGTCGGCCGGTCCGGCGGCGGCAAGACCACCCTCACCCGGCTGCTGCTGCGCCTCATGGACATCGAGGGCGGCCGGATCCTGATCGGCGGCCAGGACATCGCCAGGCTCCGCCAGGCGGACCTGCGCAGCCTGATCGCCTACGTCCCCCAGGAGCCCGCCCTGTTCCATCGGTCGTTGCGCGACAACATCGCCTTCGCCCGGCCGGGTGCCACCGACGCCGAGATCCACCGGGTCGCGCGGGCGGCGCACGTCACGGAGTTCGCCGAGGTCCTGCCGGACGGCTTCGACACGCTCGTCGGGGAGCGCGGCGTCAAGCTCTCCGGCGGCCAGCGGCAGCGCGTCGCCCTCGCCCGCGCGATCCTGCGCGACGCGCCGATCCTGCTGCTGGACGAGGCCACGAGCGCGCTGGACTCCGAAAGCGAGACCCTCGTCCAGGAGGCCCTGTGGGGCCTGATGCGCGACCGCACCGCCCTCGTGGTCGCGCACCGGCTGAGCACCGTCGTCCGCATGGACAACCTGGTGGTGCTCGACCAGGGCCGCGTCGTGGAACAGGGCGATCACCACGAACTCCTGCGGGCCCAGGGGCCGTACGCCCGTCTGTGGCACCACCAGTCCGGCGGCTTCCTCCTCGAGGAGGACACCTCCGGCGCCGCCCTCCTCGAGGAGGACACCTCCGGCGCCGTCCACCGCTGACCCGCGGGCGCCCCGGCCCCCTGCGGTCCCGCGGAATCCATCCGCAACTTTCGCCCTGGACATGAAAGTTTCACCCTCGCGGTGTCGTCCTCCCAGATCGTCAGGACGGGCCGACCGCGGTGTTTGAGGTTGCGCGGCCCGCGTGCCTACGGTGCTGGCACCCGCACAGTGATCCGGCCATGGAGTCCCGAGGAGTCCAGCATGCGCGCCCGCGTCGTCCCGGCCCTGATTCTGGCGCTGCTCGCGCTGGTCGTCACCGCTCCCGAGGCCCGCGCCCAGGTGGTGGGCGGCTTCGACTTCTCCCGGGCGCAGGTCTCCGTCACGGGCCTTCAGGTGCCCTGGGGCCTGGCGTTCCTGCCGGACGGCAGCGCGCTGGTGTCCGAACGCAACACCGCACGCATCCTGCGGGTGCGGCCGGGCCAGACGCCCACCGCGGTCGCCACCGTCAGCGGGGTGAGCGCCTCGGGTGAGAGCGGCCTGCTCGGCATCGCCGTGTCGCCCTCCTACGCCCAGGACGGCTGGGTGTACGCGTACTTCACCAGCACCGCCGGGGACAACCGCCTGGTCAGGCTGCAACTGACCGCACCTCAGACGCAGACGGTGATCTTCTCCGGGGTGCCGGGCAACACCTTCCACGACGGCGGCCGCATCGCCTTCGGACCGGACGGCATGCTCTACGTGGCGACCGGCGACGCCGGCAACACCGCCAACGCGCAGAACCTCAACAGCCTCGCCGGGAAGATCCTGCGCATGACGCCCACCGGCGGCGTGCCCGCCGACAATCCGATCGCGGGCTCCCGCGTCTGGACCTACGGCCACCGCAACGTCCAGGGCCTGGCCTGGGACTCCCAGGGCAGGATGTACGCCGCCGAACTGGGGCAGAACACCCGGGACGAGATCAACCAGATCGTCGCGGGCGCCAACTACGGCTGGCCGACGTGCGAGGGCACCTGCACCAACCCCTCCTTCCGCAACCCGATCGTCACGTGGACCACCGCCGAGGCGTCGCCGAGCGGGCTGGCCTGGGCCAACGACACGCTCTTCGTCGCCGCGCTGCGCGGCCAGCGGCTCTGGACGGTGCCGCTGACCGGCGCCGGCACGCCCGGCACGCCGCTGGCCGAGTTCCAGTCCGCCTACGGGCGGCTCCGCACGGTCGCGGTCGGGCCGGACGGCTGGCTCTGGGTGGCGACCAGCAACCGGGACGGCCGCGGCACCCCGGTGGCGCAGGACGACCGCATCGTCCGCGTCCCGCCGGCCGCCACCGGGGACGACACCACCCCGCCGACCGCGCCGGCCGGCCTCGCCGCGTCGGGGACGACCTCCACCGGCACCACCCTGGCCTGGACCGCCTCCACCGACGACGTGGGCGTGAGCGGCTATGACGTCCTGCGCGCGCCGGGCGCGTCCGGCGGCGCCTTCACCCAGGTGGGAACCTCGGCCACCACCTCCTTCGCCGAGACCGGGCTCACCGCGAGCACCACGTACCGCTACCAGGTCCGGGCCCGCGACGCGGCGGGCAACCTCTCGCCGGTGTCGGACACGGCGACGGTCACCACCCTGCCGGGCGGCGGTGGCACCGGAGGATGCTCCGTGACGGCGACCGTCCAGACGCAGTGGGGAACCGGGTACGTGACCCAGCCGGTCACGGTCACCAACACCGGCACGTCCGCGACCAGCGGCTGGACGGTGACCTTCACGCTGCCGGGCGGCCACGCCGTCACCGGCTCGTGGAACGCCACGCTCGCCGTCAGCGGGCAGACCGTCACGGCGCGGAACTCCGGGCACAACGGCGCGCTCGGCCCCGGCCAGAGCACCACCTTCGGCTTCCAGGCGAGCCGTCCGAACGGCGACACCCAGACACCGTCCGGCTACCGGTGCACGAGCCCCTGAGCCCCGGCCGCGCGGCCCGCTCCGGCCGCGGCCCCCTGCTCGCGGCAGGCCCTGCCGCGCCGGCGGCCGCCTCGAGCATCCGGGGCCGTGCTCAGATCCAGCCGTACTGGCGGGCGATGCGCGCGGCCTCGTGACGGTTCGCGGCACCGATCTTCCCGGCCGCGGAGGAAAGATAGTTCCGTACGGTGCCGGGCGACAGCGCCGCCCTGCGGGCTATCTCGTCCACCGGCGCTCCCTCGGCGGCCAGTTCCAGCACGTCGGCCTCGCGTGGGGTGAGGGGGCTGTCGCCCGCGCCGATCGCCTCGGCGGCGAGTTGCGGATCGACGTAGCGGCCGCCGCCGTGGATCGTGCGCACGACGTCGACCAGCACGGCGGCGGAGACGGTCTTCGGCAGGAAACCCCGTACCCCGGCGGAGAGCGCCCGCTTCAGGTGCCCGGGGCGGCCATGGCTTGTAACGATCATGGTGTGGCACCCGGGCACCTCCTCATGGATCATGCGTGCCACGGTCACGCCGTCCAGGTCGGGCAGTTGCAGGTCGAGCATCGCCACGTCCGGCCGGAAGACGCGGGCCATGGCGAGCGTCTCGGCGCCGGTGGCCGCCTGGGCCACCACGCTCAGGTCCTCCTCGAGGGCGAGCAGTGCCACCAGGGCACCCCGGATGAGGTGCTCGTCCTCGGCGAGCAGGATCCGGATCGGCGCGCCGCTCACCGGACGTCCTTCCACCGAGCCGGGAACCGCCCGGCGGTCATGCGCGGCGGCGCCACAGTGGTCACGGGGTCTCCTCCTGGACGGCCACGGGCAAGGGCAGCTCGGCGGTGAGACGGAACCGGTCGGGCGGCTCCCGCGTGGTGACGACACTTCCGCCGAGCGCCGCGAGACGTTCCGCCACGCCGGGAAACCCGTTGCCGATCGGCCGCCGGCCGTCGGGAGACTCCGGACCCGTCACCCCGTCGTTCTCCATGCTCAGCGTGAGCCGATCGGTGCCGCCGGTCGTCGACCGGCGCAGGGAGACCGTGCACATCCGCGCCTCGCTGTGCCGCAGCACGTTCGTCGTCCCTTCCCGCACCACCCAGCCGAGCGTGCTCTGCACCTCGGCGGACAGGCCGCGCCCGTCGCCGATCACCTGGCAGCGCACCCCGGCCGAGGCGAGCACCGACCTGGCACCGGCCAGTTCCGTGTCCAGGTCGGCGGTACGGTATCCGCGCACCACCGCGCGCATCTCGGCCAGCGATTCGTGCGCGATCCTGCTCACCTCGCGCATCTCGTCCATCGCCCCGGACCGGCCACGCTCGACCAGCCGTGCCGCGAGTTCACTCTTGAGTGCCACCACCGACAGGTTGCGGCCGATCACGTCGTGCAGGTCGCGGGCGAAGCGCAGCCGCTCCTCGGCCACCGCCAGCCGAGCGTGCGCCTTCCTGGAGTGGTCCAGCTCCCAGACGCCCTTCAGCCCCCACATCGAGACGCGGTAGGTGAGCAGCCAGGCGAGCACCAGGCTGCCCAGGCCGAGCGCGGCCGGGACGGCGACCGACACGGGAGCGCCCTCCATCCGGGACACCGCGAACTTCGTCGCCACGGCCGCCGCCAGCACGCCGGCGGTGACGGGGAGCGGCACCGCCGACGACACGGCGACGACGAACGCGATCGCGAGGACGACCACCAGGCCCGAGGCCGGGCCGTCGGGGTGACCGGGCTGCGCGTCGGGGTAGGCCACGGCCCCGGCCACCACGCCCGCGACCGTGAGCCCGGCGGCGAGGGCGATCAGCCGCACCGGCCGGGACCGACGCCCCAGATAGTGGTCCAGGCCCGCGTGAACGAGCAGCGCGCAGATGACGGCGTGCAGGGCGATGCAGGCCGCCATCACCCACCGCGCGACCGGCCCCACCGTCGGGCCGATCATGATGGAGGCCCACAGCGGTTCGAGGACGTACGCCCCGGAGAGCGAAACGCGGGTCCACAGGTCCCAGCGTTCCGCCTGGCCACGCCGGCGCCACCGCCGCGACCGCTCCGTGAGTCCGCTTCCCATCCCACCCACCCCCTCATGATCGCACCCGTTCTCGCGGGACGCTCCTACGGCCCGCTACGGCGCGAACCGCATCTCCGGCCAGCGCCTGGACGGACCGGCGAGCAACGCGCCGGGCCGCCCCAGCAGATGGCGGTCGAAGAACGCGCGAATGTAGACCCGCTGGATCAGCACCGAACGAGGGCCGTCGATTTCGCCGATCATCCCGGTGACCTGGTCCGGCGGCAGTCCCAGCGGGTGCTGCCGGAGCAGCACCTGAAGGTCGGTGAACGAGGTGTGGCCCGTACCGTCCAGCCGTAGCTCCAGCCGCCAGCCTCGCAGGCGGGCCCACAGCGCCGCCCAGCTCGGGTCGTTGCCCCGGCCGTGCTCCGAGCTTCCGACCTGCATGAACGGCCGATCCAGCCCTTCCCGCAGGACCGGCCCGAACATCGCGCCGTCCAGGTTGACGCCGGCCCTGACCCGCGAGTCCGCGTGCATGGTCGCGGCGGCGGTGGCGCCACCCAGCGAATGCCCGAACATCCCGACACGGGACAGATCAAGCACGCCGCGCAGCCCCTCGGGCACGGACCGGCGCTCGGCGTCGACGGCACGCCCGCGATTGAGCGCGGTCAACCGGTCCACGACGAAACGGGTGTCGGCGAGGCGGGCGGCCACCGCCTTGGTGGCGACGGGATCGTCGTGGTCGTCGAAGTTCGGCGGCGGTGAGCTCGCCGCGTGGATCCTCACCTGCCCGTCCGGGAATTCCACCGCTCCGGCGTCGTAGGTGTGGTCGATGGCGGCGACCACGTAACCGTGGCTGGCGAGATCCTCCACCAGGGCGGTGCCGGAGGCACGGTCGGCGCCGAAGCCGTGCGAGAAGAGCACCACCGGCAGCGGCCCCCGCCCTCGGTACACCGGCGCCCCCACTCGCCCGTGCGTGACCGGCAGGCGTACGGTTCCCGCAGGAACACCCGCCAGGACGGCCTCCGCGAGCCTGGGCGTGAGCCAGGGCGCCCGGGGGTACGCCGCCGCCTTCCGTGCCGGGTACCACAGCTGGACCATGAGCTCCCGGGACCGCATGGCGGGCACCCACGGGTCGGGCCGTGAGCGGTCGACCAGGTGGAGCGACACGGTCCCGACCCGCAGCGGGCCGGTGGGCCGCGGCAGCGTGAGCCGGACGGGTGCCACCTGACCGGCGCCGGGGCCGGGGCCGGGGCCGGCCCCGGCCGACGTCGTTCCAGCGAGTGCGGGGCGGGTGACGCCGGGGCCGGCGAACGCGGGACCGGCCACGAGCGCCACCCCCAGCGCCGACGCCAGCGCGGCGCGGCGGAGCGTCGCGACTCCTCGCCGGGACGAGCCGGCCTGCCGGGGATCCGCATCGCCCCGGTATGAAGCCGCGTCGGCCGGTCGTGGATCCGCATCGCCCCGGTATGAAGCCGCGTCGGCCGGTCGTGGATCCGCATCGCCCCGGCATGAAGCCGCATCGGCCGGTCGTGGAGCCGCGTCGGCCGGTCGGGGCCGGAGGATCGGGGAGAGTCGATCGGGCATCGTCATGATCCCAGCCTCCGGCGCCGCCCGGCCGTGCAGTAGTGCCGGTCCTCACCGGCTCGGGTGTGTCCCTCCTCGCCGGCCGATGACAAATCTCATGGGCGGCGCGGATGAGGCTCGCCTTCCGGGACCGGGCCCGCGCGCGAAAACGAGGTGAGACCGCCGGGGCTCCCTCGGTAGTCTCATCTCGACACGCAGGGGCTGAGCACATGGTGAGCTCACTCGGTTGTAACCCGGGCGCTTCGGCTGTGGCGGTTCGACTCCGTCCCCCTGCACCGCTCTCGTCGTCCAGCGGCCGAGGACACACGCCTTTCGAGGCGGCGGGCGCCGGTTCGAATCCGGCCGAGAGCACCGGCGGACCTCACCCGGTTCGAGCACGACCGAGATGCGCCTCCCCCGGCCCGGCCGGACCGCGGCGCCCGCCGGACGGCGCCGGCGCCGTCCGGCGGGCGCCGCGGAAGCGGGTCCTATCCGTGGTGCACGATCTGGATCAGGTTGCCGCAGGTGTCGTCCAGGACCGCGGTGGTGACCGGGCCCATCTCCAGCGGCTCCTGGGTGAAGCGCACCCCGAGCTCGCGCAGCCGCCCGAACTCCGCGTGCACGTCGTCCACGGCGAAGGCGGTGGCCGGGATGCCGTCCTCCACCAGTGCCGTCTTGTACGGCTTCACCGCCGGATGCTCGTCGGGCTCCAGCAGCAGCTCGGTCCCGTCGGGGTCGTCCGGCGAGACGACGGTCAGCCACCGGTGCTCGCCCAGCGGGACCTCGGTCTTCTTCACGAATCCCAGCACGTCGGTGTAGAAGCGCAGGGCCTTGTCCTGATCATCGACGAAGACGCTGGACAGGTGGATCTTCATGGGGTGCCCTCTGGTTTTTCTGGCCTGAGCCACCGGGTCACGATGTGCTCAAGCGGTTCGGTGTTCAGGTCGTGGAACTTGTAGCGGCCCTGGCGCCGCGAACGGACCAGACCCGCGGATTCCAGGACGGCCAGATGCTGACTGACCGCCTGGCGGGACAGCCCCAGGCCGTGCTTGGCCACCAGCCGCGCGCAAATCTCGAACAGGGTCTGGCCGTCCCGGTCCACCAGCTCATCGAGGATGCGCCGGCGGGTGGGATCGGACAGCGCCTTGAAGACGTCCTCCGCCACACCCCAAGCATAGGCAAGTGAAGACTTGCCTATCAAGAGGCAAGCACTGACTTGCCTGTCACGTCGGCCGTCCTCGCGTCACCCGCTCGAAGGGACGGGCTCCACCTGATGGGAGCCGTGCGCCGAACCCGAAGGGCGGCCCAACCCCGGCCGGCCGGATCCGGACGGCGTTCCTCGCCGTGAGCGGATATCTGCGCGCCGGGACGGATAGTCCCTCGACCGTGGGGCAGGGAGGCCCGCATGGTGAACCCCTTGGACATCCTGCTGGTCTTCCTGCTTCTCGCCGCGGCCGGTCTGGTCGTCCGCTCCTGGAAACGGCAACACCGCTGAAGCGACGGCGCCCCGCCCGGAGGGCAGAGGCGTCGCCAGGGCGTCGGCGGGACGCCGACCAGCAGTCCGTCGTCCCAGGAGCCATCCTGAAGCGATCGGTGAAGGGCACGGCGAATCGTGGACGGCAAGGAGCGTCGATGCCCGGCCACCTCGGGGGCTGGAGAGGGCGGCGCCGGTCCCGCTTCATACATGTGAACGCGGGCAACGCTTCGGGGTCACCCCGCACCGCGGTGTGAGTTCCGCGTAGGTTACGTAGCCGCGCACGTCCCGTCAACGCCCCTTTTCCGGCAGGTTACGATTCGGTATCGCCGGTAACTTTCCGTCTTGACACGCACCTCCCGCTCGGGCCAAAGTCGAGCAACTTCGTTGAACCGGTTCGCCTCTTCTTCCAAGACACCATTCCGCGACGGCGCCGAGCCGCGGCCGAATAGAGGCTGTTCAACGTGCCCCCCTGAAAACAGCTATGTAAAAATTCGCGGCAATGTATCGAACCGGTTCGATGATTGGAGCTGAGAGTGTCGACGATCGGAGACGTGGCCCGGGAGGCAGGGGTGAGCCGGAGCACGGCGTCATACGCGTTGTCGGGCAAGCGGCCCATCTCAGATGAGGTCCGCCGGCGCGTTCTGGCGGCGGCCGAAGCGCTGGCGTACACGCCGAACGCGGGCGCCCGGGCGCTGGCCACATCCGAGACCATGGTTCTCGGCCTGCTCGCGCAATTCCACGAGGACGAGTTCGCGCCCGCGATGCTCCAGTACATCCTGGGCGTCACCGACACGGCACGCGACCTGGGCTATGACACGCTGCTGGTCACCGAGGCCGACGGGGCGCGGGCGCTGCGGCGCATCACCGACTCGCGGATGGTGGACGGCGTCGTGCTCATGAACATCGCACAGGAGGACCCGAGACTGCCCATCCTGCGGGCCGCTCCGCAGCCGGGTGCCCTGGTCGGCCTGCCGGGCGACTGCTCCGGGCTCGACGTGTTCGACCTCGACTTCGAGGAGGCCGGCCGGGTCATGGTGGACCACCTGCACCGGCTCGGCCACCGCGAGCTGGTCCTCATCTCGCAACCCGACCACGTGGTCGAGCGCGGCGGCGCGTACGTGTGGCGGCTGCGCGACGCCGCGCTCGAACGGGCCCGGCTTCTCGGCGTCACCCTGCACGCCGTGTACGGCGAGTCGCGCCAGCCCGCCGTCGGGCGCCTGCTCAACGGGGTGCTCGACGCTCACCCCTCCGCGACGGGCCTGCTGATCAACAACGAGGCGGTCGCGGCCGCGCTGCCTTCGGTCACCTACCAGCGCGGGCTGCGTGTGCCCGAAGACCTGTCGGTCATCGGGCGCTACTCGGCCGAGTTCGCCGCGACCTTCTCCCTGCCCTATTCCTTCATCGAGAGCGCGCCCGACCGCCTCGGTTCCATGGCGGTGCGACAGCTCGTGCGCCGCGTGGAATCCCCGGCGGCGCGCAACGAGCCGTTCGTCGTGCGCTTCATCTCCCCAGAGCTGGTGTCCCTGAAGAGCACCGCACCCCCCCGGGGGGGGGGGGGGGGGGGGGGCCCCCCCCCCCCCCCCCCCCCGCCCCCCGGTGGGGCGTACACCAGGTTATAGAGAATTACCCGGCCACGCAAAACACCCC